>WVWW01000145.1:0-32715 GCA_011773795.1 Acidobacteriota bacterium
GCGCGTAACGAGCGTCCGCTCGGATCGTCGGGCTGGTCTCCAGCGACGAGCCGGGCCCGGCGCCGTCGAAGCGCTCGCGGATGGCGTTGCGCGCCGGTTCGCGCAGGCGTTCGATCGCGGCTTCGTCCCCTCCGTCTCGGCTCGCCAGCACCGCGTCGAGGGCCGCGAACAGGTCGGCCGCCGCGCTGGGGAACCGCTCGACGGCAAAGGCTTGCAGCCTCTCCGCCAGGACATCCAGCGTTGCCTTTTTCCCGGTCCGTTTCGCCACGTAGGAGCCTCGTGTCTCGGAGGATTCGCAACGAGCATAGCGTAGCCCGCTCGGTTTCGGTTGCCGCGCGTCGCGCCGATGGGGCAGACTAGTGGGTTCACCCGAGAGAAAACGCCAACAGCAGGTTATCCGGGAGCGCCCGTGCCGCGAGGCAAGACACCGACATCGAGCAAGCCACCGACGATCCCCGCGGACCGGCGACTCCTCGACTCCGACCTCGAGGCATGGGCCGGGCGCCGTGCTTTTCGCGGTGGGCGGCGCGACGCGCTCCTGGGCCGTGTCGAGTGGTTGCGGTTGACGCCCGATGGGAGTGGGCTCGACGCGCGTGTGCGCGACCATCGCACCGAGCCGTACGAGGTCACCGTTCGCCTGCAATCCGGCGCGCTGCATTCGGAATGCACCTGCCCCGACGGCGCGACCCCGGCATGCAAGCACGCGGTCGCGGCAGTCGAGACGCTGCGGTTTCCGCTGAGCGATGTGCCCAAGGGCGGCAACGGCGGCCGGCCGCGGCGCGGAACGCGACGCTCGGCCGCGGCGACGACCGCGCTCTCCGGATACGTCGTGCTCGGCGGCGGGGAGCGCACGCTGACCCGTGACGAACGCATCTCCCAGGCCCGCGAGGAAGAGATCGCCTCGCGGCGGCAGCGCAGCCGGCGCCGGCGCTATCGCGTCGAGCTCGTTTCCTCGGAGCACCAGCCGCCGACGTTCCGGGTGGTTGACCGGTCCGGTACGAAACATCGGGTTTGCCTCCGCGGCCCCAAGGCCGAACGATCCAACTGCAGCTGCGACGATTTTGCCGAGAACGAGCTGGGAACTTGTGAGCACGTCCAGCGGGTTCAGCGCTGGTACCTGAGAAAACCGAAACGGATCCCTCAGCACGTGATGTCGGTCTGGTTCTCACCGCGGGGCTGGACCGATCGCATGCCGCAGCCGTTGCAGGAGATCCGGTTGGACACACCGACCGGGAGCGGGGCGGCCGCGCTCGGCCACTGGTTCTCCGCGGACGGTTACCTCCGGCCCGTCCCGGACGGGACTTCCGCGGATGCCTGGCTCGGCGCCGCGCTGGAAGCCGCCAGCGGCGCGGCAAGCGCAGCGGGCTGGACGCTAGACCTGGACCCGCTCGTGGAGCGCATCGTCGAACGACAGGAGAACGGCCGCCCGGACGTCGATGCGATCGACGCCGCCTGGGCCGACGTCGTCCCGCGGTTGGGGATGACGTTGCACCCGTACCAGGAAATCGGCGCGCGGTTTCTCGCCCGCCGTGGGCGCGCGTTTCTCGCCGACGACATGGGATTGGGCAAGACCGTCCAATCGATCGCCGCGGCCCTGTTGCTGCGCCGCGCGCAGGGAATGTCGCGGGTCCTCGTCGTCTGCCCGGCCTCACTCAAACATCAGTGGGCTCGCGAGGTGGAGAAGGTTTGTGGCGAGCTGGCACACGTCATCGATGGCCCCCGTGCCGCGCGGCTCGAGGCCTACACGGCCTGGACCCGAGGTTTCCTGATCCTCAACTACGAGCTGCTGCTCCGCGATCTCGAATCGATCCGGGCCACCGAGCCCCAGCTGGTCATCCTCGACGAGGCCCAGCGAATCAAGAATCAGGGCACCAAGACGGCGCGCGCGGTCAAGCGTCTCGAGTCTCCATGGGCCTTTGTCTTGACCGGAACGCCGCTCGAGAATCGGCTGGCCGAGCTGCACTCGCTGGTCGAGTTCCTCCACCGCCGCGCCCTCGGCCCGCGCTGGCGGCTACGCCCTTTCCATGTTGTCGAGGACGCGCAGGGCCGCATCCTCGCGTACGAGGGCTTGGAGGTGTTACGCAAGCGGCTGCGCGGGTTCTTCCTACGTCGCGACCGCAGTGAAGTCTTGGACCAGCTACCGGAGCGCACCGACAACACGTTCTGGACCGGCATGACCGCGCAGCAACGCCGGCCCTACCGCAGGCAGGCGGTCCGCGTGGCGACGCTCGTGCGTCAGGGCCGTGCGTTGACCGGAGTCGAGATCCAGAGGTTGTTGCGTGCCCTGACCCGGATGCGCATGTTGTGCAACGCACGCGCCCAGGACGCCTGGGAGTTGTGGGAGCCGCGCATCGCCGATCCGCGGCCGCCGGAGCCCGAGGAAGTCCGCGCCATCGGATCGCCGAAGCTCGAGGAGTTCGCGCAGGTTCTCGAGGAACTGCTCGACGAGTCCGAGGAGAAGATCGTCGTCTTCAGTCAGTGGAAGCGCATGCTCCAGCTCGCCGAGTTCGTGACCCGCGACGTGTTGGTGCGGCGCGAGATTCGCTGCGGGCTGTTCCACGGCGGACTCAAGAGCCAGGCCCGCGCGACGCTGCTCGACGGTTTCCGCATCGATCCGGAGTTCCGCGTGCTCTTCTCGACCGACGCCGGCGGTCTGGGCCTCAACCTGCAGGATGCGGCCTCGATCGTGGTCAACCTCGAGGTGCCCTGGAACCCCGCCGTGCTCGAGCAGCGCGTCGGCCGCGTCCACCGTATGGGCCAGCAGCGTAGCGTTCGAGTGCTTCATTTCGTCACCCGCGGGGCTATCGAAGAGAAGGTTCGCCAGGTGGTCGAAGACAAACGTGCGTTGTTCGAGGGCCTGCTGAGCGACGGGGCCGACCAGGTCGTCCTCGACGAGGAGGCGCGGGCCTCGCTGGTCAGCCGCTTGAGTGGGCTGATCGACGACGAGCGGCTGCCCTAGACCTCCGCCCACAGCTCGNNTCCGCCCAGAGCTCGAACTCGCGCACCAATCGCACGCCGAAGCCGCGCTCCACTTCGCTCTCCACGAACTCCACGAGCTCGAGGGCATCGGCCGATGTCCCGCCACCGGTGTTGACGAAGAAGTTGGCATGTTTGTGCGAGACTTCGATCGCACCGCGGCGTGTCCCCTTCAAACCGGCGGCCTCGATCAGACGTCCGGCGAAATCGCCCTCCGGTTTCAGGAACACGGAGCCGCACGACGCCAACTCGGTCGGTTGGTTCTTCTTTCGCGATTCGGCAAAGTCGTTCATGCGGCGCGAGATCTCGACGGCATCCCCCGGCGTCAGTCGCAGCGTTGCCCCCAAAACGATGCCCCGGCGACCCCGGAATATCGAGCTGCGATAGCCGAACGTCGTGTCGTCCGTGGCGAGGCTCTCCTCGTTGCCCTGCTCGTCGAGGTAGTCCACCGTTTCGATCGAGTTGCCGATCTCGAACTCGTGCCAGCCCGCGTTCATCACGACGGCGCCGCCGATGGTCCCGGGGATCCCCGCGCCGAACTCCAGGCCGCCCAGGCCGGCCCCGGCGGCTCTCCTGGCGACGGCTGGGAACGATGCACCGGCACCGGCCACGAGGCGGTCGCCGTCGATCTCGACGGCGTCGAGCACGCGGCGGACGTGGAGGACGAGACCTCGCACTCCGTCGTCGTGGACCAGCAGGTTCGAGCCGTTGCCCAGCACCCGCCAGGGAACGCCGTTCGACGAGGCCCAGGCCAGCGCAACGCGCAGGTCCTCCCGATCGCCGGGCGTCGCCAGGATCTCGGCCGGTCCGCCGATGCGCCAGGTCGTTCGCGCGGCCAGGACCGCGCAGGGCGCAACCGTGCCGCGGAAGCCCTCGGCCACGAGAGAACGCGCGAGCTCGGCCGCGGCGAGGGTCATCGCTCCCCCGGGCGATGACGGTAAACGGCGGCGTTTTTGGGTTGCCGTATCGGGACGCTCCACTCCACACAGCAAGGATACCGGTTTACAGTGGCAAAACGCGGCGGCGCAAGGCATATATCTTGGTGCACCGGGGACCCAACGGGGGCGGACTTGAGTCAAGAGACCGAGAAAGAGGCCGGCGCCGCGCCTTCGCCGGAGAGCGAGGGCGAGGTGCGTGAATCGACGTCAACGGCGGCGGAGCCTGCAGCCCAGGAGGCCGAAGACTCGCCGACCGATGTGCAGGACGGCGACTCCGATTCCCCGGTCGAGCCGGTAGCCGTCTCGGCGGATGCCGCAGCCCCCGACAAGACGGAAGCCCCCGACGCCGACGCCGACGCCGGCGCCGAGGTTGAGAAAAAAGCGGCCGAACAAAAGGCGCGCCAGGCGCGTGTGGCGCCGTTGTACCGCGCGTTTCGCGGCAAGCGAAGCATCAGCGGGCGAGTCGAGAAGACGATCAAAGGAGGTTACGAGGTTCGGATCGGACGCGCACGCGCGTTCTGCCCGCACTCTCAGATCGATGTTCACCGTGTAGACGACGCCGAGTCGTTCGTCGGGACGACGCAGATGTTCCTGATCACGCAGCTTCGTCGCGGGGGTGAAGACGTCGTGGTGTCTCGCCGAGCGTTGATCGAAGCGGATCGCCGCGAGGAAGCGGCCGCCGTGAGGGCCACGCTGATCGAAGGTTCGGTCATGCTCGGACGCGTCTCGGGCCTGGCCAAGTTCGGCGCGTTCGTCGATTTGGGCGCCGGAGTGACCGGGCTGGTGCACATCACCGAGCTTTCCCACGGCCGCATCAACCGCGTCGATCAGGCGGTCCAGGTCGGCGAGGCGGTCCGCGTGAAGATCCTTTCGTTGCAGGACGACAACGACCGGATCTCGTTGAGCATTCGGCAGGCGTCCGAGGACCCCTGGGCGGCCGTGACGGAAGCGTTCCTGCCGAACGGCGTGTACTCCGGCAAGGTGCTCCGCTTGGCCGACTTCGGCGCCTTCGTCGAGCTGGCGCCGGGCGTCGAGGCGCTGGCCCCGGCCAGCGAGTTCCCGCCAGCTGTCGGCGGCTGGAAAGAAGGGCTGACCTCGGGCTCCGAGCATCGCTGGCGCGTGCTTCGCGTGGATGCCGAACGACGCCGGATCTCGCTGACACCCGCCGGCGAGGGAGAACCCACAACGCTTCCGGAGATCGCCGCGGGCGTCGAGTTGAAGGGCAAAGTCCAGCGCATCGAGAGCTTCGGCGTGTTCGTCTGGTTGGGGCCGGGCAAGGTCGGCCTGATGCCCAACGTCCTGAGCGGAACGCCGCCGGGAACCGACCTCGGACAACGTTTCCCGATCGCCTCCGAGGTCGAGGTCGAGGTCGCCGAGATCGACGATCGCGGGCGTATTCGACTCGCGCGGAAGGGTGCCCAGCGTCCGCCGCGGCGGAGCGGTGACGGAGGTTCGTCGCGCCGGGACCGCGACCGGCCACGGCACCGCGGGCCCAAGGCGGAGCGTCCGCCCGCGGTTCAGGTCAGCGATTCCAACGAGGGATTCGGCTCGCTGCTCGCCGACAAACTCAAGGACGCCCTCGGTTAGCCAAGCGCTTCGGCGATGAAGCCGACGTTGTGTCCGTAACGCGGCATGGGCGCTATCGTATGAGCATGCGCTCCCTCCCGACAGCCCTACTGATGCTCGCCTCGGTCGTCGCTTGCGCCGAGCCCGTCCATCACCGCGAACCGCTTCAGGCGATGGGTCGCGAAGGCTTCATCGAGCTTTACATGGGTAGTGAGCAGCGCTTCGAGGAAGCGGTCGCGGAGGCGCGCGAGGCGATCGGTCGGGTTGCCGCGAAGCTCGACGCACGAGACCCGGAGAGTGCGCTGGCGCGACTCAACCGCGAGGCGTCGGAGGCCTACCACTCGATCGAAGACGTCGATGTCTACCGCGCGGTGCAACTCGCGCTGGAGTATGCGCAGGCCAGCCGCGGCGCTTTCGATCCCACCGTGGGACCGCTCGGTCGACTCTACGAGAGCGGTGAGCCGTCGGACGCCGAATTGGCCCCGGCTCTCGAGAACGTCGGCTGGGAGTGGGTCGCGGTCGCGCGCGAGGCCCACGCGATCCGCTTTCGCCGCCCCGGCGTCGAACTCGATCTCGGTGGCCTCTCGAAAGGTTACGCGCTGCACATCGCGGCACGGGTTCTGGCCAAGTCCGGCAGCTACGCCGGGCTGTTCGTGCTCGGCGGCAACGCGTACGCCTGGAGCACGCCCCCCGATGGCGAGCCCTGGGCCGTGCCGTTGGCCGACCCCAGGGCACCGGAACGAACGCTGCTCACGCTGCGGATCGCGAATCGTGGCGTCGCCATCGCCGGTCAGCGCCTCGCCGGTGCGGAGACACTGTTCGATCCGTCGACGGGGCGCCCGGTCCGAGGAGACGTGGTGCTCGCGATCGGGACGGCCCACACGGCGCATGACGCGGATGCGTTCGCCACGGCACTGGCCGCGTCCACGTTCCAGGCGGCCACCGACCTGATCGGTCGGATGCGCAAGGTCGAGGCCGCACTGCTCGTTCGTGACGGCGCCGAGTTCTACCTGCTCGCCTCCGCATCGTTGCGCGGGAGGCTCGAGCTGGGACCCGCGTTCGACGCCGAGATCGGCGGCGACGTGCGCTACCTTCTTCCACCCGCCGAGTTCCCGGAGGGGCCGGCCTGACGCCTCGCTTTCGGTCTGATAAAGTCGTGCCGTCCCCACCCATCAACGAGTCGAAACCCGTACCAGGAGGAGTCATGGCCAAGGAGATGGTCGCCGAAGATCTGTTGAAGCAGCTCGGCGTCGAAGCGTCCAATGCGGGCGCCTGCACCGGGAAATGGATCGACACCGACGGTCCGGAGTTGATCTCGTACAACCCGACCGACGGGCAACCGCTGGCGAGCGTACGGCAAGCCAAGATCGCGGACTACGAGCGCGTGATCGGCGCCGCCCAGGACGCCTTCCGCGACTGGCGCATGCTTCCCGCGCCGCAACGTGGGGAGATCGTGCGCCAGCTCGGCGACGAGCTGCGCGCGCACAAGGAGCCCCTCGGCCGGCTGGTGTCGCTCGAGATGGGCAAGATCCTCTCCGAGGGGCTCGGCGAGGTGCAGGAGATGATCGACATCTGCGACTTCGCGGTCGGCCTCTCGCGCCAGCTCTACGGGCTGACGATGCACTCCGAGCGGGCGCAGCACCGGATGTACGAGCAGTGGCATCCGCTCGGCCCGATCGGCATCATCACCGCGTTCAACTTCCCCGTCGCCGTGTGGGCGTGGAACGCGGCGATCGCGGCCGTCTGCGGCGACTCGATGATCTGGAAGCCGTCGTCCAAGACGCCGCTGACCGCCGTTGCCGTGCAGCAGATCGCCAACCGCGTGATGCAGCGCAACAACCTCAGCGGCGTGTTCAATCTGGTCATCGGGCGTGGCTCGGAGGTCGGGGAGGCGTTGCTCGCCGACCGCCGCGTCCCGCTGATCTCCGCTACCGGCTCCTGCCGCATGGGCGTGCGCATCGCCGAGGTCGTCGGCAAGCGACTGGGGCGCTCGCTGCTCGAGCTGGGCGGGAACAACGCGGTGATCGTGATGGACGACGCGGATCAGGAGCTGGCGCTGCGGGCGTGCACGTTCGGCGCCGTCGGCACCGCGGGCCAGCGCTGCACGTCGACGCGGCGGCTGATCCTGCAGAAGGGCATCGCGGCCGATTTCACCGAGCGGATGGTCAAGGCCTACGGCAGGGTCAACATCGGAGATCCGCTCGATCCGGCGACCCTGATGGGGCCGCTGATCGACGACGGCGCACGCGACGACATGATGAACGCGTTGCAGAAGGTCCGCGAGCAGGGCGGCGAGATCCTCTGCGGCGGAAACAAGATCGATCGGCCCGGCTTCTTCGTCGAGCCGACCATCGTTCGCGCGCACGAGGGCATGGAGATCGTCCGGGAGGAGACCTTCGCCCCGCTGGTCTACATCTTCGAAGTCGAGACGCTCGACGAGGCGCTGGCGCTGCACAACGACGTCCCGCAGGGGCTCTCGTCGTCGATCTTCACCACGAACCTGATCTCGGCCGAGACCTTCCTGTCGCACCGCGGGAGCGATTGCGGGATCGCCAACGTCAACGTCGGTACCTCGGGGGCCGAGATCGGCGGGGCGTTCGGTGGCGAGAAGGACACCGGTGGCGGCCGCGAGTCCGGCTCCGACTCGTGGAAGATCTACATGCGCCGGCAGACCAACACGCTCAACTGGGGTAGCGAGATGCCGCTGGCTCAGGGGGTGGAGTTCGATCTCTGATTCAGGGGTCTTCGACGTTCTCCACGATGTTGTAATCGGGTGGCTCGATTTGCAGCGTGGTGTGCCGGATGCCGAAGCGGGTCTCCAGCAATCGGGTCGCGCTGCGCAAGAGCCGTGCCGGCATCTCGTCGTGACTGCAGACAAGATGGGCGGTGAGGACCGTCTGGTTGCCCCCGAGCGTCCAGAGGTGCAGGTCGTGGACGCCGGCTACGCCCGATAGCTCCGCGAGCTCCGCCTGTACTTCGGTCGCGTCGAGGTGCGAGGGCGTGCCCTCCATCAGGACGTGGACCGCCTGCAGCACCAAGCGGATCGCGCCGAACACGATGATCAGCGAGAGCACCGCACTGGCGATCGGGTCAGCGACGGCCCACCCGCCGAACCCCGCGCAGGCGGCGGCCACGAGCACGCCGATCGAGCCGAGCAGATCGCCGAGGACGTGCAGGTATGCCCCGCGCATGTTCAGGTTGTGTTGCGAGCCATGCAGCAGGAAGGCGGCGATGATGTTGACGATCAGGCCGGCGGTGCCGATTCCCAGCATCGTCATCCAGCGCACGTCAGGCGGATTCGAGAACCGCTCCCATGCCTCACTCGTGATGTAGAAGGCGATGATGATCAGGGCGACGCCGTTGAACAACGCGGCCAGGATCTCGGCGCGCTGGTAGCCGTAGGTCCGCGCGGGGTCCGGCGGCCGCCGCGCCGACCAGGCGGCGACCAGCGCCAGGCCGAGGGCGATGTTGTCGCCGAACATGTGGCCCGCGTCCGCGAGCAAGGCGAGGCTGTTGGCGAGCCACCCGCCCACGGCTTCGACCACGGTAAAAACCGCCGTCAGGGCGAGGACGGCCGTCAGACGCCGCGTAAGACCTACGCCGGATGGATGCACGTGGGCCACGGGCCATTATGTCCGTTTTCGAATGAAACCGATTTGGCCGGTTATTCGTTCCAAGAACCAGGGGGCGTGCGGAGGTCACGGCTCCCCGGGGCGGTTCCCGAAGGGAGGGCTCGGTTTTGTTGGAATTTGCTGTTCTGCTGGTCCTGGGGATCGTCGGCATCGGCCTGCTGATCGGCGGGCTGATCGTCTTGCCGTTGATGCTCGTCGGTGGCGTCCTGAAACTGCTGGTCTTCTTGATCGCGCTCCCGTTCCGCCTCATCGGGGCGTTGTTCGGGGCGATTGCCGGCGTCACGGGAGCGTTGTTCGGCGGGATCGCCGCGCTCGGATCGGTGCTGCTGGCGCTGGTCCTGACGATCGGGGCGGTGCTGTTCCTGCCGTTGCTCCCTATCTTCGCGCTCTTCGGCCTGATCTGGCTCTTCAGTCGCTCCTCGCGCCGGGCCCGCGCCTGATCCGAAGCCGCGCACTCTTCGCCGTCGCGCCTGGATATAAGATAGGCGCGCTTTCGAGCGGAGGGTCCCCCTTTGGACGAGATACTTCTCGTCGTTATCCTGATCGGCGCGGTCGTGCTGCTGGCCACAGAGCGGTTGCGTGCCGACGTGGTCGCGATGGTGGTGCTCTGCGCGCTCGTCCTGCTGCGCATCCTCGAGCCACGTCAGGCGCTCTCCGGGTTTTCCAACCCCGCCACGATCACCGTCGCCTGCATGTTCATCCTCAGCGCGGGGCTGCAGGCGAGCGGCGTGATCCACGCGCTGGCCGACAGACTGCTCAAGGGGAGCTCCGCGTCGCCCACGACCGTGATGCTGATGACCGGCGTGGCCATCGCGCCGTTCTCCGCGTTCATCAACAACACCGCCGCCGTCGCGATCTTCCTTCCGCTGGTCCTCCGCGCCAGCCACTCCCGCTCGATCAGTCCCAGCTACCTGATGATGCCGCTCAGCTTCTTCGCCATGCTGGGCGGCACCTGCACGTTGATCGGGACCTCGACCAACATCATCGTCAGCTCTGCCGCGGCCGAGCATGGGCAGCCCGGCTTCGGCATGTTCGAGTTCAGCAAACTCGGCCTGATCGTGCTGCTCATCTGCGGCGCCTACCTGATGCTCATCGGCCGACATATCCTCCCCGAGCGCATCAAGGCCGAGACGTTGACCGAGGGCTTTCACCTCAACAGCTACCTCAGCGAAGTCGAGGTGCTCGACGGATCGCCCCTGATCGGTCAGACCGTGGTGGAAGCCCGGATCGGCGACGCCTACAACCTCGAGGTCCTGGGCCACGTACGGGACAAGCAGATGCGCAACGTCATGGCCGGTCACGGCGCGCTCTTGGCCGGCGACATCCTGCTCGTCAAGGCCCAGGCCGAGACCCTGGTCGGCTTAGGCGAGCGAGCCGGTCTGGCCGTGCGCCCTTCGAGGCGTCACAGCGATAGCGACCTCCGGCCGGGGGACACCGTGCTGCTCGAAGCCGTCATCACCAACAACTCCGAGCTGGAGGGACGCTCCCTCAAGGCCGTCGACTTCCGCAACAATTTCGGCGCCACCGCGTTGGCGATCCGGCGCGGTGGGGAAGATCTGCTGGAAAAGATCGGTCACGTTCGGCTGCGTCTCGGCGACGAGCTGTTGATCCAGGCACCGCGTCAGAATCTGGAGAAGCTGCGCAACCAGCGCGCCTTCCTGATCCTCCAGGAGCTCGACCTTCCGACACTCGACGTGCGCAAGGCGGTGTTGTCGGGCTCGATCATCGCCGGCGTCGTAGCCGTTGCTGCGTTCGGGATCTACCCGATCGTCAGCGCCGCGATCGCCGGCGCCGTGCTGATGGTCGTGACCGGTTGCCTCAACGTCCGGCGCGTCTACCGCGAGGTCGACTGGGTCGTGATCGTGCTGCTGGGCGGGCTGATCCCGCTCGGGATCGCGCTCGAGACGACCGGGGCGGCCGCGGACGTCGCGGATCTGATCCTGCGCCTGGGGGGGCAGATGGGCCCGCACGTCGCGCTCGGCCTGTTCGTCCTGCTCACCGCCGTGTTGACCGGCGCGATGTCCAACAACGCCACGGCGGCCCTGCTGGCCCCGCTGGCGATCCAGATCGCCGTGGTCCTCGACGTGGATCCCCGGCCGTTCCTGGTCGCCCTGACCTTCGCGGCCTCCGCGGCGTTCTACACCCCGATCGGGTACCAGACGAACCTCCTCGTCTACGGTCCCGGCGGTTACAAGTTCGCGGACTACTTCAGGGTCGGTGCGCCGCTCACCGTGCTCTACGTCGTGCTGGTGACCTGGCTGATCCCGATGTTCTTCCCGTTCTGATGGGGTCAAGTCTTGGCATGAGACACAGTTTTCGTCTCTAAACTCCTGAGCAGCGGGTTTTCCCCGAGTAAAGGCCCCCGTCGCCTAGGATGAGCTGAGCCTCTTCCTTGACAGGTCTCCGCGTCCGGCACGGACCCATTGGCACGCCCACTTCGCATCGAATTCGACGGCGCCTGGTATCACGTCATGAATCGTGGCGCGGGAGGCCGTTCCGTCTTCCCGACTCGCGGTTGCGGCACGAGATTTCTCCGGTTGCTAGGTGAGATCTCAACCACGTTCCGAGTCGAAGTTCACGCGTACTGCTTGATGGCCAATCACTACCATCTGCTGGCTCGCACGCCGGTGGCCGGCCTCGGGCGAGCGATGCGACACCTGGACGGTGTTTATACGCAGTGGTTCAACAAGGTCATGAAAACGGACGGTCCTTTGTTCCGAGGGCGATACAAGGCCGTGCTGATCGGGGAGGATGCCTATCTGCGCTGTGTGAGTCGCTACATCCACTTGAATCCGGTGGAGGCGCAGATATTAGGCCGGCCGGAACACTACGAAGGATCCAGCTATCGAGCCTATCTTGGGATCGAGCGAGCGCCACTTTGGCTGCATACCGAGGAGACCCTCGCTTGGTTCGCGCCCGGCAACCTGAGGGACAACTACCGCCGGTTCGTGGAATCTGGAATCGACGAGGAAACCCGGAGTTTCTACGAGGCCGCCCGCCTACCCCCCGTGATGGGGTCTGAGGAGTTCCGAAGGACGGCACGCCAGCGGGCGGACGACGACGGACGAACGGCGAACCCGGAGCAACCCGATGTGTCGCTCATCGAAGAGTGTCCCACGCTCGACGCAATCGAGCGGGCCGTTTGCAGGGCTTTCAGGATATCAAGCGGGCAGTTGCGTCACCCATCCAAGCGGCGCGACGGGTCGAGCGCAGCGCGTGGCGCTTTCGCTCTGCTGGCGAGGGAGCTTGGCTGCTATCCCCTCGGTCAGATCGCCGAGAGGATCGGACACAGGTCCTACGCCGGTGCATCAAAGTCCATGGGACGCCTAAGAAGGAGAATGGCGGTTGACCGGGAGACTCGAGATCGCATCGAAGCGGCCCGAAACGATCTGAGTGTCTCATGCCAAGACTTGACCCCATTTCAAAACAAGGTTTCGCGCTCGATGTCGACGAGCGGCTCCAGGTCGGGGTAGGTTTCGACGAGTCGCTGCGGACACTTCGGACGCTGACCTTCGAACAGGTGTTTGAGTTGCAGCGTGTTGGCCAGCGCCTGACCGCGAAAGTGGTTGTTTTGGATTACGAAGACCTCGGCGGCTTCGGTGGCGAGGTCGGCCGCGATGCGCGCGAGAGGGGCGAGCTCGCTGAGCGTGTAGAGGTAGTCGTAGCGGTCGTCTCGACCCGCCTCCTCGCGAAACCACTGCTCGGCGTTGCGCCCGTGAAGACGCACGTAGCCGACGGGCGACGTCAGCCGCTCCAGGGCAGCGATCGAGGCTCCGGACGCGCGCGGTTGGTCGACCACGCACCAGCCGATCCCGATTCCGCGCAGGAACTCGACGACTTCGTCCGCCCGCCAGCTGCGGTGGCGTACCTCGAGCACCAGCGGCCAGCCGGCACCGAGCCCGGCGAGTCGTTCGACGTGATCGGCGTTGCCGGGATTCCAGTGGAAGCGTTGCGGGAACTGAACCAGGATCGCTCCCAACCGGCCCGCATCGTGCAGCGGGTGCAGGCCGGCGAGCGTCTCGACGACCGCAGCGCGAAGGTCGGCCTCGATCTCGTGCGTCCAGCTGCGGTGGGCCTTCGCGGCGAACCTGAAATCGGGATGCGATTCGGTGCGCCGCACCCAAGTTTCTGCAACCTGCGGTCGAACCGGCCGGTAGAACGAGCTGTTGACCTCGATCGCATCGACGAAGCGCGTGATCCAGGCGAGCTTGTCAAAACCCCGGCCGGTCAGCGGCGGATAGACGACACCGTTCCAATCCGCGTAGTCCCATCCCGCAATGCCGACACGAATCATCGACAGGGATTCTAATCCGCGGGTGTTATCTTGAGCCCATGGCGTGGCTCTCCGGTGTCCGAGGGATGCTCTGCGACGTCGACGGGACATTGGTCTCGGGCGATCGTGAGATTCCCGGCGCTGTTGCCGCCTTGCGACGCATCCGTGACGCCGGGATCGATGTGCGGTTGACCACGAACACGACCCGGTTCTCGAGAAAGGGCGTTGCCGAGATGCTCCGCGCGGCGGGTTTCGACATCGACTTCGAAGCGATCCTCAACCCGGCCGTCCTCGCGCGACGCCGGATCCTCGCGTCCGGCAAGACCCGCGCCGCCCTGCTCGTTGCCGACGCGGCCGGGCCGGACTTCGAAGGCGTGGAGCCTGCCGGCGAGGATCCCGATTGGGTCGTCATGGGCGACCTCGGAGAAGACTTCGACTGGCAGGTGATGCAGCGGGCGTTCGCGTGGGTCCGCGGGGGCGCCCGGTTGATGGCGCTTCAGCGAAACCGCTTCTGGGACGCGGGGGACGGCGTGCTGCGCATCGATGCCGGCGCGTTCGTCGCCGGGCTCGAGTACGCCAGTGGTGTCGAGGCGGAGCTCGTCGGAAAACCATCGAGCATTTTCTTCGAGGAAGCGGTCGGATCCCTGGGGATCGAACCCGGGGCCATCCTCGCGGTCGGGGACGACGTGACCACCGACGGCGCCGGAGGCGCCGCCGCGGGTTGTCGCACCGCGACCGTGCGGACCGGGAAGTTCGAAGAGCGGCAGCTCGAGGAGAGCGGCTTCGCACCCGATCTGTTGATCGATTCTTTCGCCGCCTTGAACCCGAGCTAGAGCCCGATCTCCATCCCGTCGTCGAGCACGCGGAACCCGGCGGACTCGAGCTCGGCTCGGAGGGTCCCGTCGGCGTCGAGCACCGGGTTGGAATGGTTGAAGTGCGTGAAGAAGACCTGCAGCCCGCCGCTCCCGACGCGTTCCTTCAACCGCTCGACCGTGTCGATGATCAACGGGTGTCCGATGGCGGCCACGTCGCGCCCCGGTAGCTCGTCCATCGAGTAAAAGGACCCGTCGACGATCGCCACGTCGACGCGCTGCTCGTCGAGCCACGCCTCGAACGGCGCGTCCCAGTGTTGCCAGCCGTCGGTGTCCGGCACGTAGAAGACGCGCCGGTCCGGTCCCGCAAAGAGAAAGCCGACGGTGTCGGCAAACTCGTCTCGGTGGGGCACGAGATGCGCGGTGACGCGGACACGCTCGTCGATCGCCAACGGCTCGCCCGGCGTCAGCTTCTCGGGGACGACGTTACGCAGGTCGACGAGCTGACTCCAGGGACCGTTCGTGGCGAGGTAATCCACCATCCGCGCCGTCGCGTAGAGCGGCGTCTCGTTCGCATGAACAGCCTCGAAGCCGAGGAAGCCCAGCCCGGTGTAGTGCCCGAGGTGGGCGTGCGTCAGGAATACGCCGTCGAGCGGCGATCGGTCGACGCGTCCCTCGCCGGGTTTGAGGTCTCGCAAGCGGTCGAGCTGACGCCGGATGTCCGGTGTGGCATCGACGAGAAACACGCGGTCACCGGCGACCAGCGCGAGGGAAGCCACGAGTCGCTCCGCTGACGAATCGGTCCGCGCGTGCTCACACCGAGCGCAACTGCATGCGGCGTGTGGGAAACCGCCGTCCTGTGCCGTGCCCAGGACGCGGAGGAACGGCGGGCCCGGGGAGGTGAGGGCCGGCGCTTCGTTCGAGGGCTGCGGGGAGCAGCTCCAGGCGCCGGCAGCGACGCAGATCGCGAGCGCCACGAGGCGCCGTGCGGTTGCTTCGTTCGTCACTCCGGCAGTCTACCAAGGGCGGCGGCGAACCCATGAGTCCGCCGCCGCCCTTCCTCGCCGGAATCAGCGGCCGATACGGATGCTGAAGCGTGGCCCGTGGTACTCGAACCGGCCGTAATCCAGGAAGAGTGCGTCATCGCAGTAGTAGTGCTCGCGATAGGTCCAGACACCGCCGATCCTCACCGGGAACAGGTACACCGAGTGGCGGTGCCTGTGCGGGGCGAAGTAAACCGTGCCCTCGAAATAGGGCCGGTAGAGATCCCGCCTGTGGTGGCGGATGCGGTGCGGGACGTCGAACCGGTCAAAACGATACCGACGATCGTGACGGTGCCGCCGGTCGAACCGGTGATCGTAGCGCTGCTCGCGATGGCGACGCTCGTAGCGATCGAACCGTTTGTGCTGCTTTTCGTGATGACGATGGTCTCGATGCTCGAGCCGGTGACGCCGGTCGCGGCGTTCGTGCGCCTCGGCGGGCAGCGCCAGGGCCAGGCCGAACGAGAGCGTGACTGCGGCGACGGCGATCTTGGTGATGCGTTTCATGGCAAAGCCTCCTTCAACGCCCTCGGAGTATTGCCAGAACCGGGCCAACTCGAATCGATCTAATCTAAGTCCCTTCTGATCATAGGTTTACATCGACTGCTCCACTCTCTGGTTGCGACCTCGGAGGGACCTCTGCAGGGGTCGCTTGTCCTCGCGCGAGGACGCCTCGACGGGAACCACCCGGCGCGGCGGTGCGTTTCATGGGCCCTGCTAAACTGCAAGACATGCCCGAAATTGCGCGGATCAGGAGTACGACCGTCCTCGCGGTGCGCCGCGGAAGCGGGGTCGCCTTCGCCGGAGACGGCCAGGTCACGCTGAACAACAACGTGGTCAAGGCCGGTGCCCGAAAGGTCCGCCGGCTGGCCGACGGCAAGGTTCTGGCGGGCTTCGCCGGTGCGGCCGCCGACGCGTTCGCGCTGCTGACGCGTTTCGAGGAAAAGCTGGCCGCGCATCAGGGCCAGCTCGAGCGGTCTGCCGTCGAGCTCGTCAAGGACTGGCGCACCGACCGCGTGCTACGAAGACTCGAGGCGATGTTGCTGGTCGCCGATGCGGAGAAGACACTCGTCCTCTCCGGGACCGGCGATCTGATCGAGCCCGACGAGGGTATCGTCGCCGTCGGTAGCGGCAGCGTCCCCGCGATGGCGGCCGCACGCGCCCTCGTCAAGCACACCGATCTCGACGCCCGGACGATCGCGGTCGAGGCGATGACGGTCGCCGCGGGGATGGACATCTACACCAACGACAACCTCACGGTCGAGGAACTCTGACATGGTCTTCTACATGCCCGGACACGTCGAGCCCGCCCAGCGCAGCGCCGACGACATGAGCCCCCGAGAAATCGTCCAAGAGTTGGACCGCCACGTGGTCGGTCAGGCCAAGGCCAAGCGCGCGGTGGCGATCGCCATGCGCAACCGCATCCGGCGCCGCATGCTCCCCGAAGAGCTGGCCGAGGACGTGATCCCGAAGAACATCCTGATGATCGGCCCGACCGGTGTGGGGAAGACGGAGATCGCGCGGCGTCTGGCGCGGCTCGCGGGCTCGCCGTTCCTCAAGGTCGAGGCTTCGAAGTTCACCGAGGTCGGTTACGTCGGCCGCGACGTCGAGTCGATGGTGCGCGATCTCGTCGAGCTGGCCTGCGATCTGGTGCGCCAGGAACGTCGCGAGCAGGTCCGCGCCTCCGCCGCGGCGGCCACGCAAGAGCGGCTCCTGGATCTGTTGCTGCCTCCGCGTAACCCGGCGCCGCGTCCGAGAGACGCGGAGTCCCAGGCCCGTGAACGCGAGGAACGGGCCTCCTGGGAACGCAGCCGTGAGACGTTGCGCGCGAAGCTCGAGGCGGGCGAGCTGGAGCAACGCAACGTCGAAGTCGAGGCTACGGCGACCGCCTCGGCCGGATTTCGCATGTTCACCC
This sequence comes from Acidobacteriota bacterium, assembly GCA_011773795.1. GTDB lineage: Bacteria > Acidobacteriota > Polarisedimenticolia > Polarisedimenticolales > Polarisedimenticolaceae > WVWW01. The sequence continues at coordinate 17,153 of WVWW01000145.1, forward strand.
CTGCGGGGATGGAAGAGATGGACATGAACCTGCGCGAGATGATGCCGGGTCTGTTCAAGGGCGCGAAGCAGAAGCGCCGGATGACCGTCGAGGAGGCTCGGGAGCACATCCAGCGTGAAGAGGAGGACAAGCGCATCGATCCGGATCGTGTCGCTCGCGATGCGATCCAACGCGTCGAGCAATCGGGAATCCTGTTCATCGACGAGATCGACAAGATCGCCGGCGCGGAGGCGGGGCGCCAGGGTCCCGACGTTTCTCGCGAGGGCGTTCAACGTGATCTCTTGCCGATCGTCGAGGGCACGCTCGTGCACACGAAGTACGGGATGGTTCGAACGGACCACGTGCTGTTCATCGCCGCGGGCGCCTTTCACGTCTCCAAGCCGTCGGATCTGATTCCGGAGCTTCAGGGCCGCTTCCCGATCCGCGTGGAGCTCGACGCGCTGGGCCGCGACGAGCTGGTGCGCATCCTGACCGAGCCGGAACACTCGCTTGTGTACCAGCAGATCGCCTTGATGAAAACCGAAGGCATCGAGCTCGAGTTCACCGACGACGGGGTCCTGGCGATTGCGGAGGCCGCGGCCGACGTGAATCAGCGTACCGAGAATATCGGCGCGCGGCGCCTGACCACGATCATCGAACGCCTGCTCGAGGAGATTTCGTTTGCCGGTGCCGAGTTGTCGGAGAAACAGGTGCGCATCGACGCGGAATTCGTCCACGGGCGGCTCGACGAGATCACGCAGGACACGGACCTGTCGCGGTTCATTTTGTAGCGGTCGTCGATGTCTACCCGCGCCGCCGTCGCCCGTCTCGCGTTCGCTCTCGCGGTCGTCGCGGGTCTGTGCCCGGCGTGCGGGAAGAAGGCCCCGCCGTTGCCGCCGGAACTTCGCGGTCCGAACGCGCCGCCGTCCGTTACCGTGCGTCAGATCGGCGAGCTCCCGCACGTCGTTTTCGAGTTGCCCGCGCCACGCGGGACCAAACCGGCCCAGGAGATGGCACGAGTCGAGTTGATTCGCGTGGTCTACGACTCCGAGGAGGCGCCTCCACCGACACCGGACGCGTTTCGTCGTCGTGGGGAACGGGTCCGCGTGGAGTTGGGCGACCCGTTTACTCCCGGCGCCGTACTCGCGTTGAGCGACCCGACGGTCACCGAATTGGAGCGGGGCGGTGTTCGCCAGACCTTGCGTTACGCCGTGCGCGTGCTGGATCGCCGTGGCCGTCCTTCGGCCTGGGTCGCCGCGCCGGATCTCGTCCTGGTGGCGGCCACACCGCCGCCGCAAGGGCTCACCGCCGAACCGACGGCCGCGGGGGTCCGGCTGGCCTGGAGCGGGGCCACGGATCATGGTTACAACGTGTACCGCTCAACCGCCGACGGTGTCTTGACACTGCTGAATGACCTGCCGATACGAGCCGAGGAATACCTCGATGAGGACGTTCAGATCGGCCAACCCTACGAGTATCGCGTGCGTGCGCTGTTCGCCGACGGCCGTCCGCGGCGCGAGACGAACGACAGTAACGTGGCCAGTGTCACGGCCGTCGATCGCTTCCCGCCCCAACCGCCGCAGGGCCTTGTCGCCGTTCAGGAGGGCACCGGGGTTCGCCTCTTCTGGGACCCCAGTCCCGAGCGGGACGTGACCGGGTATCGCGTGTTTCGCAGCGTCGACGGCGCCGGGTTCGAGCGCATCGGGCCCGATCCGCTCACTCGACCGCTGTACCTCGACGCGGACGTCCGGACCGGCCAGCGTGTGATTTACCGGGTGACCGCCGTAGACGGCGCCTCACCACCGAACGAGAGTGGTCCCGCCGAGACGCCGCCGCTAGCGTTGATCGACGAGCCCGCCTCCGGGGAGGACGGTCCGGGTTGAACGAATCGGTTTGCGTTACCGGCATGTCCGGAGCGGGCAACGACTTTCTCGTCGTCGGTCCCGCCGACGCCGCGCGACTCGGCGAGGATCGTGCCAGCTGGGCTCGACGCGTCTGCCGGCGCGGGATCTCGTTCGGGTGCGACGGCGTCGTGATCGTCGAGGCCTGCGCAACGGATCGAGTCCGGGTGAGCTTCGTGAACCCGGACGGCAGCTCGGCGTTCTGTGGGAACGGCAGCCGTTGCGCCGCTCGCTTTGCCCATCTCGAGGGGCTCGCGGGCCGGACCATGGTGCTGGAAACCGCAGTCGGGGAGGTCCCGGCGGAGATCCTGCCGGACGGCGTCCGTCTGGAGTTGAGTGCCCCCGAGGATCACGGCGAGATCGTGATCGAGGGTGCAGGGCGTGCTCACCGGGGCCGCTTCGTGACGGCGGGGATCCCGCATTTCGTTCAGTTCGTCGACGACCCCGGTACCGCGCCGCTCGAGGAGTGGGGGCCGTTGCTTAGACGCCACGCTTACTTCGGCTCCGCGGGCACCAACGTCAACCTGGCCTCGCTGGACGCGGGGCGCGTTCGCCTGCGGACCTGGGAACGCGGTGTGGAAGGCGAGACGTTGTGTTGCGGCAGTGGGGCGGTTGCGGCGGCATTCGCGGCGCGACGCCACGGTGCGCCGCAGCGAGTCGAGGTCGTTCCGGCCAGCGGCATTCCCGTGTTCGTCGAGTTGCCCGGCGACATGGCAACACCTCGGGCGGCGATCCTGGAGGGTGAGGCGCGGGTTCTGTTTCGCGGCGAGATCGATCCGGAAGCGTGGACATGGCCTGGTTGAAACGGGTCTGGCGAGCCCTTGTCCGAGCCGTACGCTGGTTGCTGCGCAATACGCGTAACCGGCTGAGTCCGCGCGGACAGCTCGTCTTCGACTGGATCGCGGGCCTGCTGTTGATCGCGCTCGGTGCGATCACCGGGCCGGTCCCTTTCGTCCAGGGCTGGGTGTTCGGGCTGGCCGGCCTGGCGATCCTGTCCAATCACTCTCGCACGGCACGACGTCTGTTCGAACGGATCAAGTGGGCCGGGCGACAGGCCCGCGAGCGGTACCGCGAGCGCTCCGATCGCGAGCAGTAGGCGAATCGATCAGTCCGGTTTGACCTTGCGCTTGTAGCGGACCAATGCGGCCCGCCACGCCGTCTCGAACACCGAGGTGACGAAGGACGGCTGCACCTCGAGATCGAAGTATTCGCCGAGCCGTGGCGAGTCCATGGCGACGGTGAGCACCTCGTCGGCATCGACGCCTTCGATGAAGGCATCTTCAATCTGGCCGAGGGCCCAGACCAGCGAGTCGCGAAACCCGCGCAACTGCTCGGCGTTGATCGCCGCGCCGCGCAGCGGCACGACGGTCTTCGGTTTCAGCAACGAAAGACTGTTGAGCGAGCTCACCCAGTCCCCGATGTCGCTGTGCTCGAGGTCGGCGAACGGGTTGCGGCTGCCGGAGATCGTCGCCCCGACGTAGTAGAAGTCCGCGGCCTTGATACGCACGATCAGCGAGCCCGGGTAGTGCCCTCCGTGCAGCGGAAGGATCTCGATCAGGTGCGGACCGTCCGCCACCTGCGTTCCCGAGGTGATGATCAGATCCAGCGCGACGCGGGGCGGTGCCGACCAGCTGTCGGGATCGGCGGATCGAGCCCGTGTTTCCTTGGCGAGATCGAGGGTCTCGTCGCGCAGGGCTTCGTGCGTGATCAGGCTGGCGATCACGGTCGTCGACTCGGGGAACGCGGTGGCCCCTCCGGTCGACTCGACATGAGCATGGGTCAACAGCAGATAGTCGACGGGCTTCTGCGAAACTCCAGCGATGGCCTTCAGTAGGTCGCGCGCCGCCTGCGGAGAGGGCTGCGCCTCGACCACGAAGAGTCCACGATCTCGTTCGATGGCCAGCGAGTTCGTATGCGTGGCCGAGTGCGCCGGGGCACGGAACAACCAGACCCCGTCGAGCAGTGTCTCTACGACGAAAGGGGAGTCCGCTGCCGGCGTAGCCGGATGGAGCAATGCGGCGGCCAGCAGGGCGATCGGGACGGCATGACGGAACATGAATCCACCTCCGGGGGATCTACCGAATCTACCACCGGGTGCGAGGCTCGACCACGCGATGCGCGGGGGTGAGGGCGGTCAATCGAGGACGGAAACGGGCAGGATCTCTTCCTCCCCGGCCGCCAGGACCTCGACATAAGCCTGATGCAGGATCTCGATGGCGGCCGATCCCATCGACCCGTGGCGTTGGAGGAAGGTCGTCTTGCCGCGGCTGAGTTGGTCGGCGAGACGGTCAGCCAGGTCTTTCTCCTGACGTCCTGCGATCACGGCGTCCTCGTTGTACAGGCGAATGTCCGTCGCGACGAGTCTTGCGAACCGGCGTGCGGCGGCGAGCTCGGCATCCTCTTCGGCGACCTCGGCCACCACGTCGACTTCCGTCACGGGTTCTTCGGCGGGGAGGTCGATCGACTCGAGCTGGACCGTCTCCGCGCTCGGTGCGTTGGTCTGTTCTGCCGCGGGCCCCGCTCCGACCGCCGGGGCCACGGACTCCTCGACAGGCTCATGCACCGGGCCGGAATCGGGTTTCGTCGCGCCGGTGTCCGGCCCCGCGACAGGCGGGCCCGACTTCAGCTTGCGCAAGGCGAGGTCCAGCTCGAGACGGAGTTGCGCCACGGTGACGAGCAGGCTCAGCGCGTTCGGTAACCACAATCCTTCGCCGGCCGACCGCTCGATCATCAGAACGGCGATCGAACGCCCGCGTACACGGACCGTCATGGCCGCGGAATCGCTGGGGGCCGCCTGCCCGAAATCGGGATTGCCACCGCCGCTACGAATGCGGATCGCGCCGTCGGGGTCGCTGACCAGCTCGCCAAGCCACCCCTGGTCCGAGGCCGTTCGAAAGGCTCGTTGTGCCCGCGCGACGTTCTCGTCGTAACCGATCGAGCCCCAGCCCTTGATCATGCCCTGTCGGATCAGGAAGATCGTACCGCGTGGTGCGGCGCTCTGGGAGCCCGTGAGCAGGATTTTGAAGATATCCGATGGGGACTGCGACTCGACCAGCGACTGGACGCTTTCTTCGAGCGTCGAAACATAAGCGTCTTCTACTTGCATGGGGCGTCCACCACGACCAACTCTCCCTTTATCCCGCCGATCTTGCCAGAACCGAGGCGAAATTCAAACGACCCCGGCCATGACGACCCAAAACCGGCCAGGGTTAAAAATTGAGGCTAAAATGCCGCGACGCAACTTTAGCGTCGCCACCCCGGACGCGAGCCGATGCTGAATCGCCAAACCATTGAGAACCCGGTCGAAGTCGAGGGCATCGCGCTCCATTCCGGTGGCCGGGTGCGCTTGCGACTGGTGCCCGCCGGACCGGGGACGGGCGTCGTTTTCGTGAGAACCGACCGCGGCGACGCGGAGATTCCGGCCAAGCTCGAGTTCCAGGCTCCGAGTTTCTACTCCACCGTGCTCCGTAACGGGGAGGAGTCGGTCGGGACGGTCGAGCATCTGATGGCGGCGGTGAGCGCTTTGCTGGTCGACGATCTGCGCATCGAGCTCGACGGCCCGGAGGTGCCGATCCTGGATGGTTCGGCCCGGCCCTTCGTGGAACTGATCCGCTCCGCCGGATTCCGTGAGCACGCGGCCACCCGGGACTACCTGACCCTGACCCGTCCGATCGTCCTGCACGAGGAAGAAAAGAGAATCGCCGCCTATCCCGGTCGCGAGTTTCGTGTGACCTACGCGATCGATTTCGACCACCCGTTGCTGGGACACCAGGAGCTTTCCGTCAGTCTCTGGGACACGCACGCATTCGCAGAGAAACTCGCGCCGGCGAGGACCTTTACCTTCGAGCGCGACGTCGAGGCGTTGCGCGGACGTGGCCTGGCCCTGGGCGGCTCGCTGGACAACGCCATCGTGCTCGGCGAGGACGGCATCCTGAACGAACAGGAACTCCGCTACCCCGACGAATTCGTCCGACACAAGATCCTCGATCTCACCGGCGACCTGTCGCTCGTCGGTCGCGCGGTCCGGGCTCACGTCGTGGCCTATCGTGCGGGTCACGACCTGCACCTGCGCCTGGCACGAGCGATCCTGCAGGCCCGGGACTCGTGGTACCTGGCCCCCTGGTCCGAGGAAGCGCCCAGGCGGGGGGCAACGGCTCAAGCGTGAGACCATCCCGCATCTTTTGCACCCTGTGTCTCTGTGCCCTGACCGTTCCCTGGCTGGTCCTGGGAAACGAGGCTCCGGACAACAAGAACGACGACCGGGCGAAAGAACCCTGGATCGAGGTGCAGCGCGCCGCGCTCGAGGACGGGCGGATCAGCGTCGACTTCAGCGTCGAGGGCGTCCTCAACCAAGAAACGCTCGAGGTGATCCAGTCGGGCATCCCGGTCAAGTTCCGTCATCGCATCGAGGTGCTCGGCCCGCGCAAGTACTGGATCTCCCGGCGCAACGTGCTCGCTCGCTCGGTCGTCGAAACGCGCGTGGTCTATGACGCCCTGACCGCGCGGTACGAGCTCACCCGCGTCACCACGTTGAAGAAGCCGCAGCGCAAAAAGGGCCCGCCTCCCTACGAGGAGGCCACGGTGACGGACAACGCGAAAGAAATGGAGCGCTGGATGGTCCGGGGCCAGCACGTGGTGCTCTACGATCCCAAGCAGGAGCTGAACGGCGACGATCTGCGCGTCGTGATCGAGTCCTCGATCGGCCGCGACTACGTCCTGTGGATCTTTCCCAAGCGCCGCACTGTCCACATCATGGCCCAGGTGACCCGCTGATGGCGGCCGGCCGGCGAACCCTGGGTTCAGCTCTCCTGATCGTCGTGCTCGCGATTCTCGTTTGGCTGCTGTATCGCGCACTCGGCGAACAGATGTCCGTCGGCCCCGAATCGGAGAGCGGGCGGCTGCTGTTACCGGCGTTGTCGCTGGCCCTCGTTGTGCTTGCGCTGGTCCTGGCCGGTGTTCTGATCACCAACCTGGTGCGGCTGATCACCGACCGGAAGCGCGGCATCCTCGGCTCGAGGCTGCGCACGAAACTCGTGTTCTTCTTCTTGGCCCTCGTCCTCGCGCCGGCCATCATCCTGTTCTACGGGTCCGCACACACGATCAAGCGCACCGTCGAGGCGATCCTGAGCACGCCGCTCGATCTGACGCGTGATTCGCAACGCATCGTGGACGAGTGGCGAGAGTATTTCGAGAGCCAGGCACGCGGGCGGGCCGTCGCGATAGCGAATCAGATCACCGAACGACGGTTCCTGGACGAGGAGCATCGCGAGGGTCTGGCCCGTCTGCTCGAGGAGTGGCAGCAGCAGGAAGACCGCCAGGTGATCCGGGTGACGTCCGCGGGCCGCCTCGTCGCCGCTTCGGGGACGTCGACCGCCGATCCCTTACGTCGCGAATACGACCCGTTCCTGAGCCAGCTCGCGGCCCAGGTCGAGCGCGACGGCAGGCCCGCGGCGCGCATCGACTATCTCGACGGCGGTTTGCTGGCCCACGCCGCCGTGCGCGCCGACGGCTCCGGAGCGCAGGCCGCCGTCGTCTCCGTCGGCATCCTGGTCCCGCCCACGCTCGCCGAACGTCTCGAGGGGTTCAACGAGGCCAACCAGGCGTACCGGCAGTTCCGCGCGAACCGCCGCGATCTCGTGCGCTTCTACGTCACGCTGATCGGCGTGATCTTCCTCGTCACGTTGTCCATCGCGACCTGGACCGGGTTTTACGTTTCCAAACGCATCACGGTCCCGATCCAGGAACTCGCGGCTGCGTCGCGCGAGATCTCCGCCGGCAACCTCGATGTGCGCGTACGCACCGATGTCGGTGACGAGATGGCGCTGCTGGTCGATTCTTTCAACGACATGGCCGCCGAGCTGCAGGAGAGCCGCGCGGTGATCACCCGCTCGACGGCCGATCTTCGGCGGTCCAACCGTGAGCTCGACGAACGGAGGCGCTACATCGAGGTGTTGCTGGCGAATCTCTCCACCGGCGTCGTCTCGCTCGACCGCAGCGGTCGCGTCACCACGGCGAATCCGGCGGTCAAGACGATCCTCGGGATCGATCTGCGCGCGGGCGACGATCCGCGTCACGAGCTCGAACGGCACCGGTTGGAACCGCTGGCCGAGTTGTTCGACCCGAATTTCCGTAGCGGTGGCGAGAGCTTGCGTCGCGATCTGACGATCGAACACGATGCGATGACGCTCAACCTGTCGGCGCAGGTCACGCGGTTGCACGGCGGCTCGGGCGAGGCGCTGGGGACGCTCGTCATGGTCGAGGACATGGGCGAGTTGATCCGCGCCCAGCGCGCCGCGGCCTGGCGGGAGGTCGCGCGGCGGATCGCGCACGAGATCAAGAACCCGTTGACGCCGATCCAGCTCGCCGCGCAGCGGCTGCGGAAGAAATTCTCCTCGCAGTCGCCCGATCTCAGCGACGTGCTGCCCGTGGCGACAGCCTCGATCGAACGCGAGGTCGGTGCGCTCAAGCAGCTCGTCGACGAGTTCTCGCGCTTCGCCCGGATGCCCGAGGTGAAGCTCCGCGAGGTCGACTTCGATGCCGTCGTGCAGTCCGCCCTGGACCTGTACGACGGCTCGACCGAGGTCCACTTCCACGTCGAGGTGGACGCGTCGACCGCAGCCTGCAAGCTCGACCCCGAGCAGATGCGACGCGTGCTGATCAACCTGATCGACAACGCGATCGCGGCAATGGACCATAGCGGCTCGATCCGGATTCGTGCCGCGCGCGACCGCTCGGGGATCCTGACCGTCGAAGTATGCGACGATGGGCCCGGCATCGAGCCGCAGGACCGCGACAAGATGTTCAGTCCCTACTTTTCGACCAAGAAGCGCGGTACGGGACTGGGGCTGGCGATCGTGCACAAGGTCGTCACCGACCACGACGGGACCATCCGAGTCGAGGACAACGAGCCGCGCGGCGTGCGGTTCGTGATCGAGATCCCGAGCTGATCTAGGGGAAGGACAATGGCCGTTCAGCGCATCCTGGTGGTCGATGACGAGCCCGGCGTTCGCTCGGCGCTCGAAGGCATCCTGGGTGACGAGGGTTTTCAAGTTGAAAGCGTGGAATCGGGCGAGCAGGGATTGGAGCGGTTGGCCGAGGGGGATTACGACGCCGTGCTGCTCGACGTCTGGCTGCCCGGCGCGGATGGCCTGGAGACACTGCAGCGTTTGCGCGAACGCAACCTCGATCCCGCCGTGGTCATGATCTCGGGCCACGGGACGATCGAGACCGCGGTGCGCGCCACCAAGCTCGGGGCGTTCGACTTCATCGAGAAGCCGCTGTCCCTCGAGCGCACGTTGCTGGTGCTGAGAAACGCTTTGCGACAACGCAAGCTGGAACGCATGAACCTGCGGCTACTCGAGCAGCTCTCGCGCGACACCGAGATCACGGGAACCAGCGCACACGCCCAGGAACTTCGCCGCGCCGTCGAGATGGCGGCCCAGTCGGACGCTCCGGTGTTCCTCGTCGGCCCGCCCGGCAGCGGCCGCGAGACCGTCGCGCGCCGGATCCACGCGACCGGCAATCGGCCGGACGCGCCCTTCGTCGAGATCCCTTGCGCCGCATTGGACGACGAACACGTCGATACGGTGCTGTTCGGCACGGGGGGCGGCCTGGGGCGGATCGATCTCGCGCGGGGCGGCTGTCTGTTCCTGCGGGAAATCGATCGCTTGACGGAGGCGACCCAGCGTCGGCTGGCCGCCGTGCTCGCGGACCGCTCTCGTCGTATGCCCGGTATTCGGGCCCTGGCATCGGCCTCCACGGACAAGCTCGCGACGGAACTCTACCGCTTCCTCGACGGGATTCGGGTCGACGTGCCGTCGCTACGACGCCGGACGGAGGACATCCCGGCGCTCGCCGAGCGGTTCATGCACGAGGCCGCGCGGGAGTACGCCCGCGAACCGAAACGGTTGTCCGGCGACGCGCTGGAAGCCCTTACCGCCTGGGACTGGCCGGGAAACGTCCGCGAGCTGAGGAACTTGATCGACCGCCTCGTCCTGTTCGTCGAGACCGAGGAGATCCGCGCGGGCGATTTGCCCGCGACCCTGACCGGCGGGGCGATCTCGAGCGATCTCTACGGTAGCTTCGAAAGCCTGGCCGCCGGAATCGAGGAGTTCGAGCGGTACCATCTGGCGAAGGCGCTCGAGGAGTCCGCGGGAGATGCGCAGCTGGCCGCTGCTCGTTTAGGGCTGACGACGGAGGAATTTCGTCGGCGCATCAAACCGGACTGACTGCAACGCGGTCGACGGTCGCCTCAGGACGTAGACCGCGACGAGGGTCGACCCCAGCGCGGTCGCCAGCAGCAGCGCCATGGCCGCAGCGAGCATCAATCCGCCGGCAATCGCCGGCGCAACGGCCGGCAGCGGTGCTTCGACCACCGACCGCAACGCCATCAGAACCATCCGGGCCAACACCAGCATGCTCCCCGCAGCGGGCTCCGTGATGTCCGCGGGAAGCGCGGGCGGGGCGGCCGCGGGGAGCTCGGCGCCCCACCCGGGACGCGTGACACCTGCCGCAGCGGTCGCCAGTGCGACCAGCCCGCCGAAGACCGCCAGGCGCAAGCCCCTGCGGTCGCGTTTTCTTCGCGAGGTGTTGGTGGGAAGCCGGCGCATTACCCGCGATGTGAAGCACTGATCGACCTCGATGTCACGCAACTCTCCGATCGCCGCGCTCAGCCGCCGCTCGCGCGCAAGCAGGATCCCGCAGCGCGTGCAAGCCTCGGCGTGACGCATCACGCACGCCACCTCGAGCGGTTCGGCGTCGCCGTCGGCGACGCGCGGGAGCAACGGTGCGATGAGCTCGCAACGGGTCATGAAGCCGGGGCTTCTATCTCGTCGAGCGAGTGGTTGAGCGTCTGACGCAAGATCTCGCGCGCACGGAAGATGCGGTTCTTGACGGTTCCGATCGGCAAACCCGTGATCCAGGCGATTTCGTCGTAGCGGTAGTGTTCACGATTCCTCAACAACAACAAGCGACGGTAGTCGCCCGGTAAATCATCGATCGCACGCTTTAGCCGCGCCTGCAACTCGGCGCAGGCGAGGACCTCGTCCGGGGCCGGCGTTTCGTCAGCCAGCGTTGTGTGCCGCGTCAAATCGTGGTCGGCTTCGTCCAGCGAGCACACGGGCAGCGTCTTGCGTCGCATCAGATCGATCGCCCGGTTGGTCGCGATGCGGTAGACCCACGTCGTGAACCGGTATTTCGGATTGAAACTCGGCAAGGCCGTGTAGACCTTGAGGAACACTTCCTGGGCAAGATCGACGGCCAGTTCTCTCTGCCCCGTCTGTCTGAAGAGATGGTTCACGAGTCCGGTCTGATGACGCCGGACGAGCCGCTCGAACGCCCGCCGGTTCCCGTCGAGGACCTGACGAACGAGTTGCTCGTCGCTGACCGGTGCGGTCTCCGTCAAAGGACGTTTGATTTCGAGAGCTCTGTGGGTCTGCAACACGTCCCCCTCGGGGGCGAGAAGCCCCTCCCGTCGGGTCCCGAGACGAACCCCGCCTTCCTCTCTCGTCACCCGGTAGTACGGTCGGATTGCCGGGACGGTTTCAAGTTGATGTAAGCTCCCGGTACGTTTCGGTTTGAGGCCATGGGGCCGTGGGGTCCGGCCGGGGGCGCACTTAGGGCAGAGGATCGTGGCAAGCCGAATCCATCAACCCACCCGGCAACGCCTCGTGGCGTTGCTCGCGGCAGACCATCTCGACGGCAGCGGCCTGATCCAGCGGCTGAGGCAATTGCGGCGTCTCGAGGGTGTGGCCACCTGCTCGGCCATGCTGCACTTGCTGACGCATCTCGAGCTCCCCGAGGATGAGGCGGAGCAGTTGCTCGTGGAGCTCAACAGCCATCGAAGCGAGGTGGGCGCGACGCTCGGACGAGATCCCGGCTTGCCGGTGGCCGCGGTCGACTACCTCTCGAACGTGCGTGGTCTGCTCCGAAACCCGACCATCGTGGAACTCGACGAGCTCGAGACGACCGAACGATCGGCCGTTACCGACAGCCTAACCGGGTTGCACAACCGGCGCTACTTCGACAGCGCCCTCGACATCGAGACTCGCCGCAGCATGCGTTACGGGCTCGGACTGTCGCTGTTGCTCCTCGACCTCGACCTGTTCAAACCGATCAACGACCTCCACGGACACCGGTTAGGCGATCTGGTCCTGGCGCGGGTCGGCGGACTGTTGCGCCGCGCGGTGCGCGACGCGGATGTGGCCTGTCGCTTCGGCGGCGAGGAGTTCGCCGTGATCCTTCCCGAGACGGGGCGCCTCGGAGCGTTCAGCCTGGGTGAGCGCGTGCGGCTGCTGGTGCAGAAAGCCTTCGAGGAACCGTTCGAGGGACTGGCGATCGAGCTCAGCGTTTCGGGCGGTGTGGCCACGTTCCCCAGGGATGGTGAGACCGCCGAGATGCTCGTCGAGCGCGCCGACCGGGCGATGTACCTGGCCAAGAAGGAGGGCCGCAATCGCATCGTGTTGTACCACTCGGAACGGCGTCGGTTCGTGCGCTTCCCCGTGCGTTCGAACGCGCGTGTCTGGCTCCGGGCCGGCGGGAGCAGCGGAATCGAAATGCGACCGATCAACCTGTCGCGCTCCGGAGCGCTGCTCTCTACAACGGGTCCGACCCGCACCGAAGGCACGGTCGAGCTCAAACTGAGGATGCGCGAGCGCGAATGGGTCGTGTCCGGCAAAGTCGTCCGCAGCGGCCGGCGCAGCCTCGCGGTGCGCTTCGACCGGCCGCTTCCCGAGGACTGCTTCGAGGGCCACGTCCGGCGATCCGTGGCCCCACGTGCGGCCCGCTCATGAACGCGGAGCCCGGCGAGGTCCTCCGCGAGCAATTGCTGGCCATCCTCACCGAGGACGCCCACAACGCCAAGCGGCTGAACGAGCGTCTGGACTCACTGGCGAGCGAGACCGGTGTCGGCGCCTACGCGGCTCTGCTGTTGATCCTGACCCGCAAGAGCTTCCCCGACGACGAGGCTCAGCTCCACTGGAAACTGATTGTCGAGCGTCAAAGAGAGATGTCGGAGGCCCTGTCGCGCGAGGTCGGCGTCCGCGTGGCCGCGTTCGATTACTTCATCCATGTCAACCGTCAACTCGTTCAGCCCGCGCTGATCGACATCGAGTTGCTCGAATCCTCCGCGCAGAACGCGACGCTGGACCCGTTGACCGGGCTGGCGTCCGAGCGGACGTTTCGCAGCGCCGTTTCCAACGAGCTGCGGCGCTCGCGACGCTACGCACTGAATGCCGCCGTGGTGCTGTTCGATCTCGATGATTTCGCAGCCGTCAATGACCGGCTCGGTGCCCTGGTCGCCGATCGCATCCTGCGCGAGGCGTCGATGTTGATCAACAACAAAGTCCGCGACATCGATCTCGTCGCACGCTGCGGCAGCGACGAGTTGGTGTTGCTGTTGCCCGAGACCGACCGAAACGGAGCGCTGCTGGTCGCGGAACGCTGTCGTGCCGCAATCGAGGGGTTCTTCGCCGCGGAGGGAGCATCGCGCCCGGCGATTCATCTCACCGTTTCGGGGGGCATCGCCGCGTATCCGTCCGACGCGCAGACGCCCGAGGATCTGTTGGCGGGCGCGGCCCGGGCCCTGTACCAGGCCAAGGCGGCGGGGAAGAACCTCGTCGAGCTGCATCAGGACGAGCGCCGCCGCTACCTGCGATTCGACCTCGAGCCGGGGCTGTTCGAGGTCGAGGTGCTGGCGCGCGGTCGTGCCGACGCGCGTCCGTTGCTCAACCTTTCCCAGGAGGGACTCCTGTTTGCCAGCCCCGAGGCAATCGACGTCGGCGAACGGATCGAGCTGAGGCTGGCCGGCGCGGGAACCGATGAGACGGTGCTCCGCGGCAGCGTCGTTCGTCTGGAGGTGTTGCCGGAGCATGACCCGGCGGCGTCCGACCGCTTCGACATCGGAGTCGTTTTCGACGAGCAGACCGCACCGTCGCGCCGCGCACTGCTGACCTTTCTCGAGTGTGCCCGGGCCCCGAGATGACGCGTGTCCTCGCGATCGACACGGCGACACCGACGGCCCACGTCGCGCTCCTCGAGGCCACCGACGCGGGGATCGACACGGTCGCGCAGACGGCCGCGGACATGAAAGGTTCTCACGCCGAGCACCTGTTCAGACTGATCGACCACGTCCTCGCCGCCGCCGGTTGGTCCAAGCAGCAGATCGACGCCTTCGCGGTCGTCCGTGGTCCCGGCTCTTTCACCGGTGTGCGCATCGCGTTGGGCACGGCTCAGGGGCTGGCGCTTGCCGCGGACCGGCCCTGTGTCGGGGTCAACACACTCGAGGCGATGGCCGAGGCATCCGGTCGCTGCCCCGGCGATCGCGTTCCGGCGCTGGGGGCGGGGAGGGGAGATCTGTATATCGCGCGGTACGACGCATCGTCCTCGCCGCCGGACCAGCGGGAGGCGCCGGGGCTGCAGCCGGCGGGTTCATTCTGGGAGGCCCCGCCGGGCTTCGTTCTCTGGGGCCCAGGCGCCGAACCGCCGCAAGATTTTCAGGCGGCGGGCGGCCGGCGGTCTGCTACGGAGACGGCTGCAGCTGCGGGAAGGATCGCGATCCTGCGCGGCCTGGATGCGGCTCCCGAGGGCCCGGTTTCACCGCTCTACATTCGTCCGCCCGATGCCCGACTCCGATCGTCCCGCTGACGACAGGCTGCGCTTCGCGCCGATGCGCCGCGCGGACATCGACGCCGTCGTGCGCATCGAAACGGAGAGCTTCCCCACGCCGTGGCACCACGGTCATTTTCTCCACGAGCTCGATCACAACCCCTACTCCGTGAATCGCGTCCTGAGGTGTGGAGGCGCCGTAGTCGGCTATGCGTCGGTGTGGATCCTCGACGCCGAGCTCCAGGTGAACAAGATCGCCATCGATCCGGCCCATCGCCGCAAGGGTTACGGGCGCCGGCTGATGCGCCGACTCCTGACGCTGGCCGCGGAAATGCGCTGCCGCCGAGTCTCGCTCGAGGTGCGGCCGACGAATCGTGAGGCGCGAAAACTCTACCTGAAACTGGGCTTTGTCGAGGCCGGACGACGCGCCGACTACTACGGTCCGGGGGAGCCGGCGATCCTGATGCGATGGGTGTTGCCGGAGGGTGAGGGCGACGTTGTTGGTCCGGGCCGCAGCGAGGTATAGTGGGCTCGTGTTTCGCACGTCCTATCCCGAACACAACACGATCCTCGACAAGAAGGAGCATCCGCATGGCCTCTGCTGGTGAGCGTGTAAGCCGAGAAGNNAAGATGAAGCTGGCCTTGAAGGACGAGATGGAAGCCATGCTCAACGCGGGATGAAGGTCTCACCGCACGCCTGGCCCTTCGCCGCATCGGCTCTGGTGGCGGCGTTGGTGCCGGGTGCCTGGGTTCACTGGAGCGCGGCGCTGCCCGCGATCGTCTTCCTGCTCTTCACGCTGTGGTTCTTCAGGGATCCCGAGCGTGACGTCCCGCAGGATGCGGGGCTGCTCGTCAGCCCCGCGGACGGCACCATCATCGGCGCACGCCCGGACCGGATCTCGATCTTCATGAACGTCTTCAACGTGCATGTGTGCCGCGCCCCGGCCGCCGGTAAGGTTCGCTCGGTGGTGCACCATCCGGGTCGGTTCCTCGCCGCCTGGAGGGACGAGGCGCCGGAACAGAACGAGCGCGTGGTTGTCGATCTCGATGTCGAGGACGGCAGCCTCCGATTCACACTCG
>WVWW01000145.1:32729-51267 GCA_011773795.1 Acidobacteriota bacterium
GTCGCCGGTCTCGTTGCCCGTCGGATCCTGTGTTCGCTCGAGCCGGGGCAATCAGTGGCGCGAGGCGAACGCATCGGCCTCATACGATTCGGCTCGCGGGTCGATGTCGAGCTGCCCGACGGGTGGGTACCCGGCGTCAAGCTCAAACAGCGCACGACGTCGGGAGAGACTCCGATAGCCACCAAGCGGCGATCGGCGGTCGCGGACCCTCTCTGAGGCGAGCCGCCTCTGTTTTTGGCTATAGTGGGTGCGACCCCGGTAAGGGTCGATTGGAAAGGACGCGTGGCGCGACAACGAAAGCTACAGCGCGGGATCTACCTGCTCCCGACGCTGCTCACCACAGGGAATCTGGTCTGCGGTTTCACCGCGGTCGTGATGTCGTTTCGCGGCGAGATCGGCCGCGCGGCGATCTTCATCATCATTGCCGGCGTCCTCGATCTACTCGACGGAAGGATCGCCCGAATGACCGGGACGACCACCGAGTTCGGGTCGGAGTTCGACTCGCTCGCCGATATCGTGTCGTTCGGCGTGGCACCGGCCATGCTGGCCTACTCCTGGGTGCTCGAGCCCTTCGGCCGCGTGGGTTGGCTGGTCGCATTCCTGTTCGTCATCTGTGCGGCAATGCGGTTGGCGCGTTACAACATCCAGGCGCATAGCGGCGAGCGGCGTCACTTCGTCGGGCTCTCCTCGCCGGTGGCGGCCGGGTCGCTGGCCACAGCCGCGTTCGCGTTCCCTACCGCGCCGGGAGTCGGCAGCCCGACGGCACTTCCGTTGATGCTGCTGACCGCCACACTGGCGCTGCTGATGGTTTCTCGGTTTCGCTACCGCTCGTTCAAGGACCTCGCTCTACTCGACCGCCGGTCCTACATCTACGTGCTCCCGCTTGCCGTGACCATGGTCGGCGTCTTGATCTGGCCCCGCTGGGTGATGCCGGCCTTGGCTGGCGCATATTTGTTGTCCGCACCGCTGGTGTCCGTCAGTCGCGTCTTCTCGGGCGCGCCGGCCCGCAAGGAACTGCCTCACGAGTCGTTCGATGGTTGACCGCAACGGGAAGATCGCCGTCCTCGGTGCCTCGACGCTCGAAGGCACACGTGTCCGCGAGGCGCTCGAGGCGGCACGCGTGCCCGCCGCGAAAGTCGACCTGTTCGGCTTCGCGGACGGCGACGTGTTGGTCAGCGAGTACGCCGGCGAGGCGCGCATGATCCAGGAGCCGGACCCTGTTGTCGTTGCGGGTCACGAGGTCCTGCTCGTCTGCGAGCGTGGGGACAGCACCCGGCGTGTCGCCGAACAACTCCGCGCGGATCAGCTCGTCATCGATCTCGTCGGCGGACTCCCCGAGAAGCTTGGGGCTCGGTTGCTGAACCCGCGTAACGAAGTCGACGATGCCGCCGGGTTCTACGCGGTCCCGCACCCGCTGGCGTTGGTGCTCTCGGATCTGCTCAGCCCCGTCGACCGCGGGCCCGGGGTGGAGCAGTGCGTTGCCGTCATCGTCCGTCCCGCGGTGGACTACGGCGAGGCCGGGGTCGAGGAGCTACGTCAACAGACGGTGCGGCTACTGAACTTCGTCGAGCTTCCGGTGGATACGTTCGGCCGGCAGCTCGCATTCAACATCGTCCCCGAATCGGGCCTGTCGTGCGGGATCCCCGGATTCGAACAGGAGATCGCCCGTCAGGTCGGTGTGCTGCTCGGTTGGGATCGCGAGCGACTCACGCTGCGCTTCCTGGCGGCGCCGTTGTTCTACGGGCACGCGGTCGAGTTGCACATTCGCACGCCCAACGGAACGGGACTCGATGAAATGCGCCGCGCCCTTGCGGAGAACGGCCTGGAGCCGGGGGAGGAGCGCGGCCCGCTCGTATCGACTCCGATGGAAGTTGCCGACGAGCGCACGATCCGGTTGGGCGAGTTGACCGCCGACGGTCTCGGCGGTTTCTGGCTGTGGGCCGTGGCGGGGGGGAGCAACTCCCGCGCGGCCGAGTTTGCCGTGCGACTGGCCCAAAGCGCCGTTTCCTGACGATGCTCGACTTCGAAGGCTTCCTGGCTCTTCGCTACCTGCGCTTTCACCGTGGTCGCACGTTCGTCTCCGCGATCACCCTGATTTCGGTGCTCGGAGTTACCGTCGGCACGGCCGCGCTGGTCATCGCGCTCGCAACCAATGCGGGTTTCGTCGAGGACGCGCGTGCGAGGATCCACAGCGGATCCGCACATCTGGTGATCCAACATCGGATGGACGACCGGTTCTCCGATGCCGACGACACGATCGCGGCGATGCTCGAAATCGAGGGCGTTTCGGCCGGCGCCGCGGTGCTCCGTACACACGGCATGCTGGTCTACGAGGACGCGGGGCGCACGGCCTACGCCGATGTCTGGGGGATCGAACCGGTGTCGCACGGCGAGGTGATCCTCGGCGCCGCGGACACCGAGCATTTCACTCGCCTCGAGGCCGCGACGAACAGCGGTCGCGCCGCGATCCTGCTCGGCGTCAATCTGGCGGCCAACCTCGGTGTCGTTCCGGGCGACCGTGTTCGGCTGGTCGTCCCCGAGATGACGTTGACGCCGTGGGCGCCGCGGCCGCGATCGCGCGTGTTCGAGGTCGTCGGGACGTACGCCTCGGATCACTTCCAGGAAGACTCCCAGCGCGCGTACGTCCTCCTGGACGCCGCGCGCAGCACGTTGCGTGCCGGAGAGACGAGCTCGCGCATCGAGCTTCGGGTCGACCCACTGGAGCGCATCGACGACACCAAGGAACTCCTGGAACAATCCTTCGGGGCCGACTGGTTCGTGTTCGATCTGATCGACCAGAACAAGGACTTCATGCAGGCGCTCAACACCGAAAAGCTCGTCCTCGCGCTGGCGGTCGGGTTGATCGTCGTCGTGGCCGCCCTGAACATCATCTCGATGTTGATCCTGATGGTCGCCGACAAAACCAAGGAAATCGGCACGCTGACCGCGCTCGGAGCGACCCCGAAGCACATTGCACGCATCTTCATGCTCCAGGGCCTCACGATCGGGGCCATCGGCGCGTCGACCGGCCTGGCCCTCGGCTGGGTCCTGGCCACCTTGTTCGACCGCTACGAGCTGTTCCAGCTGGACCCCGACGTCTATTACCTGACGCATTTGCCGTTCAGCCCACACGTCAGCGATCTGCTGTGGATCGGTTCCGCGACGATGTTGATCTCGTTCCTGGCGACTTTGTACCCGGCGTTCAAGGCGGCCGGACTCGATCCGGTGGAAGCGATCCGCCATGAGTGAGCGGTTACTCGAGGCGGCCGAACTCTCGCGTTCGTTCCAGAGCGGGCCGCGCCGCATCGAGGTCCTGTCGAACCTGGACCTCGAGGTCGACGGCGGAGAGTCCGTCGCCATCGTCGGCGATTCGGGCGTGGGGAAGTCGACGTTGCTGCACCTGTTGGGGGGCCTGGATCGACCGGATGGCGGTACCTTGACGTTTCGAGGGCGGCCTCTGCCGTGGAGTGACGGCGAGGCGATGGGTCGCTACCGCAACCGCCATGTCGGGTTCGTGTTTCAGTTCCACCACCTGTTGCCCGAGTTCAACGCGCTGGAGAATGTGGAGATGCCGTTTCGAATCGGCGGACGGTTCGAACGCACGGAGACGGCCGCCCGCGAGATCCTGGAGCGCCTCGGCCTGGCCGAGCGGCTCGGCCACACCCCGGCACGACTTTCCGGTGGCGAACAGCAGCGTGTGGCCATCGCCCGCGCCGTCGCCGGGAGGCCGTCGCTGGTTCTGGCCGACGAGCCGACCGGAAACCTCGACCCCTCCACCGGGGATCGCGTGTTCGGCGTGCTGCGGGATCTGCAAAAAGAGCGCGGCTTCAGCCTGGTGCTGGCCACGCACAGCGAGCGCATGGCCGCGGGCTGCGACCGCATCCTGCACCTGGCCGGCGGTCGCCTACACCCGTTGAGTGACAGCGCGGCGGCGACCTTCTTCGGGGGCTCCGGGGACGCCGAGTAGGGCCGGCCGTCGACCGCGCGGGCGCCCCCGAAAAGCGCGGAAACGCAACTCTTACCGAAGCGTAAGCGTGCAAGGATGGGAGACCGGTCGTATGCTATGGTCACCAACACTCAGCAGACGACGGACGGTTGCCCGATGTTCGAGAAATTCACCGAGAGAGCCAAGAGGATCCTCTTCCTGGCACGCTACGAGGCCAGCCAGCAGGGCGCGAAGCGGATCGGTAGCGAGCATCTGCTGCTGGGATTGCTGAAGGAACCCGAGGATTCGACACGCGAGCTGTTCACCCGGGCCAACGTCTCGATCGACCTGCTGCAGGCCGAGCTCGAGCGCCGCGGTCCGATCCGCGAGAAGCTCTCCACCTCGGTCGAGATCCCGTTCAGCGACGAGACCAAGAAGGTCCTGCAGTTCGCCGAGGAAGAGGCCGAGCGGCTGATGCACCCCAACATCGGCACCGAGCACATCCTGCTGGGGCTGCTGCGATTGGAAGAGTCGCCGGCGGGCCGCCTGCTCGCGGAGCGCGGGATGCGGTTGTACGCGGTGCGCGAGGACGCCGTCAACCTCTACAAGCGGCGGGCGCTGCCCAAGAAGAAGAAAGAAACGCCTTTCCTCAACGAGTTTTCGCGAGATCTGTCGGACATGGCGCAACGACGTGTCTTCGACCCGCTGATCGGCCGGGAGGCCGAACTCGACCGGGTGATCCAGATCCTCTCGCGCCGGCGTAAGAACAACCCCGTCCTGCTCGGCGAGCCGGGGGTCGGGAAGACCGCGATCATCGAGGGTCTGGCCACGCGGATCGTCGACGGCGAGGTCCCTCCGTCGCTGATGCACAACCGCATCCTGGCGCTCGATCTGTCGCTCGTCGTCGCGGGGACGAAGTACCGCGGACAGTTCGAGGAGCGACTCAAGGGCATCATCACGGAGTTGACCACCGCGGAAGACGTGATCATCTTCATCGACGAGATCCACTCCCTGATCGGCGCCGGCTCGGCCGAGGGCTCGCTGGACGCGGCGAACATCCTCAAGCCGACGCTGTCGCGCGGCGAGGTCCAGTGCATCGGCGCGACCACGCCGCGCGACTACCACAAGTACATCGAGAAGGACCGAGCGCTCGTGCGCCGGTTCCAGCCGATCAACATCAAGCCGCCCACCGAGGGCGAGACCTACGAGATCCTGAGCGGCGTCAAGGAGCGCTACGAGCGGTTCCACGGCGTGCGCTTCGCCGACGAGGCGATCCGCGCCGCCGTCTACCAGTCCAACCGCTACATCACCGATCGCTTCCTGCCGGACAAGGCGATCGACGTGCTCGACGAGGCCGGCGCGCGAGTCAAGCTGGGCAAGTCCACGTCCTATACCGAGATCAAACGCATCGAGCGCGAGCTCAAACGGGCGGTCGACGGGATGAAGAGCGCCCTGGCGCGCAAGGACTTCGACGAGGCCGTGGCGTTCCACGACGAGGAGGTCACGCTGCGCCGCCGCCACGAGGAGCTCAAGCAGAGCTACGAGGACGAGTGCAACAAGATCCTCGACGTCCAACGCAGCGACGTGGAGGACGTGATCGCGCGCTGGACCGGGATCCCGATCCAGTCGGTGGCCGAGGAAGAGGCCGACAAGCTGCTGCAGATCGAGAACGTCCTGCACGAGCGAATCGTCGGGCAGGAGACGTCGATCTCCGCGCTCGCCCGCGCGATCCGCCGCTCGCGCGCCGGTCTGAACAACCCCAACCGGCCGATCGGCTCGTTCGTGTTCCTCGGACCCACGGGCGTCGGGAAGACCGAGGTTGCGCGCACGCTGGCATGTTTCCTGTTCGACACCGAACGCTCGTTGGTGCGTTTCGACATGTCGGAGTACATGGAGAAGCACGCGATCGCCAAGATGATCGGCTCGCCCCCCGGCTACGTCGGCCACGAGGAGGGCGGGCAGCTCACCGAGCGGATCAAGCGCAAGCCCTACAGCGTGATCCTGCTCGACGAGATCGAGAAGGCGCACCCCGACGTGCTGAACATCCTGCTCCAGGTGCTCGAGGACGGCATGATCACGGACGCCTACGGGACGGCCGTCGATTTCAAGAACACGATCGTGATCATGACCTCGAACATCGGCTCCCAGCACGTCGCGCGGATGGCCGGCAAGCTGGGCTTCCAGACCGACGACAACGAGCAGAAGTTCAAGGACCGGCGGGACCTCGTGCTCGCCGAGGTGAAGCGGACGCTGACCCCCGAGTTCATCAACCGCATCGACGAGATCATCGTCTTCGACGCGTTGACCGAAAGCCAGCTCGCGCAGATCGCGCGGATCATGATCCGGCAGCTCAACGAGGGGCTTGCCGAACGCGAGATCGAGCTCCAGATCACCGACGAAGTTTGTGAGTGGCTCGTCGAGACGACCTGCCAGGACCGCTCCTTCGGTGCCCGGCCACTCCGCCGAGCCATCCAGCGCCACATTGAAGATGCACTTTCCGAGGCGTTGATCGGCGGTGATCTGGTCGACGGCGGCACGATCGAGGTCTTCCTGGACGACGGCAAACTGGGATTCCGCCCGCTGGAGGAGCGGACGGCCTCGACTCAGCCCGGATAGCTCTCCAACACAGACTTTTTCTACGCCGCAGGATCCGCGCCGCGCGCGGCGCGGATTGCTTTTCCACTATAGAATGTCCGACCGCGGGGGCGGCAGACCCGCGCCGTCGGGCCGGCCGGCGGCCGGGGGGATTGAGCGCCGGAAAGCAGACCGGGATTCGATGCGCAAATCGCAGTGGAGTCTGGTGGCGGCCCTCGCCCTCGCGCTGTTGGCTGTAGGGCCCCTGTGCGCCGCCCCCGGCGAAATTGAAGAGATCGAAGTCCTCGGCCTGCAGCGCATGACGCGCGAGGCTTTCCTCCACGCGTTCGACATCCGTCCCGGAGACCCCTACGACGTCGTGCAGGTCCGCGCGCGGTTTCGCGCGTTGTGGGACGGTAGCTGGTTCGAAGACATCCGCATCGAGCGCGAGGACGCTCCCGGCGGCGGGGTCGCGCTGATCATCCACGTCAAGGAGCGTCCGATGATCGCCTCGTTGACGTTCGAGGAGCTCACCTCGGTCACGCGGACGGAGATCGAGGATCGGTTGCGTGACCGCGACGTCAGGTTGCGCGCCGGCTCGCCGGTCGATCAGGGCAAGATCGTCGACGCCGAGGGCGTGATCCGCGATTTGATGGCGGAAAAGGGATTCCTCGACGCGACCGTCGAGGCCAAGATCGATCGTGTCACCGAGACCAGCCGCGCGATCCACTTCGACATCACGCCGGGCGGCAAGACGCGCATCAAGAAGATCCAGTTCACCGGCAACACGGTGTTCAAGAACAAGAAGCTCAAGGGCGAGCTGCAGCTGACCGAGGAGCGCCGCTGGTACTGGCCGTGGTCGGGCAAGAACCTGTACCACCCGCAGAAGTGGGATCAGGATGTGACCGCGGTGCGCAAGCTGTACCAGGACAGCGGTTATCTCGACGTCGATATCCGGCCCCCGGTCGTCGAGGTGCGGCAGAACCCCAAGGAGGACAAGAAGAAGGCCAAGCGCGAACGCTCCGCCGAGCGTGCGCGCATCGCGGCGATCGAGGCCGACGTGCCGATCGATGCGTCGATGAAGAAGAAGCAGCGCAAGAAGCTGCTCAAGAAGAAACGCCAGGCCGACAAGAAAGCGCGCAAAAAATCGGAGAAGGCCAAGAAGGTCAAGCGCTGGGTGCAGCTGACCGTACCGCTGACCGAGGGCATCCAGTACCGCATGGGCAAGGTCGAAGTGACCGGCGCGGAGAAGTTCGAACCGGCGAATCTGCGGGCCACCGTCCGCGTGCCGGAAGGCGCGATCTTTCGCAACGATCTGGTCGACCGCGCGGTTGACGATATCACCCGCGCCTACGAGGACTCCGGGCACCTCTACGCCTCCGTGGTGCGGCGGATTCAGCGTCGCGAAGGGGAGCCGATCGCGGACGTCGAGATCGTGATCGACGAGGACAAGCCCTACTACATCGCACGCATCGAGTTCAGCGGGAACACCGCGACCCACGACAGGGTCTTGCGCCGTGAGGTCGCGTTGCTGGAGGGACAGCGTTTCAGCCGCACGCTGCTCGACATCTCGAAGATCAAGATCAATCAGCTGGGTTACTTCTCCGTCGAGGAAGAGCCGGTGATCGAGCCGATCGAGGGCGAATCGCGCGTCAACGTCAAGTTCGACGGCGTCGAGCAGGGCCGCAACGAGATCCAGGTCGGCGGCGGCTACAGCGGGCTCGACGGCGCGTTCTTCAACGGCGTCTACTCCACGCGCAACTTCCTCGGCCGCGGCCAGGTCGTCTCGGCGGCCGTTCAGGTGGGAGGACGCTCGAGCCGCTACCAACTGACGTTCCAGGAGCCGTGGTTCTTCGGCCGGCCGTGGCTGGTCGGGGGCAGCGTGTTCCGCCGCGACGCCGATTTCGGCTCGACGTTCAGCACGACGAGCCGGGGGGTGGGCGTCATCTTCGGCCGTCGTCTGGGGCGCGCGTCGCGCATCAACATCGGCTACAACTGGGAAGACCTGAGCTCGCGGCAACCGATCATCGACAGTCTGGGACAGACCACGGTGTTCGAGGCGACCAACGAGATCTCCAGTATCACGCCGTTCTACGTGTTCAACACGGTCAACAACCCGTACCGCCCGTCTCGCGGCACGCAGTTCAACTTCAGTTTCCAGGTCGCCGGCGGCCCGCTCGGCGGCAACACGAACTTTCTCCGGCCCGTCGCCCGCTTCACCCACTACGGCCGTGCCTGGGGCCGCAACATCTTCGCCGTTCATGCCCAGGGCGGGGTCATCCGCGAATGGCGCGGCGGCAGCGGGATCACTCCATCGAACATCGAGGGTGTGCCGCGGGCACAGCGCTTCTGGCTCGGCGGGGACACCCAGGGGCCGCGCATCTTCGAGACGCGTTCGATCACGCCGCGGCGTTACTGGATCATCGATCCGGCGACGAACAACATCCTCGGCGCGGTCGCCGACCCGACCGGATCGCCGCTCAGCGACTTCTTCACCAGCGGCGGCGTTCCGCTGTTGATCGAGTCGGGCGGCGACCGTTATTACCTGTTCCAGACGGAGCTGATTTTCCCGTTGGGCGAACAGGCCGAAGTCGCGCTATTCTTTGATGTGGGCGACGCTCTCTTCGAAGATCAGTCGTTCACTTTCGAGACGTCGAGGATGTCGTCCGGACTCGAGGTTCGTTTCCACCTCCCCGTCTTTCCGGTGCCCTTGCGGCTGATCTATGGGTTCCCGGTTCGAAAGTTGGAGTCGGACAGAACGAGTAGTTTTACCTTTGCGATCGGGCGCAGCTTCTAGTAAGTGTGAGGCCGCTCGGGATCGTCGGTTTTTTTCAGGAGAGTTTCGATGCACACCACACACCGCACCGCTTGCGCGGCCTTGACGCTGGTTCTACTGGCCGGGCTGGTTGCTCCCGCGACCGCCCAGGCGATCAAGATCGGGGTCTTCGACCCGGCGCGCGTATCCGAACAGGTGGCCGACGCCAGGGAGCTACAGGCGAGCCTCGTCGAGATGCGCGAGGCCAAACAGGCGGCCATCAGCGTCAAGGAGCAGGACCTCAACGGTCTGCGTCAAAGGCTTGCCGAGCAGGCGTTGTCCCTGTCGCCGGACAAGCGTACCGCGATGGAGATCGACATCCAGCGTCTGGTCATCGAGGTCAACTCGCTGAAAGACGTTGCGACCCAGGAACTGCAGCTCGAGTTCGCCGCAGCAGAGGCCCGCTTCAACGACAAACTGCGTAGCGTCGTCGAACAATACGGTCGCGACCAGGGTTTCGCACTGATCCTCGATGCGACCGCGGTTGCCTGGGCGTCGACCGCCATCGACGTGACGGTTCCGATCGTCGATCAGTACAACAGGATGTTCCCGCTTGCGCCGGAAGCCGCGGCTCCGGGTGGGTCGAACTAGACGCCCGACTCCCGTGCGCCGGCTTTTGTTGCATAATCCGCGGCGAAGGAGAGGGCCGTGCCGACCTACCGGCTTTCAGAACTGGCGCAGCGCGTATCCGGCGAGGTCCGGGGTGAGGGGGACCCGGAAATCGACGGCGTGGCAGCGCTGGATCAAGCCGGCACGCGGCAACTGAGCTTCCTGACCAACCCGAAGTACCGTAGCAAGGCAAGGGACAGCGAGGCCGCCGCGGTTCTCCTACCCGCGGGGGTCGAGCTGCCCGGACGGTCGCTGCTGGTGCACCCCGAGCCGTATCTGGCGCTGGCGAATCTGCTCGACCTGTATCACCCGCCCCCGCCCCCACCCCGCGGCGTGCACGCCAGCGCGAGCGTGGACCCCGAGGCCTCGGTTGCTGAAGACGTCGCGATCGGCGCCCACGCCGTCATCGAGCCGGGCGCCGTGCTCGAATCCGGGTCGATCGTCGGGCCGGGCTGCGTCATCGGCCCGAAGGCGCGGCTCGGCGAGCGGAGCGAGTTGCGAGCAAACGTCGTGCTCTACGCCGGCACGCAGGTCGGCAAGCGTTGCCTGATCCACTCCGGCGTCGTTCTCGGCGGTGACGGTTTCGGGTTCGCGACGTCCGGCGGAACCCATCACAAGATCCCACAGGTCGGTCGCGTCGTGATCGAGGACGACGTCGAGATCGGCGCCAACACGGCGGTCGATCGTGGCGCGCTCGACGACACGGTGATCGGGGAGGGCAGCAAGATCGACGACCTGGTCATGATCGCCCACGGTGTCCGCCTGGGGCGCGGCGCGCTGCTCGCCGCGCAGAGCGGGATTGCCGGCAGTACGCGCGTCGGCGATCACAGCATGTTCGCCGGGCAGGCCGGTGCGGCCGGTCATCTCACGCTCGGCGACAAGACCATTGTCGCGGCCAAGTCCGCCGTGCTCGCCGACGTTGCGGAGGGTGGGATGGTTGCGGGGATTCCCGCGGTCGATCATCGCCAATGGAAACGCGCTCAGGCGGCATTTCGAAGACTACCCGAACTGAAGAAGGAGGTTGGTGACTTGCGTCGCCGGCTCGCCGATCTCGAACGACGCCTCGACGAGGCGGAGGACCGATCGTGATGGACATCCGCGGAATCACCGCCAACTTGCCGCATCGCTACCCGTTTCTGCTGATCGATCGTATCCTCGAGGTGGATCCCGGCAAGCGGGTCGTCGCGCTCAAGAACGTCACGGCCAACGAGCCGTTCTTTCCCGGCCACTTCCCCGGGGAACCGATCATGCCGGGTGTGTTGATCATCGAGGCGCTGGCCCAGGCGGGTGCGGTGTTGTTGCTCCACGACATGGCCGATCGCGACGAGAAACTGGTGTTCTTCACCGGGATCGACAAGGCCCGTTTTCGACGCACGGTGGTTCCGGGGGATCAGATGCGGTTGACCGTCGAGGTGCTGAAGTTCCGTCCCAAGACGGCCAAGCTCCGCGGGATTGCCGAGGTCGACGGCCAGAGGGCCGCCGAGGCCGACATCATGTCGGCCCTCGTCGATCGCTCGAAGGATTGATCGAAAGGTGTCGAAGATCGACCCCCAGGCCGTCGTCGATGAAGCCGCGACCCTCGGCGCGGGCGTCGAGATCGGCCCGTACTGCGTCGTCGGTCCCGAGGTCACTCTCGGCGACCGCTGTCGCCTGCTGTCCCACGTTGTCGTCGAGGGCTCGACGGAGATCGGCCCGGAGACGGTGATCTCTCCCTTCGCCTCGGTCGGAGGGGCGCCGCAGGATCTGCGCTACAAGGGAGAGGACACGCGTTTGATCATCGGTGCGCGGAACACCATCCGCGAGAACACCACGCTGAACCGGGGGACCCCTCACGGCGGCGGGGTGACACGGCTCGGCGACGGAAACCTCGTGATGGCCTATTCCCATGTGGGCCACGATTGTCAGATCGGTGATGACAACATCCTGGCCAACGGGACGACCCTCGCGGGGCACGTGGAGATCGGGAGTCACGCCACGGTCGGCGCGTACTCCGGCGTCCACCAGTTCTGCCGCGTCGCCGATCACGCGTTCATCGGGGGGTTCACGGTACTGCGCCAGGACGCCCTGCCCTGGGTCACGACCGTGGGCAACCGCGCCAAGTCGTACGGACTCAACATCATCGGACTGCGCCGCCGGGGCTATTCCAAGGAGACGATCCAGGCCCTCAAGCATGCGTACACGACGCTGTTCCGCAGCAAGCTGCGGCTGAACGAGGCACTCGACGCATTGGAGGACAGCGCGAACGAATTCGACGAAGTGCGCTACTTCATCGATTTCGTACGCGGCAGCGAGCGTGGGGTGACGCGTTGAGCGGCCCGCTCGACGTCGGTGTCGTCGGAGTCGGGCACCTCGGACGGCACCACGCCAGGTTGTACGCGCAGACCGCGGGAGCAAGACTCGTCGGCGTCGTCGATCAAGATCGCGAGCGCGCGGAGAAGATCGCTGCGGAGTACGGGTGCGCGGTGTTCGACAGTCCGGCCGAGCTGGCGTCGAGCGCCGCAGCGATCAGCGTCGCCGTTCCGACCGAGTCGCATTGTGCCGTGGCCGAGGAGCTGCTCGAGGCCGGCGCTCACGTGCTGATCGAGAAACCCCTCGCGCGGTCGATCCGGGAGGCCGAGAGGATCAACACCCTCGCGGAGAAGCGCCAACGGCTCGTCATGGTCGGGNNCGGTCCTTGCCCTGTCCGATGCCGTCCACGAGCCTCGGTTCTTCGAGATCCACCGGCTGGCCGGTTTCAGCGCGCGCAGCACCGACATCGACGTCGTGCTCGATCTGATGATCCACGATCTCGACCTGTTGCTGGCGATGGACGGCAGCGAGCCCGTTTCCGTCGACGCCGCCGGCATCGACGCGCTGACCGACAAGATCGACATCGCCAACGCGCGCATCCGTTTCGCGTCCGGTTGCGTGGCCAACCTCACGGCCAGCCGCATCTCGCCCGAACCCGTGCGACGCATCCGTGTGTTCCAGGCGCGTACCTACCTTTCGTGCGACACCGGGCGGCGCGTCGTCAACCGACACCGGCTCGTGCCGGGGGAGGACGGCAACTCCAGGATCGTCCACGACACGTTACCGATCGACGAGGCGGAACCGCTGGCCGCGGAGTTGGAGACGTTTGTCGCCGCCGTTCAGGGCGGGGAGCGTCCCGCAATCGACGGGCGCCAGGGCCAGCGGGCACTGGAGCTGGCGCACCGCGTTCACGAGGCGATTGCCGCGGAGCGCAACGCGAGTGCGTCGCATCACTCGTGATGGACCCGGTCGGCCGCTATCTCCAGCAGCGCATCGACGAGGGCCGGATACCCGGAGCCGTGGCGCATGTCGGTGGCCCCGAGGGCACGGTCGGCGAGTGGATGCTGGGCCACGCCGCGCTCGAACCGGAGCCGGTCGAGGTGTCACGGGACACGCGCTACGATCTTGCCTCGCTGACGAAGCCGTTGTGCACGGCCCTTGCGTTGGCAACGCTCGAGCAGCAGGGGGCCTGTTCGCTGGACGCCCCCGTCTTGGAGTGGCTCCCCGAGCTGAACGGAACGCCGTACGCCGAGGCGTCGCTGCTCCGCATCGCTGCGCACGGCGCCGGCTTCCCCGCATGGCGGCCGCTCTACCTTCACGGCAGAACCGCGGACGCGTATCTCGCCGCCATCGCGGCGCAACCCCGGGTTCCGCAGCAGCCGGCGTGTTACTCCGATCTCGGTTACCTGTGCCTGGGTTTCCTGGTCGAGCGCGTCGCCGGTCAATCCCTCGACACCTGGTTCAGCGAATCCGTCGCCGGGCCGCTCGGTCTGAACGGCATCGGTTTCGCGACCGTCGTCGACACGTCGACCGCCGCCCCGACCGAGCGCGGCAACGTCTACGAGCGCGCCCGCGCCGGCCCCGCGGGAAGCGACTACCCCTGGCGCACGGAGCTGATCCGCGGCGAGGTTCACGACGGCAACGCCCACGCGTTGGGTGGCGTCGCCGGCCACAGCGGTCTGTTCGGCGCGCTCGGCGATGTGGTCACGCTGGCGCTGGAGCTGCTACGGCCGCGGACGCTGGCGCTCGGCGATCGCGCTCGCCGGCGGCTGTTCGAGGAAGCATTCCCCGGTGCGCGGCGCTCCCTGGGTTTCGTTCTCGCGGACGCATCGGACGCCAGCCGCGGCGTGTTCGATGACGACGCCCCGGGACACGTCGGCTTCGCCGGACCGTCCCTGTGGTTCGAACCGGACCGTGGCCGCACCTACATCCTGCTGACCAACCGCGTCCACCCCGTCGTCGACGGAAAGGACTTCCAGCCCGTCCGCGCAGGGTTCCACCGCGCCGCCCGCGACCTGTAAACCGAACGGGCGGGCGCCGCCAGGTGGCCCAAACTACAATGGTCGTGTATGTCCGCGGAAAGTCATACGGTCGTCGTCGACCGGCAGGTAACGCTGCTCGAGGCGTTTCTGTTCGCGCTGGGGACGCACGCCGCGATCCTGGTTCTCCTCTCACTGCTCGGTTTGTTGGGACTGTTGACCGAGCGGCCCGAGGCCAGCGAAGAACGCGATATCGAGGTCCGTTTCGAGGTCGCCCCCGAGCCGGAACCGGAACCCGTCCCGGAGCCCGCCGCGCCCGCGACGCCGGCATCGTCGGGTGTCGAGGAGCCACCGCTCGAGCCGGTTCCGCCCGGCGACAGCGTGCCCGAGACGCGGCCCGCGGACGCCGAACCCGTACCGTCGGCTCCGGCGACGCTGGATCAGGCGCAACCGCTGATCGTTCCGGTGCCGCCGTCCGAACGCGAGGGCCCCGTCGAGGAGACGCCTCCACCACCGGAGGAATCGGCGACGGAGGCCGAAGAGACCTCGCCCGAGGGAGTGGACGACCCACGGACGCAGGAGCCGCTCGACGCCCCGGAGACCGACACGGAGCCTACCGCCGAGGAGGCCACCCCGACCCCGGAGAGCGGCGTCGATACCCAACTCGATGTTCCACTCACCGACGACGGCGATTTCGCACGCCTGGAGGAGCTGACGCCGGAGCGTAGCGACGGCCCGTCCATCGGCGAGCGGCTGACGGACTTCAGTCGCGCCGTCCAGCGCGCGCGCGACGCCGCGCCCGCGCAGCCAGAACAGGCGCCACGGAACATGTTCGAGCCGGACTGGTCGAACCTACCGCCGCACACCGGCCAGGTGCTCGGGAACATGATGTTCGAGAGCGGGGACTACGACTGGACGGACTACCAGCGCCAGATCTACTGGATCATCTGGCGCACCTGGCACAACCGGCTCCTGGCCCGGGTAGACGACTTTGAAAAGTGGGCCCAGCAGAACCAGAGCGGCTACATGGACCACATCAACCAGATCCGCTTCACCATCGAGCGCAACGGCGAGATCAGCAGCATCACGGTGGAAACCGAATCCGACTCGATCCCGTTCGACCTCTCCTCGGTGGAGGGTCTCGACGAGGCGGTGCTCCCGCCGCTGCCGGACGACTTTCCGCGGGACACCGAGACCGTTCACGCGCAGTTCATCGGCCAGGGGGAGATCGGGCTGATGCGCCGCGGCCTGCAGCGGCTGAAGCAGATGGGCGTCTTTTAGCGACTTGGGCGGCACCGGATTCTACGGTTTGACGGCCTCGGTGCGCGCTGAGTAGGATGCGCGAGAGGAGAACGACCCCCATGGACCGCAACGACTTGATCTACGACTGGAACGTCGAAGGTGACGCCGCCGGCGCCAAGAAGCCCGAGCCGGTCATGCTCGACGACGAGACCCTGCGTGACGGGCTGCAGTCCCCGTCGGTGACCGACCCGCCCATCGAACTGAAGCGGAAGATCCTGCACTTGCAAAACGACCTGGGAATCGAAACCAGCAACATCGGTCTGCCCGGCGCCGGACCGCGCGCGGTCGCCGACGTCGAGGCGCTGTGTCGCGAGATCGCCGATCAAAAGCTCGCGATCCAGGCCAACTGCGCCGCACGGACGATGCTCTGCGACATCGAGCCGATCGCCGAGATCACGCAGAAGACCGGTGTGCCGATCGAGGCCTGCCTGTTCATCGGCTCCTCGCCGATCCGCCAGTACACGGAGGGCTGGGACGAGGAGTTCCTGCTCAAGCAGACCACCGAGGCGATCGGTTTCGCACGGGACCAAGGGTTGACGGTGATGTACGTCACCGAGGACACGAGCCGGGCCCACCCGGACACCGTACGCAAGCTCTACACCGAGGCCGTGCGCTGCGGCGCGCAGCGCGTGTGCGTCACCGATACGGTCGGCCACGCGACCCCGACCGGGGCTGCACGGCTGATCCGTTTCATGCGCGAGGTCGTCGACGAGGCGGGCGGTACCGAGGTCGGCATCGACTGGCACGGGCACCGCGATCGCGGGATGGGCCTGGCCAACTGCCTGGCCGCCTACCGCGCCGGCGCGACGCGGGTCCACGGCTGCGGCCTGGGGATCGGCGAGCGCTGCGGCAACGCCGAGATCGACCTGCTGCTCGTCAACCTGAAGCTCCTCGGCTGGATCGATCGCGACCTGTCCAAACTCGGGGAGTACTGCCAGGCGGTTTCCAAAGCCACGGGGGTCCCGGTCCCGACCAACTACCCCGTCGTCGGGACCGACGCGTTCGAGACCGCGACGGGCGTGCACGCCGCCGCGGTGATCAAGGCCTATCGCAAGGGCGACGCGTGGCTCGCGGACGCCGTCTACTCCGGCGTCGTCGCGTCCGATTTCGGCTTCCGCCAGAAGATCCGCGTCGGGCCGATGAGCGGCCGGTCGAACGTGATCTTCTGGCTGGAGGAGCACGGGATCGAGCCGACCGACGAGCGCGTCGATCGTATCTTCGAGGCGGCGAAGAAGTCCGATCGCCTGCTCGAGGACGGCGAGATCAGGGACCTCCTGTCCGCGGCGGCCGAGGTTTGAGCGAACCCTCCCGATCGGCGCCAACCCGGTTCTCCGAATTCGGGCTTCGCCCGGAGTTGATGGACGCGCTCGACGACGCGGGCTTCGAGGAGCCGACGCCGATCCAGTCCCAGGCGATTCCGCTGTTGCTGCGCGGCGGCGATCTGGTCGGCGTCGCGGAAACGGGGACCGGCAAGACCGCCGCGTTCTTGCTGCCCATCCTCAACGGCATGGAGGCCGGCTCGCAAGACCCGCAGGCCCTCGTGATCTGTCCCACGCGCGAGTTGGCGATGCAGGTCGCCGGCGAGGCGCGCCGCTTCGGCGCCTCGATCGGGGCGCGCACGGTTCTCGCATACGGTGGCACCTCGTCGGGCCAACAGAAGGCCGACCTCAAGGAAGGCTGCGACATCCTCGTCGGCACGCCGGGCCGGCTGCTCGATTTCGTGCAATCCGCGTGGTTGTCGCTGCGCAAGCTGAAGCACCTCGTGCTCGACGAGGCCGATCGCATGCTCGACATGGGCTTCATCAACGACGTCGACGCGATCCTGCGCAAGACGCCGATGAGCCGCCAGACGATGCTGTTCTCGGCGACGTTCCCCGACGAGATCGCGGAGCTTGCGGGGCGCTACCTGCTGCATCCCGAGAAGGTGACGACGCACCGCCGGACGCGTGTCACGAGCAACGTGAACCACGCCTTCTACCCGGTTTCGAAGAACGAAAAAGAGGCCCTGCTGTTCGAGATCCTCCGTCGCGAGAAGCCGCAGAAGACGCTGATCTTCACGGCGACGCGCGAAGCGACCTCCGAGCTCGGCACCTCGCTTCGGCGCAAGCGCTACGACGTGATCTCCCTCTCCAGCCTGCTCTCCCAGGCCAACCGCGAGCGAGCGCTCGAAGCGTTCCGCAAAGGCGAGTGCCAGATGCTCGTGGCCACCGACGTGGCGGCGCGCGGCATCGACATCACCGACATCGATCTCGTCGTCAACTTCGACGTCCCGATGCACCCGGAGGACTACGTCCATCGGATCGGACGGACGGGCCGCGCGGAGCGCAGCGGCAAGGCGGTGACCCTCGTCTGTGAACTCGATGGCCGCCGCACCGGCGACATCGAGAGGCTACTCGGCGAGCCGATTCCGCGGATCAAGCTGGACGGCTTCGACTACCGTAAGTGGCCCGTGGAGAGCGGAGGCTCGCGCCGCTCCCGACCCGGCGGACGACGCCGCTCGGGCAAGCGGCGGCCCGCCGGTGGCGCTGCGGGAAAGGGCTCCGGGACGGGCGGGCGTAGGCGCCGCCGGCGCGGCGGGAAGAGCTGAACGCGCCGTTTGCGCGCCTCCGGCGGCCCGCATAGGATGCTTGCCATGTCGTTTATCGAGATCTTCCAGTCCGGCGGTTTCCTGATGTACCCGCTGGCCCTGGCCTACCTGTTGACCGCTGCGCTGATCATCGAGCGCGCGATGAACCTCCGTGAGTCGCGCATCCTGAACCAGACGCTCGTCGATCGCGTGACCGACCTGGTCGAGGCCGGGCGGCCGGAGCGGGCGATCCAGGCGTGTCGCGACAACCCGTCGATCTTCACCAACATCGTCGTCGCCGGACTGGAGATGTCCGGGAAGGGCGAGATGCGGGCCAAGGAGGCGATCGAAGACGCCGGCCGGCACGAGACCGTCAAGCTGAAGCGTTACTTGAATGCGCTCGGGACGATCGCCGCCGTCGCACCGCTCGTCGGGCTGCTGGGGACGGTCACCGGGATGATCCTGGTCTTCCGCACGAT
>WVWW01000183.1 GCA_011773795.1 Acidobacteriota bacterium
GCATGGTTCGCCTCCGCCGAAGGCGCCAGCGCGGAGCCGCTGGTCCGGACCTTGTCGCGCGCCAACGTCGAGCGACTCGCAGAAGAAGGCGGTGCCTGCATCATCTACACGCATCTCGGCGAAGACTGCTGGTCAGAAAGCAAGCTCCACGCTGGATTCGTCGAAGCCATGACGCGACTGAGCAAGATGAACGGATGGTTCGTGCCCGTCTACCAGTTGCTCGACTACGTGGTCGAGAAGAAAGGAATCCACACGTTGACCCCGTCCCAGAGACGCTCGCTCGAGCGCGCGTGGCTCTGGGACAAGGTCCGGCGGCGGGGAAGACCTTGAGAATCGAGCCTTATGCCGAGACTCACGTTGCCGGGGTCAAGGCTTTCAATCGCCGTATGCGGGACAAGGGCACCCGGCAGGAGATCGCGGAGCATCCGGTTCCGGAATGGCTACCGCCCGCGGCGGGTGAGACGCTCTATCAGGAGCTCTTTGTCGCCGTGGACGAGGCCGGCGTCCATGGCGGATACATACTGAAGCACCAGTCCTTTTGGCTCGACGGCCAGGAGGTCCGGACGGCGGATTACCGCTACCCACTCTCCGAGGGTATCGTCGATTCCCGTTACGGGATGGTCGGAATGCTGACGGTCAAGGACGCCATGCGGCGCCAGCCGCTGGCCTTCGGCCTGGGGATGGGTTCGCGAAACGAGCCGGTGGCGCGCCTGCTGAAGATCGTCAAATGGCAAATGGCCGATTGTCCTTTCTTCTTCCGCATTTGCCGCCCAAAACGGTTCCTGCGCGGGATCGAGCACTTGCGACGGAGGCCATTGCGACGCCGTCTGTTGGACCTTCTGGCATGGACCGGGGTCGGCACTGTCGCGATTCTCGGCCTCCAGACTGCGAGAACATTGACCAGCGGCCGCGATGCCCACGCCGGAACCGTTCTCGAATTCGAAGCGTGGGCCGACGAGATCTGGGAGCGCTCCCGCCGGGAGTACCGGTTCATCGCGGTTCGTACGGCACATGAGCTCAATCGGCTCTATCCGAAAGCGGATTCACGGTTTTGCCGTATCTTGATCCGGGACGCGGAGGGTCCGGTCGGCTGGGCGGTCTTCCTGGATACCGCAATGAAGGACCACAAGCAGTTCGGCAATCTCCGCGTGGGATCGATCGTCGATTGCCTGGCGCTTCCCGGCGCCGAGGCCGCGGTCGTTTCCGCGACGACGAACAAACTCAGTCGTCGAGGTGTCGACATGATCGTCAGCAACCAGCTCCACCATGCTTGGTGCACAGCGTTTCGCAAGAACGGATACCTCCGCGGGCCTTCGAATTTCATATTCACGGCCGCGCCGCAGCTGGCGGCGCAGCTGCAACCGTTCTCCGAAAACGCGGACAAAGTGCATATGACGCGTGGGGATGGTGACGGCCCCATCAACTTGTAGCAACGGAGACCCTGGAGATGACAGACGTGAGCAAGCGCGCCGAGGCCGTCGTCGAGGCAATCCGCCGGGCGTTGACCGAGAAGGGAATCGATACCACCGTCGGTCCGGACACGGCGGTCGACGGCTCCCTCGGCCTCGACTCGCTCGACTGGGCGGCGATCGTGGTCGAGCTCGAGTCGGAGCTCGGGGTGGACCCGTTCGTCGACGGTATCGAGCGGGAACTCAAGACGATTCAGGACCTGATCGAAGTCTACAATGCTGCGTGACCCTCGATGCTCGCGGACCTGCTAAACCAAGGTGCACGCGACCATCCTGAGCGGGTGGCCGTCATACACGCGGGCCGGCGGACGACCTACGGCGAGCTCACCGCCCTTCGCAGGCGCTACGAAAGCCAAGAGGCGCTGCGCTCCGGGGCGCGGATCGGGGTGGCAATCCGGGATCCCGCGTCGTGGATCGCGGCGCTCGGCGCACTCGATTCGGCCGGAGCGAACGCTTTGCTTCTCGGAGCTCGCGACAGCGACGAGCTCGTCGTCCTGCGTTCCACACTGAACCTCGACGACTTGTGGCAGACGAGTACTCCACCCGAGCAAGCGGGTGAGACGGCGCCCTCGGAACGGCCCGGTACCGTGACCCTGCTCACATCCGGGACGACCGGCGAGCCCAAAACGATCGAGCACAGCTGGGAGACGCTGGCCCGGCCGGTAAGGCACGGAGAGGGGCAAGAGGATGCCCGCTGGTTGTGCGCTTACCCGCTGCGCCTTTACGCCGGCACCCAGGTGATGCTTCAAGCGCTCGTCAACGGAGCGACACTCGTCATTCCTGAAGCGCCGGATCCGGCCACGGTCGCGAACTTGATTGTCGAGGCCGGCGTGACCCACGCATCGGGCACGCCCACCTTCTGGAGACAGCTTTGCCTGTTCGGCGGCCGTCGTTCGTTGGCCCGGTCGGAACTTCAACAGATCACTCTGGGTGGCGAGGCCGTACCGCAAGACCTGCTGGAAGCCCTGCGGAAGACCGTGCCGAGCGCACGCATCGTTCACATTTACGCGTCGACCGAGCTCGGCCGTCTGTTTTCGGTGACTGACGGACGGGAGGGCTTTCCCGCGGAGTACCTCGACGCGGTCCCCGGCGGGCGAGTCGAGCTCGAGATTCGCGACGGCGAGCTGTTCGCACGCAGCGCAAACGCGATGATCGGCGGCGAAGATTGGACGGCGACAGGTGATCTCGTGCAACGAGTGAGTGGGCGGGTGGTGTTTCGCGGAAGACGAACCGATATCATCAACGTCGGTGGGTCCAAGGTGTCCCCGCTCCGCGTCGAGGCGGCCCTGCGTCAGGTCGAGGGAGTTGCCGACTTGCGGATCTACTCGAAATCAAGCTCCCTGGCCGGCCAACTGGTGGCCTGCGACCTGGTCGCCGAACCGGCCGCGGACCCCGAGGAGGTCAAGGCCCGGCTCCTGAAACACGCGCGCGCGAGCTTGTCGGCGCCCGAGCAGCCCCGTATCGTTAGGCTCGTCGAGCGGATCGATTCCACCGCCGCGTTGAAAGTCGCACGAGGTGAACGGGAATCATGAGTGAACATCCCGTAGTTCTGCTGACGGGCGGGAGCCGGGGCCTGGGGTTGGCGCTCCTGCGCGGGCTGCTCGCCGAGCATTACCGGGTCGCGTGTGTGAACCGGAGCACCTCGACGGAGCTGGACGCTTTGATCGAGGCCAACCCCGCCGCGTGCGCTTACGTGCCGGGCGACATGGCCGATCCGAAAAGTCTCGAGGACGCGGTCTCTCACATAGAGAAGGACATCGGTCCTATCGATGCGCTCGTCAACAACGCAGGCATCGCGCGTGACAGCGTGTTGCCGACGATGAGACCCGCGCACATCGATGAGCTCCTCACGGTCAACCTCAGCGGCACGCTGAAACTGACTCGCCTGGTGACACGCCAGATGGTGCGTCGATCACGCGGCCGCCTCGTCACGATCTCCTCGATCGTCGGACTCCGTGGGTATGCCGGTCTTGCCGCGTACGGAGCGACCAAGGCCGGCCTCGACGGGATGACACGAGCCCTCGCCCGCGAGCTGGGTCCCCGCAACATTCGCGTCAACTCGATCGCCCCCGGCTACCTGGAAACGGAAATGAGCGAGAATCTGGGGGAGACCCAACGCGAGCAGATCATTCGCCGCACGCCGCTCGGCCGTCTGGGCAAACCGGAGGACGTCGTCGGCGCGCTTCTGTTCCTGCTCTCCCCGGCGTCCGATTTCGTGACGGGCCAGACCCTCGTGGTCGACGGTGGGATTATCAGCTAACCGCGACGTCGCCGGTGGGACCCGTGAGCAGCCGTCCCTGCCCCCGATCGGTGCAAACGGCGACGATTTCCACGGCGAGTTTCTCGAAGTTCCGCCCCGCCCCGACGAAACGGTAGTCCACGTAGTAGGCAGCTACGAAATCCATCAACGCACGGTACTGGTCGGTCGGCGTTTTCCAGGCCAGAAACTCGTCGAAAATGATGATGTCACCTTCCTTGAGGTGAGGCGCGAGCGAGGTGAGCACGAACAGCGTCGCACTGTAGAGGTCCGCATCGATGTTCACGATCAGCCGGTGGGTCAGCGGGTGCCGAGCGAGGAAGGGTCCGAGCGTGCTCTGGAACAATCCGACCTGGAAACCGGCTCGAGCGTCGTCGATCTCGGGAGGCTTCCCACCGGTGTCGAAATGGTGCTCTTCGTAGTAGCCCCAGGATTCCGGTAGGCCGGTGAAGGTGTCGAATCCCACAAAACGCGACTCTGAGTGGTCATTGGCATTCAACCACCAGCGGAAGGAGT
The DNA here is from genome assembly GCA_011773795.1 of Acidobacteriota bacterium. Lineage (GTDB taxonomy): Bacteria > Acidobacteriota > Polarisedimenticolia > Polarisedimenticolales > Polarisedimenticolaceae > WVWW01. The sequence goes on from WVWW01000183.1 coordinate 4,243, forward strand.
TTCCGGTCCAAACGCCGAACTCGAGATAGTCGATCGTCTGGCCGCGAACCCTGCTCCGATTGATCCAATCGTACAGTTCCACTCGCGTCCGAAACACGGCGTTCCGGTCGTGCCTCCAGGCGCGGAGGCTCCAGCCGACGACGCCCTCCAGGTAAACGAGGAACATCATCAACCCACGGAAGGGTCGCAGCAGGGAAAAAAAGCGCGATCGGATCGCGATTGATTTGAGCTTATTCTTGAAACGTCGGGGAATCGGCAATGCTCTCTCTCGTATTCACTGTGAAAGATACCGTCAAATCCTCCCTCCGCAGGTCAGGAAAACGAGACCACGATTCTCGAGGCGCCTACCGTCGTATAATTCGTCCCTCATGCCAACCAAGAAATCCAGGAAAGCGGTCCGGCCCAGGCCGCCGTTCGAGAAGATCCTCGTCGCCAACCGCGGCGAGATCGCGGTGCGCGTCATGCGCGCCTGCGCCGAGATGGGCATCAAGTCCGTCGCAGTCTACTCCGACGTCGACCGCACCGCGCTGCACGTGCGCTTCGCCCACGAGGCCTACCCGATCGGCCCGCCGGCACCCGCCCAGAGCTACCTCAACATCCCGAAGATTATCGAGGTCGCCAGGAAGGCGGGCGCCGACGCCGTCCACCCCGGCTACGGGTTCCTGTCGGAGAACGCCGAGTTCGCGCGTGCGGTCAACGACGCGGGCCTGACCTTCATCGGCCCGCCGCCGGAGGCGATGGAGGCGGTCGGCGACAAGGTCCGCGCGCGCGAGCTGATGCTCGCCGCCGGCGTGCCGGTGGTCCCGGGCACCCCGCCGCTCGACGACGACATCGACGCGATCGTCGCGAAGGCCGAGGAGATCGGCTACCCGGTGCTGCTCAAGGCCGCGGCCGGCGGCGGCGGCAAGGGCATGCGTCTCGTCGAATCGTCGAAGGAGATGAAATCGGCGCTGGCCCAGGCGCGCGGCGAGGCGGCGACCGCGTTCGGCGACGACCGCGTGTTCCTCGAGAAGTTCGTCGTGCGGCCGCGGCACATCGAGTTCCAGATCCTCGCCGACCGTCACGGCAACTGCGTGCACCTGCTGGAGCGCGAGTGCTCGATCCAGCGGCGGCACCAGAAGCTGATCGAGGAGTGTCCCTCCCCGGTGATCGACGAGAAGACCCGCGCCGAGGTCGGCGAGCTCGCGGTGAAGGCGGTCCAGGCGGCGGGCTACGTCAACGCCGGCACCGTCGAGTTCCTGCGCGGCGACGACGGCTCGTTCTACTTCATGGAGGTCAACGCGCGGCTGCAGGTCGAGCACCCGGTGACCGAGGTGGTCACCGGGATCGACCTGGTCAAGGCGATGATCCGAGTCGCGGCGGGGGAGAAGCTCCCCTGGAAGCAGGACGACATCGAGCGCCGCGGCCACGCGATCGAGTGCCGCATCATCGCCGAGGACCCGGCGCGCAACTTCATGCCCGCGCCGGGCACGATCACCGGCCTGCGCACCCCCGCCGGTCCCGGCGTGCGCTACGACGACGCCACCTACGCCGGCTGGACCGTGCCGGTGCACTACGACCCGATGATCGCCAAGCTCGTGTCGTGGGGCCGCGACCGCCACGAGGCGATCGAGCGCATGACCCGCGCGCTCAACGAGCTGCGCATCGACGGCCTGACCACCTCGGT
>WVWW01000193.1 GCA_011773795.1 Acidobacteriota bacterium
CGACCGCGGAGTTGCAGGCCTGGTACGACACCCATCAGGACGAGTACCGGCGCGCCCCGGGACGCAAGATCCGTTACATGGAGATCAACCGCGAACAACTCGCCGCCACGGTCGGCGTCACCGAAGACGAGCTCCGCGCCTCTTACGACGCGAACCTGGCGAACTACTCCCACGGCGATCAGCGCCGCGCCCGCCACATCCTGCTGCGTGTCGAGCCGGAGGCCGACGACGCGCAAAAGGCCGAGGTGCGCGCCAAGGCCGACTCGATCCTGGCTCGGCTGCAGGCGGGTGAGCCGTTCGAGCCCCTGGCTCAAACGCTGTCCGAAGACCCGATCTCGGCGGCCAGGGGAGGCGATCTGGACTTCTTCGAGCGCGACCGCATGGTGCCGGAATTCGCTGAAGCGGTCTTCTCCACGGCCGTCGGTGAGCTGGCTCCCGTGACCGAGACGCAGTTCGGCTTCCACATCATTCAGGTCACCGACTCCCGGGCGGCAGGGACCGACCCCTTCGAGGTGGTTCGCGAGGAGATCGAGTCGCGCCTCAAAGCCCGTCGAACGCAGGAGAAAGTCGGAGCGGAATCCGACCGGATCGCCGCGCGCGTCGCGTCGGGAGAATCGTTCGACGGCGTCGCCGCCGCCGAGGGGCTCCAGGTCGGCGAGCGGTTCGTGGAACGAGGCAACACCCTGACCGAGCTCGGCGTGATCCGCCCGGACGCCGTCGATCAGATCTTCGCCCTGGACACGGGTGCGACGAGCGCGCCCCTGGACACCCGCAGCGGCAAGATCATCGTCAGCGTGATCGAGGTGACCGCAGCAACGGTCGCCCCGTTCGAGGAGGTCGAGAGTCAGGTCCGCCAGGACGTGCTCGAAGAAAAGATGCGGCAGTCCGCGTACGACATGGCGGTGACGGCCACGAGCGGAGACTGGGACCTGGCGAGCGCGGCCAAGGCCCTCGACCTGGAGGTGCAGGACTCCGGCGATCTTGCACCCGGGGCCTCGCCATCCGGTGCGGGCGGTGGCACCGAGGAGCTCCAAGGGACGCTGTTCGGGGACCAGGTCCGGATCGGAGACCGCGGTGTGCTCCGCGTGCCGGCCGGCGCACTGGTGTATGCCGTGACGGGCCGCGAGCCGTTCGATCCGGTGTCCTTCCAGTCGGCCAAGCCGGGCCTGACGGTCGAGCTCGAGTCCGATCGCAAGAACGCCCTGCGGGAGTCGATCCTGACCAAGCTGCGCGACCGTCACGAAGTGGAGATCAACCAGACGCTCGTCGGTCAGATCGACGGCATCCGCTGACGGGGCGTGCCGAGCAACGCTAGTCGACCGTCCAGAGCGATTCGAGAGAGTCGATGACCTCCTGCAGGTCGAACGGCTTGGACAGGAAGCCGACACCGTAGGTCGCGTAGTAGCCGAGGTTCTGATCCGACTGGTCGAGCCCGGAGCAGAACAGCGTGTTGTGAGCCAGCTCCCCGTCGATCTGGCGGATCTCACGGTGGAGCGCCAGGCCGTTCATGTCGGGCAGCGCGAAGTCGAGGATCGCCGCATCGTAGATGCGGTCGTGGATGGCGCGGAGCGCATCCCGGCCTGTCCCCGCACCGTCGACCTCGTAGCCCACCCGTTCCAGAGCGGTCTTCAGCATGTCGACGATTTGCGGATCGTCATCGACGACGAGAATGCGTTTCTTAGTTGACATGCGATGCGCTACCTCGCTGACCGTTCGACGGGAATCTAAATCCCGCGCATCGCGCGATCAATCCGAGCGGCCCGAAATCAGGTCAACGGATAGAGCGAATCGTTTGGATTCTTCTAGCTCGGGTTCGCCTCCCCGAACCAGCGGCGGTGCTCGTCGTAGGCGTAGCGGTCGGTCATCCCGGCGATGTGATCGGCGACGGCGCGCAGCAGGCCCTCGCTCCGCGCGCGGGCCCGGGCATCCTCGGGAAGCAACTGCTCGTTGCTCATGTAGTGGGCGAAGAGCTCGCGCAACAGGCGGCTGGACTCCCGTTTGGTGTGCTCGATGCGCCGGTGGTGATACAGCCGCTCGTGAAGGAACCTCTTGAGCGCGGCGTTACCNNGACACGCCGCTTTCGCTCACGCGCTCTCGGGTGATCGTGATGAGATCCGAGACCAGACGATCGATCATGCCGCGAAGCGCCGTGGTCTGCAGTTGACGGTCGGTCGCCCCCGCGTGCTCGCGGCGTGCTCGGGCCAGCGGCTCACCGAACAACGGGACCTCGGACTCGAGCTCCTCGATGTCGAGCAGTCCCGACTCGAGACCGTCGTCGATGTCGTGGTGGTTGTAGGCGATCTCGTCGACGAGATCGATCAGCTGCGCCTCGAGCGGCGGCTGGAGGTCGGGCTCGTACTCCTCGAACTCGGGTGCCCGCTCCGTGTCGATCGGTCCCGAGTGCTTGGCGATGCCCTCGCGCACCTCCCACGTGAGGTTGAGCCCGGGGAAGTCCGGGTAGCGATCCTCGAGGTGCTCGACGATGCGCAGCGTCTGGCGGTTGTGGTTGAAGCCGCCGTGGTCCGCGAGCAGCTCGTCGAGCACGTCTTCACCCAGATGCCCGAACGGTGTGTGTCCCAGGTCGTGGGACAGCGCGAGGGACTCGACGAGATCCTCGTTGAGGCGCAGCGCCCGGGCGACGGTTCGGCCGATCTGGGAGACCTCGATCGTGTGGGTCAGCCGCGTCCGGTAGTGATCGCCCTCGTGATTGACGAACACCTGCGTCTTGTACTCGAGCCGGCGGAAGGCGCGCGAGTGGATGATCCGGTCGCGGTCTCTTTGATACGGCGAGCGATAGTCGTGGTGCGGTTCGGTATGCCGCCTGCCGCGGCTTCCGTCGGAGCTCTGAGCGAAGGACGCCAGACCGGTGGCGTCGCGGATGGCCCGGCTCACGCCTTACATCGAGAAGCTGTGGCCACAGCCGCAGGTCCCGGTCGCGGAGGGGTTGTCGATCTTGAACCCGGAACCCTGCAGACCGTCGACATAGTCGATGCGCACTCCGTCCAGGTAGTGCACCGACATCGCGTCGACGAACACGTTGAGGCCCTGGAACTCGAGGAGCTGATCGTTTTCCTTCTGTTCTTTTTCCCAGGTCAGCCCGTACTGGAAACCGGAACAGCCGCCGCCCTGAACGGCCACGCGCAGACCGTAGCCCTGTTTGTTCTCCGCGGCCAACAGTTGCTTGACCTTGCTGATTGCGTTGTCGGTGATTTGCAGCATTCCCGCTCAACCTCCTGGCTTTAGAAAGTAAGACAGGGTCGGAGTTCTGTCAACGACGACAACGCCGAAAAGGCGTGCCCGGGCCTGTTCTTGCAGAATCTTCGAACGTTCCGCTATGCTCTCGGCCCAGGTGGGAGGAGAGGAATGGACGCCCAGGTACAACACGAGAAGATCCAGTTGCACCTCGTGCTGCCGTACAAGTTTCAGCCCACGGACGAACCGCGCGTCAAGCAGTTGTTGGACCGTGGTTACCGGATCGTGCAACTGCAACGCGTGACCGATCGCGAGGTGCTGATCACCCTCACCGACCAACCGGCCTGATCGGTCAATCGCCCGGCTCGAGCACCAGGAACACACGCATCTCGTCGACCAGGCGTTGGTAGTGCTCCGGGTTGGCCGGACTCAAGCCCTGTTCGTTGATCAGCATGACCTGGGCGGCGAGCCACTCTTTCCAGCAGGCCACGCAGGTGTGCGCGGCGACCGCCTGGCCCACCTCACCGGGCAACGGGGGCCGTTCCAGACCGTCCGCGGACCGTTTGCACCTTGAACACTCGACCTGCGGCATGCGCGTCTCTCCGAAAACCGATACCTTAGCACCTCAATCAAGGGGACGACGCATGGCCAAGCAGCAGAAGCTCTCGATCAAGATGCCGGAGAAGGTGCTCCCCGGCGTCTACGCCAACCAGATGATGGTCAGCCACACGCGCGAGGAGTTCGTGATCGACTTCGTCAACCTGTTCCCTCCGGAAGGGGTGGTCAACGCCCGGGTCATCGTCAGCCCCGGTCATCTCAAACGCATGATCCGAGCGCTGAGCGACAACCTCAACCGCTACGAGTCGCGGCACGGGATGATCATCGAAGCGAGCGACCCGCAGACGCCGGAGGGGATGCAGAACTGACCTGCCGCTAGCGGGCCAACTCGGTCAACAGATGCGGGATCTCGGGCAGGATCAGCCGCGTCAGCGCGAGCTCGACCGCCTTGGTCGAACCGGGCATCAGAAACACGGGCTTGCCGTGTGCGATCCCCGCCGCCGCGCGGGACAACATCGAACGCGAGGCCACCTCGTCGTAGGACAACACTCGGAACAACTCGCCGAAGCCGTCGAGCCGGCGGATCAGCAGATCGGACAGCGCCTCGTAACTTCGATCGCGTGACGAAATCCCGGTTCCTCCGCAAACCAGCACCACGTGCACCTCGGAATCCTCGAGCCACCCGCTCACGCGCGTGCGCACCCGGTCCGGTTCGTCGGGGACGATGTCCCGGGCCACGATGCGGTGTTCCGCGGCTTCGATCAGTTCGACCGCGCGGTCGCCCGAGCGGTCGTCGGACGGGGTCCGCGTATCGCTGACCGTCAGCCAGGCGACGCCGGCGTGCACGGGCGCCCGCGGCTCGTGCGGGTGTGTCAGAGCGATTCCAACCAGCGAATCAGCGTCGCCGTCCCCGCCCCCGTGGCGCCCGCGTCGCGCTCCGGGGCCGCGGTCTCCGCGAACGCGGGTCCGGCGATGTCGAGATGGGCCCAGGGCAATTCGCGCGGGACGAACTCGCCGAGAAACAGCGCCGCCGTGATGGCTCCACCCCACCTGCCTCCGACGTTGTGCAGGTCGGCCGGACCGTGCTGGAGCAGTGCGAGATACTCGTCGGGCAACGGCAGTTGCCAGATCTTCTCGCCCGCATCCCCGGCCGCGGTCAGCAATCCGTCGCGCATCTTCTCGTCGCGAGTGAAGAGCCCGGTGATCTCCGTTCCCAGCGCGACCACGACCGCCCCGGTCAGCGTCGCGACGTCGACCATGCAGTCGGGCTTCAGCTTGGCCGCCGCCCAGGCCAGCAGATCGCACATCACCAACCGCCCCTCGGCGTCGGTATTGCCGACCTCGACGGTCTTGCCCGCGTAGGTGTCGAGGATGTCCCCGGGCTTGTAGGCATCGCCGCCGGTCATGTTCTCGACAAGACCGAGCAACCCGTGAACCTCCGCGCGGCAGCCGGTCTGCGCGATCGAGGTCATCGCCGAGAGCACCGCGGCGGCTCCCGCCATGTCGGCCTTCATCGTCAACATGCCGGACGTCGGCTTGAGGTTCAGCCCCCCGCTATCGAACGTCACGCCCTTGCCCACGAGGACGACCTTCTTGCGCGCCTTGGCCTTCGGCTTGCAGACGAGGTGCACGACCTTCGGCGGCTCGGTGCTGCCGCGAGAGACGTTGAGCAGAGCGCGCATCCCCAGGCGCGAGAGTTCGGCCTTGCCCAGCACCTTGCAGCGCATCCCGTAGCGTTTGGCCTGCCGAGCCGCCGCGCGAGCCATCACCGAGGGCGTCATGCGTGACGGAGCCTCGTTGACGAGATCGCGAGCGAAACAGACGGCATCGGCCGAGATCTCCGCGCGCCGCACGGCGCTGCGCGCGGACGCCGGTCGGGACGGCCCGCACAGCTCGACGGCGAGGAGCGTGGCGTGCTTGCGGTCGGTGTCGTGGATGTACTTCTCGAACCGGTAGTTACCGAGCTTGACGCCCTCGACCGCAGCACGCGCCTGCGCCGCGCTCGACTCCCCCGTCAACCCCGGGACGGCAATCGCCAGACGCTTCGCGCGGACCCGGGCGGCCTGACGCGCCGCGCGCGCGACGCCCGCGCGAAGCGCCTGGGTCTGCCGGCCGCGATCGGGTCCCAGGCCGAGCACGAGGAACCGCGGCGTGGCGTACTTGCCGTTGCTGCTCCAGCTGAGACGATCGCCGACACCGCCCCTGAAGCCGACCGCCTTCATTTGCCGGCCCAGCTCGTTGCGCAGTCCGGCGTCGGCGAGGCCGAGGGGCGCTCGATCGCCCTCGTGGGCGAAGCAGACGGCGACGTCGGCTCGCGCTTTGGACAGGTCGTTGGACGTGACGCGGATACGCATGCCGCTCCTCTGCCGCCGGATCCCGCGCCCGCGGGTCGTCCGAAAACGCGTACTCTAACGGACCGCTCGGAGCCCGGTCAACGGTGCCGGGTAGGCGCGGCGATCCCCAGGTCCTCGAGCAACGCGAGCACGCGAACGTGAAGCTGTTCGAGGTCCCCGTCGTTGTCGAGATGGCGGTCGGCGAGCGCGAACGTTGCGTCGAGCTGCTGGGCCGCGCGATCGGAGCTGTTCTCCTGGGCCTCCCGGGCCTCGAACTCCTCGAGGGTCCGCGGATCGCCCGGGCGGGCGCGCTTGACGGAACGTTCGAAGCGTAACCGGATCGGAGCGCGGACGCCGACGAGCACGAAGAACGGAAGTTCGCGCAGCACGGCGACCTCGGCGGGGTTGCGGATCGAATCGATCACGCTGCGACGACCCAGCCTGGGAAGCAGACCCCTGGCCAGCACGCCCGGACCGCCCGTGGCACGCATCTCGGTACCCAACCGGATGAGGTGCTCGCGTTCGGGGGGCAGGCCGCGACGCCGCGCCTCTTCCCGGATGACGTCCGAGAGGGAGAACGTTTCGAAGCCCCGGGTTGCCAGGAACGCGCAGACCGCACCCTTGCCCGAGGCGTTGGGCCCTGTCACTCCGATGGCGATAGAAGATTCGGTCAGGGTCAGTCCGCTTTACCCTGTTTGTTCGAGTGCTCCGGCGCCGCCTGGCCCTTCTTGCGACTGCCCTTCATCGTGATGCTGACCGGTGTGACGGCGTTCGGTTTCCCGGAGCGTGAGGGGAGGACATTGCCGATGACGTGGCGGTTACCCACCTGGGTCGTTCCGGTAAAGGTCGCAAGGTCTCCCTGCCGGGTCGGATTCTGAGAGAAGACACGCATGTTGCCGTTGACCCTCATCTTCTGACGCGCCGGGCCGCGATGCCCCATCGGCGCGTAGCCGGCCAGCCCGGTCTTCTCGTCGGTCGTCACCGGTGTCGGCGACTCTTCGACCCCGTGCATCGGGAGCTCCCGCATGTCGATGTCGCGCCGGATCCCCTGCACCGGGAACGTGCCGCTGGCGGAGGGAACCTGCTGGTTCGCGGCGCTGCCGTAGCTCCGTTTGACCAGGACGTTCTTGCCGGCAATCTCGACTCGGTCGATCGTGGCTTGCGGGAATTCCAACATGTTGTTGGCGCCCAGATCG
>WVWW01000239.1:0-4154 GCA_011773795.1 Acidobacteriota bacterium
GCGATGACCGGCGAGATCACGTTGCGCGGGAACGTCCTGCCGATCGGTGGCGTCAAGGAGAAGGTCCTGGCTGCACACCGCTACGGATCGAAGATCGTGCTGCTTCCGCGGGACAACGAGAAAGACCTGGCGGAGATTCCCGACGAGGTCACGGCCAAGCTGGACATCCGGTTGGTCGAGAACATGGACGAGGTCCTGGACATCGCTTTGACGGAGAAGGTACCGGATCTCGCACTCGGCAAACGCGAACAGAAGAAGGAGTTGGGCGAACCGCGAGGGGATTCGGTGACCCACTGAGCCCGTGAAGATCACGTCTTGCCGTTTCGAAATAGCGGCCTTTCGGCCGCAGGATGAGCCGCAGTCGGTCGAGCCGGAGTTGGTTTTCCTGGGCCGGTCGAACGTGGGTAAGTCGTCGCTGATCAACGCGATGTTGGGCACCAGGAAGCTGGCGCGCACCTCGTCGACGCCGGGTAGGACGCAGAGTGTCAATTTTTATCGGGTCAACGACTCTTTTCGCTTCGTCGATCTGCCGGGGTACGGCTATGCCAAGGTCCCGGAGGCGGTGCGACAGAGCTGGGGGCCCATGATCGAAGGCGCCTTGGAGCGCCGCCGGGACCGGATCGTTCTCGCCATCCACGTGGTGGATGCGCGGCACGAACCGACCCGGTTGGACCAGGTGATGCAGGAATGGCTGAGAGCGAAAGAGATACCGAACATCGTGACGGCGACGAAGGCGGACAAGTTGTCCGGAAACGCTCGAGTACGGGTCGAACGCGATCTCGCGGAGCGGTTCGCAAGCGGGCCGCTGATGCCGCCGCTGCTGGTGTCGTCCCGGACGGCGATGGGGATCCGCCGGCTGTGGACGGTGGTGGAACGAGCGCTGAGCCCGCAGAAGTCGTGACGATGGACATCCGTGAGCTCAAGGCCATGGATGTCGCCAAAGTCATCGAACTCGCCGGCGAGCTCAAGATCGAAGGGGCGGGCAACCTGCCGTACCGCGATCTGGTCTACAAGGTGATCTATGCCGCCGCCGGCTCGCCCGGGTCGGTGGCGATCGCCGAGGGTGTGCTCGAGAAGCTCAACGACGGCTACGGCTTCCTGCGCGCCCCGGAGGCGAGCTACCTGCCGGGACCGGACGACATCTACGTCTCGCCGTCGCAGATCCGCCGCTTCAACCTGCAGACCGGCGACACCGTGCGCGGCCAGATCCGCCTGCCCAAGCCGGGCGAGCGCTACTTCGCCCTGGGCCGCGTCGAGAAGGTCAACGGACACGATCCCGAGAAACTGAAGAACCGCATCGCGTTCGACAAGTTGACCCCGCTGTACCCGCAGGGCCGGCTCAAGGCCGAGTTGAACGGGAACTCCGATATCTCCGGCCGCGTCATGGATCTGATGACGCCGCTGGGGAAGGGCCAGCGCGGGCTGATCGTCTCCCCGCCGCGCACGGGCAAGACGATGCTGCTGCAGGCCATCGCCCACGCGATGGCGGAGAACCACCCCGAGGTCACGCTGCTGGTCCTGCTCATCGACGAACGGCCGGAAGAAGTCACCGACATGATGCGCAGCGTCAAGGGCGAGGTCATCGCGTCCACCTTCGACGAGCCGGCGAGACGGCACGTCCAGGTCGCCGAGATGGTGATGGACAAGGCCAAGCGTCTGGTCGAGTCGGGTCGGGACGTCGTGCTGCTGCTGGACTCGATCACGCGCCTGGCGCGCGCCTACAACGCCGTCATCCCGGCGTCGGGGCGGATCCTGTCGGGCGGACTCGACGCCAACGCGCTGCAAAAGCCGAAGCGTTTCTTCGGGGCGGCGCGCAACGTCGAGGAGGGCGGCTCGCTGACGATCCTGGCCACGGCGCTGGTCGACACCGGCTCGCGGATGGACGACGTGATCTTCGAGGAGTTCAAGGGCACCGGCAACATGGAGATCAACCTCGACCGCAAGCTCGCCGACCGGCGCGTCTTCCCCGCCGTCGACCTGCTGCGCTCGGGCACGCGCAAGGAAGAGCTGCTGCTGACCAAGAAGGAGCTGGACCGCACCTGGGTCCTGCGCAAGGTGCTGCAGCAGATGTCGCCGGTCGAGGCCATGGAGCTGCTGCGGGAGAAGATGGTCAAGACCGCGTCCAACGAGGAATTCTTGGACACGATGGCCGGTTGACCGCCCCGTTGGGGTCAGGTCTCGCATTGCGTCATTTGACCGGCTGAGGCGGTCGATTGGGTCCCCAAATGACGCAATGTGAGACCTGACCCCGTTCCTGCTATAGTGCGGCGCTTGGAGAGTCATGCGATGAAGAAAGAGCTACACCCCGAATACCACGAGATCGAGGTTAGCTGCGCCTGCGGCAACACGTTCAAGACGCGCTCGACGTCGCCCGAGATGAAGGTCGAGATCTGCTCGAATTGCCATCCGTTCTTCACCGGCAAGCAAAAGCTGATCGACTCGGCCGGTCGTGTCGAACGGTTTCAGAAGCGTTACGGCAAGACTTCCTAGCTCCCCCCGATCGAATCCACGACTCGGTGCCGCGCTCGCGGTAAGCTAATGGCGATGTCTGTCCTCGACCCCAAGTTGCTGGCCAAACTGGAGGCGCTCGAAGAGCGTTCGAACGAGCTGTCCGCCCAGCTGGCCGAGCCCGGCGCCACGTCGGACATGCAGCGCTACCGCACCCTGACTCGGTCGTATTCCGATCTCTCGCGTGTGATCGAGAAGTTCACGGCGTACCGCAAGACCGTCGCCGATCTCGACGGGGCGCGCGAGATGCTCGAGGAGGCCGAGGACGCCGAGATGCGCGCGATGGCCGGCGAGGAGATCCGTGAGCTCGAGGCGACGCTCGAGGCGCTGGAACAGGAGCTCCGCATCGCGTTGTTGCCCAGCGACCCCAACGACGACAAGAACGTCGTGCTGGAGATCCGCGCCGGAACCGGTGGCGACGAGGCCTCGCTGTTCGCGTCGGAGCTGTTCCGCATGTACAGGCGATTCGCCGAGGGTCAGGGCTGGAAGACACGCACGACGGACGTCTCCGAAAGCTCGGTCGGAGGGATCAAGGAAGTCATTGCCCTGATCGAGGGCGATGGGGTCTACAGCCGCCTCAAATACGAAAGCGGGGTGCACCGCGTGCAGCGGGTCCCGGAGACCGAGACGCAGGGACGCGTGCACACCTCGGCGGTCACCGTGGCCGTGCTGCCCGAGGCGGACGACGTCGAGGTGGAGCTCGACGAGAAGGAGCTGCGCATCGACACGTTCTGCTCGTCCGGTCCCGGGGGACAGAGCGTCAACACGACCCAATCGGCCGTGCGGATCACGCACCTGCCGACCAACCTCGTGGTCCAGTGCCAGGACGAGAAGTCGTGGCACAAGAACAAGGCCCGCGCCCTGCAGGTGCTGCGCTCGCGGCTCTACGACAGGATGCAGCAGGAGCAGCACGAGGCGATCGCCGCGGAGCGCAAGGGCATGGTCGGCTCCGGCGATCGCTCGGAGAAGATCCGCACCTACAACTTCCCGCAGAGCCGGGTGACCGATCACCGCATCGGGCTGACCACGCACAACCTCTCCGCCGTGATGGACGGCGATGTCGGACCGATCCTCGACGCGCTGATCAGCCACGACCAGGCCGAACGGCTGAAACAGGAAGTCGAGGCCTGACCGCCCGGACGATCGGGGAGCTGCTCGTAGCGGCCGAATCCACGCTGGGCGAGGCCGGGTTGGACGAGCCCCGCGAAGAGGCGCTCTTGCTCCTCGGCCTGTTGCTCGACCGCCGACGTGGTCGGTTGTTGCTCTCGAAGGCGGAGCCCGTCGATGCCGATACTCGAGAGCGGTTCCGGGAATGGGTCGGGCGTCGCGCGCGCCGCGAGCCCGCGCAGCACATCGCGGGCAAGCAGGAGTTCTACGGGCTGGCGTTCCGGGTGACCCCGGACGTGCTGATCCCGCGGCCCGAAACCGAGATGCTCGTCGACGAACTGCTCGCACGGACCCCGCAGGGGGGCCTCGTGATCGACCTCGGCACGGGAAGCGGTTGCATCGCCGTGGCTGCGGCCAAACAACGGGGTGACCTGACCTTCCGTGCTCTCGATCGCTCGACCGCGGCGCTCGAGGTCGCCATGGAGAACGCGTGCAGCCACGGGGTGGCCACGCGGATCGAGTTCGTGGCGGGAGACTTC
>WVWW01000239.1:4164-11992 GCA_011773795.1 Acidobacteriota bacterium
GTCCAACCCTCCGTACGTGCGGCACTCGGATTGGGAACGGCTCGAACCGGAAGTGCGCGACCACGACCCCGCCGCAGCCCTCGTCGCCGGTGAGGACGGGCTGGAGGCGTACCGAGCGTTGATCCCCGCCGCACGCGGGTTGCTCGTTCGAGGGGGGCGCTTGATGCTCGAGCTCGGGGCGGGGCAGGAGAGCGACGTACGCGCTCTCGTCGCCGACGCGGGGTTCGAATCGCTGTGCATCAAGCCGGATCTCAACGGCATCCCGAGACTGCTGACGGCGGTGCTACGCTGAGCGCCATGATCACGGTTGAGGAAGCCATCGAACGGCTCGACGCTGCCGTGCAACCGCTGGAGCCCGTCTCGGTGCCCCTCGCCGAGGCGACGCGGCACGTTCTCGCGGAGCGCATCGTCGGCGATCGAGACTTCCCGCCGACCGATCGATCCGCGATGGACGGTTTTGCCGTGCGCAGCGCGGACCTGGGAACACCCGCCACGTTGAAGGTCGCGGGCGAGGTCCAGGCCGGAGCGACCGTCGCGCATCGCGTGACGGCGGGCCAGGCGTGCCGTGTCTTCACCGGCGCGGTGATCCCGGAGGGCGCCGATGCCGTCGTGATGGTGGAAAAGACCGTGGAGGATCGTGCCGCCGGCACCGTGCGGATCGATGACACGCCCGCACACGGTCAACACATCCGGCCTCGGGCGCAAGATTTGCAACGGGGAGAGCAGGTCCTCGCTGCAGGCCTCGCGATCCGTGCACCCGAGATCGCCGCGCTGGCGTCGGTCGGTTGCGTCGATGTCCCCGTCTACCGCCGGCCCCGCGTCGCCGTGCTGTCGACCGGGGACGAGATCGTGGCACCCCACGAGACACCCGGGCCGCACCAGATACGCAACTCGAACACGCCGATGCTGCTGGCTCAGGTCCGCGAGGCCGGCTTCGACGCGACCGACCTGGGTGCCGCACCCGACCGGCGGGAACTGCTCCGGCAGAAGCTCGACCTCGGCCTGGAGTCCGACCTGCTTCTCGTGACCGGGGGTGTTTCGGTCGGCGACTACGACTTCGTCGCCGCGGAGCTCGAGCGTGCCGGCGTCGAGGTGTTGTTCCACGGGATCGCGATGAAGCCGGGCAAGCCGATCCTCGCCGGCCGGCGACGGGGGAGTCTGGTGCTGGGCCTACCCGGCAACCCTCTGTCGGCGTTCGTCGGCTTCAAGCTGTTCGGCGAACCGCTGCTGAAAAAGATGTCCGGGATCGAGGAGCCCTGGCCGTCGCCGATCCGGGTCCGGCTCGAAGGTTCGTTGCGACGGCGGCCTGGGCGCCAGACGTACCACCTGGCCCGCGTGGAGATCGGGAGCGAGGAGGCGGTCGCGACACCCGTGAAGAGCAGCGGATCCGGCGACGTGCTGTCGCTCTCCCGCGCCAACGCGCTGGTCGTCACGCCGGCCGATTCGAGCGGGGCCGAGGCAGGGGACAGGCTAGACGCCTTGCTCTNNCTGTGCGATCGTCGAGATCGATGTGTAGGCGAACCCGAACTCGAACAGCAGCAGGAACGGCACCGCGCCCCAGTTTCCCGCCGACATCACCATGCCCGTCGCCACGGCGAAGTGGAGGGCGAGCGCGAGCTCGATCCAGGTGTCCCGGTTGATCGTGATGCGGTAACGGCGCCGCGCGAGCTGCTCCGTTCGTTCCAGGTTGTACTTGGGCGTTCGCCGGAAGGCCGACTGTCGGCCGGCGAGCGCCTCGAACACCGCGCGGGCGTTGTTGATCGAGAGCCCGATCCCGATCGCCATGAGGGCCGGGATCCAGCGCAGGATCGCCCGCCGCGAGCCGACCGCCTCCTGTCGCGCGACCCAGTAGAACGCCGCGACGGACAGGCTCGACAGCGTGAAGATCGGCAGGTCGACGAGCGCGACCATCCACGGGGCGACTTCGAGGCGCAGCCACACCGCGGGAACGACCAGCAGCGCGAGCAACACCATCAGCACGTAGCCGATGTTTGCCGTGAGGTGCGCCGTGGCCTCGAGCTTGACGGCCCACGGTAGATCGCTGCGATAGATCCGGGGGAGCAGCTTTCGCGCGGTCTGGATCGATCCCTTGGCCCAGCGGTGCTGCTGGGACTTGAACGCGCCCATCTCGACCGGGAGCTCGGCCGGCGCGACGTGGTCGGGGAGGAACACGAAGCGCCAGCCGGCCAGCTGCGCCCGGTAGGAGAGGTCCAGATCCTCGGTGAGCGTGTCGTGCTGCCAGCCGCCGGCGTCCTCGATGCAGGCCCGCCGCCAGATCCCCGCCGTGCCGTTGAAGTTGAAGAACCGCCCCGAGCGGTTGCGCGCGGTGTGCTCGATCACGAAGTGACCGTCGAGCAACATCGACTGCACCCGGGTCAGCGGCGAGTAGTCGCGGTTCAGGTGGCCCCAGCGCGCCTGGACCATGCCCACGCGCTCGTCGGTGAAGTGGTGCACGAGGTCGCGGGCGAATCCCGGACGGGGAACGAAGTCGGCGTCGAAGATCGCGATCAGCTCGCCCTTGGCGACGCGCAGCCCGGCCTCGAGCGCGCCGGCCTTGAAGCCGGTTCGGCCGGTACGGTGCAGGTGCACGATGTCGAACCCGCGCGCCTGGCACTCGGCCGTCTTGGCCGCGACGATCTCGCGGGTCTCGTCGGTCGAGTCGTCGAGGACCTGGATCTCGAGCCGATCGCGCGGGTAGTCCAGCGCGCAAACGGCGTCGATCAACCGCTCGGCCACGTACATCTCGTTGAACAGCGGGAGCTGGACGGTCAACCGTGGCAGCCGCTCGAAACGACGCGGCGGTTCCGAGCCGTCACGCCGGTGACGACGGTACAGCCACAGCAGGTACCAGCGGTGGGCGCCGTAGGCGCTCAACACGAGCAGGCAGCCAAAGTAGGCCGATAGTATGAGCCAGCGCACGAGCCCCTCGGCGACGGGCGAGCGTGTTACGCTGGCCCATCCGCCAGCATGATTCAACACACTCCGCCCGATGACAACCCGACGGCGCCCCGCGTCATTCTCGCGGCGGGCCTCGTTTCCGGTCTTCTCTACGTCGTGCTGGCGCTCATCGACTTGCGGGAGCACCTGGCGACCTACCTGGTCGTCCACGCGGCGCTGCTGGCCCTGATGGGCCTCGCCTGGCGCCGGGCTGTCGCGACACCCTCGGTCCTGCGCTGGGTCTTCGCCGGGGCGGTCCTGTTCCGGTTGATCACGGCCTTCGCGGCGCCCACCCTTTCCGACGACCTTTACCGTTACGTCTGGGATGGACGCGTCCAGGTCGCCGGGATCCACCCCTACGTCCACGCGCCCGAGGACCCCGCCCTGGCCGCCCTGCGCGACGACGCCTGGTCGCGTATCAATCACCCCGAGCTACGCACGATTTACCCGCCGCTGGCCCAGGTGGTCTTCGCCGCGCTGGCGTTCCTCGGCGCCGGCCCACTCGGCTTCAAGCTGTTTTTCGCCGCTGCCGATATCGGTGTGCTGGCAGCCCTGATCTGGCTGCTTCGCCGCACGAAACTGCCACCCGACCGCGCCGTGCTGTACGCCTGGAATCCACTCGCTGTGATCGAGACGGCCGGGAGCGGGCATGTCGAGCCGGTCGGCGTCGCTCTCGTCGTGCTCTGTGCCGTCTGGATGAACGCCCGGCGGGCCAAATCAGCCGCCCTCGCTCTCGCCGCGGCGGTGCAGGTCAAGCTGCTCCCTGTGGTGTTGATCCCGGGCGCAATCCGTCGCTGGCGCAACCCCGCCGTGCTCGTTCTCGTCGCGGTCCTCGTGCTGCTGGCCTTGCCCTACGCCCTCACCGGACCCGCGATCGGCTCCGGGTTGTTCGACTACACCGCACGGTGGGAGCGCAACGCCGTGGTCTACAGCGGGATCGAAGGTCTGTTGGAGTGGGTCGACACCGGCCGACGACTCAAACCCATGGTCGGCACGCTCCGCGACAAGCTCGGCGGAGGCGAGGACTTCTGGAACCGGGTTTACACCAAGGTCTGGCCGCGGGAGATCGCGCGCGGCATCGTCGCGGTGCTGGCGCTCGCCTGGGTCGTCCGGCTGAGCTTCCGGCGTGGCTTGACCGCGCCGCGTGAGATCTACCTGGGACTCGCCGGCGTCCTGCTGCTCGTGCCGACGTTGCACCCCTGGTACGTCCTCTGGGTCCTGCCCTTCGCCGCGGCCTACCGTTCGGTCTTCTGGCTGTGCTTCGCAGGTCTCGTTCCGCTCGCCTACGTCGGTGGCGCTTCCGACGTCCCGTGGCTGGTCCGTTCGATCGAGTACGGCCTCCCGTTGTTGACCGCGATCCTCTGCCATCGGTTCTGCAGTACCATGCGCCGGTGAGCGTTCTCGATCAGATCCTCGCGCGCGCCGCCGAGCGCAAACGGCGGATCGTATTTCCCGAGTCGGACGATCCGCGCACCGTCGCCGCCGTGAAACGGCTGGCACGGGAACGGATCGTCGAGCCGGTCCTACTGGATTTCGGCGGCGATCGTTCTACCTATCCCGACCAGGTGGAGATCGTGGACCCGTCGAGCCACGCGGGTCACGCGACCTGCGTTCGCGCGGTCGAAGAGGCGCGGCAGGGTCGCGGGGACGCGGCGGAGCTGATCGCCGAGCCGTTGCACTACGCGGCGGCCTTCGTGCGCGCCGGACTGGCCGACGGAACCGTCTCGGGGGCGACGCATACCACCGCGGAGACGCTGCGCGCCGCGCTACGCATCTTGAAGCCGGCTCCCGAAACCGGGGTCGTGTCGTCGTTCTTCCTGATGCAACTGGCGGCGCCGACGGAGTCGGGGGACAGCGTGCTGGCCTATGCCGATGCGGGGCTGGTGCCGGAGCCGGACGCCGAGCAACTGGCCGAGATAGCGAGAGGCACGGCCGACCAGTATCGGCACCTCTGTGCGGCCGAGCCGCGCGTGGCGTTGCTCTCCTTCTCGACGAAGGGAAGCGCGGAACACGAATCGATCGACACGATCCGCCGCGCCCTCGAGATCGTGCGCTCGGCACAGCCCGACCTCGAGATCGACGGCGAGTTGCAGGGCGACGCCGCGCTGGTGCCCGCGGTCGGTGCCGCGAAGGCGCCGGGGAGCTCCGTGGCCGGCCGCGCGAACGTGCTGATCTTCCCCAACCTCGATGCCGGCAACATCGCCTACAAGCTGACCGAGCGACTCGCCGGGGCCCAGGCCATCGGGCCGTTGTTGCGTGGTCTCGACCGCCCGGCAAACGACCTCTCGCGCGGGTGCGGCACGGACGATATCGTCGTGGCGGCGGCGGTCACCGCACTGCAGGCCGGTTCACCTTATACTGGCCCTGATGTCACGACCTCCGCGCCAACGCCCCACCGGCCGCCGTAAGCCGCCGCAGAGCGACACCGACATGGAACGCCGGTTCCTCCATGGCCGGCTGAAAGCGGGGGACCGTCTGGCCGTCGAGCTGATCGACGGGACACGGGCCGAGGGTGTGTTGCGGCGGTACGCCGAGGATGCGATCGAGCTGGACGGCGGCGAGCAGTCCAAACGGTTCCTCAAGTCCCAGATCCGCTACATCGAAGAACTCTGATGCCCGGGGGCAGACTTGAAGTCTGTCCCCTTTCCTTGTTCAGCGGACGCGGGTGCCGGGCGCGACGTCCTCGCCGAAGGTCGCCACGATCGGGCGGCCGCCGAGGTCGGCCGCGAGCAGCATGCCCTGGCTTTCGACGCCGCGGATGCGCGCGGGTTTCAGGTTGGCGACGATCACGATCTTCATGCCGACCAGTTGATCCGCCTCGTACGCCTCGGCGACGCCGGCAACGATCTGCCGCGGACCGAGATCCCCGACGTCCAGCTGCAGCCTCAGGAGCTTGTCCGTGCCCTCGACGCGCTCGGCCTCGGTGACCCGTGCGACCCGCATGTCGATCTGCATGAACTTGTCAAAGCTGAGTTTCTTCGGTTCTTCCTTCCGCGGCTCCGCTTCCGGTTTCGTTTCGTCCATCGGGAATGACTCCTTGTCGCGCGGCGCTGAGCGCCGCCTGCTGCACCTGCACGAACGGCACGCCGTGATTCCGGGCGGCCGCCGCGCAGTCTTCGTACTCCGGCCACACGTTGAGCGTCTCACCCTCGAGCGTGCCGACCTTCAGCCGGATGGTGCCGAAAGGTGTCGACACGGTCTCGAAGCGGCGCTCGAGCTCGACGCGGTGCTCGCGGCGAAACCTTAGACCCAGCGCCGGTGTTTCCGCCAGCACGATGCGCCCCAAGCGATCGGCATCGGCGGGCCGGGCGAGGATGGTGAGGAGATGGCCTGGCCGACCCTTCTTCATGAGCGCCGGCGAAATCATGGCATCGAGGGCTCCGTCGTCGAGCAGCCGCTCGATCGTGAAGGCGAGCGCCTGCGGCGTCGCGTCGTCGAGGTTGGTCTCGATCACCACGACGGAGCGGGTCGTCTGCGCGTCGATCTCGAGGTCCTCGCGACCCAGCACGCCTCGCAACACGTTGGGTGTCTCGCCGAAATCGGCACACCCCGAACCGTAGCCATTCGTTTCGACCTCGAGCGCCGGCATCGTTCCCCAGGCATCGGCCAGCGTGGTCAGGATCGCCGCGCCCGTCGGCGTCAGTCGTTCGGCCTCGATCGAGCCCGCCTCGACGGGGATGCCTCGGACCAGGTTCAGCGTCGCGGGACCCGGCACCGGGTAGACACCGTGGGCGCAACGGACGGTGCCGAATCCGGTGGTGAGCCGCGAGACGACGATCCGCTCGACACCGAGCGCGTGAAAACCGACACAGGCCCCGACGACGTCGACGATCGCGTCGATCCCCCCGGCCTCGTGCAGATGGATTTCCTCGAAAGCCCTTCCGTGTGCCCGGGCCTCCGCGTCGATCAGGCGCCGGAACACGGCAAGCGCGCTCTGCTTGACCGGCAGATCGAGGCGGGCGCTCTCGACGATGTCGCGGATCTGCTTCCAACCCCTGCCGTGCGCGTCGGCCGGCACGTGAACGTCGATCTTGCACGCGGCCACCCCGGATCGCTCGACGCGCCGCTCGGTCAACGACCAGCCGTCGATCGGCAGTGTTTCGAGCGCGCGCCTCAAGTCGTCGACCGGGAGACCGAGATCGACGAGCATCCCGAGCACCATGTCGCCCGAGGCGCCCGACGAACCGTCGATCCAGAGAATCTTGCGCGACATCAGTCGGCACCCAGGGAGGAGGCTTCGACCAGTGCCGGCAGGGCCGAGCCCGAGGCCGCCGGGACCCGCTCGTCGACGCGATCGGAGATCGCGGTCCGTTCCGGGTTGATCTCGACCGTCCAGGCGCCCGCCTCGCGGCCGATCTCGGGAAGCCCCGCCGCGGGGTAGACGATGGATGAGGTGCCCGCGACGAGCACGATGTCGGCGCGAGCCGCGGCCTCCGCAGCCTGTTCGTACGCTCCCTCGGGAAGCGGCTCGCCGAACCATACGACGCCGGGGCGTCGCCGCCCCCCGCAGCGGCAACGATGAGACGCGGTGAGGTCGAGGTCCTCGTCCTCGTCACCACATCGCGTGCAGCGAAGCCGCCACAACGATCCGTGCAATCTCACGATGCGCCTGTTGCCGGCGCGCTCGTGCAACCCGTCGACGTTCTGCGTGACCAGCAAGAACCGCTCGCCCAGCGCCTCCTCCAGTGCGGCGAGGGCCCGGTGCCCGGCGTTCGGTGACGCCTGGGCCGCCTTCTCCCGGCGCTCCGTGTAGAACCGCCAGACCGTTTTCGGATCTCTGCGGAACGCCTCCGGGGTCGCCAACTCCACGGGATCACGGCCCTCCCAGAGGCCCCCCTCGCCGCGGAAGGTCGCCAGGCCGCTCTCCGCGGACACTCCGGCGCCCGTCAGG
>WVWW01000238.1:0-9345 GCA_011773795.1 Acidobacteriota bacterium
TCGTCGGCGACAACTGGAAAGCCCGGGGCAGCGGTCGCACCTCCGACGGGACGGCGCATCCGGAGATGCAGATCAACATCATGAACGCCCGGGTCGCGCAGCTCGTTGCACAGGATCCCGAGCGTCGCGCCCTTGCCGGCGACCAGCTCTACCTCGACCTGGATCTCGGTGCCGAGAACCTCCCTCCGGGCACGGAGTTGGAGATCGGAGAGGCGGTCCTCGTGGTGACGGACCAACCCCATCTCGGCTGCAAGAAGTTCGTCCGGCGGTTCGGTGTCGAGGCGATGAAGTTCGTGAATGCCGTGGACCGGCGCCACCTGAACCTGCGTGGAATCAATGCGAGGGTCAAGAAACCGGGTCGCATCGAGGTCGGGGACATCGCGCGAAGGCGCATCCCTCGACGCTGAGGCGCCGGCCGGGAGGCGTCGTGAAGCCCAGGCTGCGGACGATCGCGAAGTGGACGTTGAGACTGTTCCTCGTCCTGCTGTTCGGGCGATGGAGCGACGACGTGACGAGGTCCGTCACCCGCGAGCAGATGATGGACTGGTACACCTCGAGGCTCGATCTGACGCTCCGCTACTGAAGGCCGGATTCGTTCCCGCACGCGTCCACGGCCGTCACACGGTAGAAGAAGTCGGCGCCGCTGAGGCCGGCGTCCGTGTGGACGAACGTCGTGGTCCCCGTGCTTCCGATCGAGACGGCATCGCCATACGAGGAGCCCTCGAGTCTGTAGACGACGTAGCGCGTCGCGGACACGGGTTCGGACGACCAGTCGAGGACGACGTCGTCGCCAATACGATCCAGGACGACGGTGTCCACCGTCGGAACCGGAAGCGCGCACCCGACACATCCCTGGCCGGCGTCCACGAGCCGGAAGTCGTCCACGCAGGCCTCGACCTTGGTTCCGAGGACGGGTTCCAGGTCACGGGCAGTGAAACGGAACTTCACGCGATCGTTTGTCGAGATCAGACCCCCGAGAGGAATCTCGACCTCCACCCAACCCGGGGGCTCTCCCGGAGGGACCTGCTCGAGCTGCATCCACCCGAGGCCCCCATCGACTTCGATCAGGAACGTGTCCGCGCCGGGAATGCCGTTCAGCTCGTTGACGTACCAGCGCGCGTAACGGACCGCCGGGTTCACCGTGGTGGACAGGTCATACGACGGCGACTGCAGGGTCGTCGTGCCGAAATCGATGTCGTTCTCGCGTCCCTCAGGCAACGTTGCCAGCAGGCCGGTGACCCAGGCGTTGACGCCCGGGGCCGGTGTGTGATCATCCTCCGGCTGGCTCTCGGTGCCCTCCGGATCACCCCATTCCCAGTGGCCGGTCAACGCGTCGTTGGGATCGACCACCATCCACCCGCCATCGTCCGGCTCGAAGTCGAGCGCCAGCAGCGTGAGGTCGGTTGCGCCCGCACCGGTGGTCAGGCGAACGTCGTTGATGTCCTCGTTCCCGAGCGCGTCCGCGGCGCGTACCAGATAGGTGAATGCAGCCCCCGGCGTCAGGGCCGCATCGACGAAACCCGCCGACAGGGTGGAGCCGACCAGGTTGGACGGGCCGGGCGCAAAGGCCGGGTCGGTCGAGCGGTACACGTGATAGGTGACCGGCTCGCTGCAGCTATCCTGTGCCGCCGACCAGCCAAGCTCGATCTCGCCACACGAGGTGCCCGAGCTCAGCGTCTCGAGACCGGCGAACATCGGTGCCACGATGTCGGGTGTCACGGTCGCGATGGCGCTCAACTCCACCGTATTGCCGTCTTCTCCCGATCGGGAGTCATCGGCGCGGACGATGTAGTGGTAGGTCGTTCCGGGCTCGAGGTAGTCGTCGACGTAAGACGTTGCGGTCACACCGCTGGCCACGAGGTTAACGGCCGAGGGCACGAGACCCGCTGTTGTCGCGCGATAGATGTTGTAAGAAATCGTCGCGTCGACGCAGTTGGAAGCCGCCGCTTGCCAGCTCAGGTCCACCCGGGCACAGGAGCTTCCCGGCGTTGCGCTCTGTAGACCGGAGAAGGTCGGCTCCGCGAAGCAAGCCGGCGTCAAGTCACACAGCGGCTCGTCGATGCGGATCTCGTCGACCGCGGCCTCGATCAGGTTGTCGGCGGCCGGCCCGTCCGCGGCGCGGAAACGAAACTGGACGCTGGAAGTGAGCGCGACGAAATCGTGCAACGCGAACTCCACATAAGTCCAGTACGCGGCCGACCGATCGTTGCCGAGCGTCTCGAGGTTGACCCACCCCGTCCCGTCGTTCACGTCCACGGCGAAGAAGTCTCCGGCATCCTCGCCGATGTCACGGTTGCCGAACCATCGGTGGTACGAGAGGATTGCCTTGGTTTGCCCCGAGAGATCGTAAGTCGGGGAGAGCAGGATCACCTCCCCGCCGTCCACGTCGTCGGAACCCAACCCGCCGGCGTTGGGAGCGGTGAACCAGGCCTGCGTGCCGGGCTCGGTCACGTCGTTCTCCGGCTGGAACGTCGTCCCGTCCGGATCGCCGAGCGTCCATCCTCCGGTGGTGGCCGTGGAATTGACCGAGTCGTGACTCCAGCCGCGATCGATCTCGAAGTCGTCCTGTTCCGTGACCGTGCGGTCGCCCACCGGGACGTCCAGGAACGAGTTTTCCGACAGGCAGAGCGACGTGTCGACCGCCGCCAGCTCGAAGCGTAGCGTATCGCCACATTCGACGACCTGGTCGTTTGTTTCGAATCGCAGCACGCCGGTGTTGTCGGCCTCGGAGCCGACCGAGATCGCCGGCCAGCCATCCGTATCGGAGAGTAGTGTCACGCCCGGTGTGCTCGAGGTCAGCGTCGCCGTGACCGAGGTCGAGTCGAGCGTCCCCGCGTTCTCGAGCGTCACGACGAGGTCCACCGTCTCGCCGGGATCGGCGAAGCCCGAGCGGTTCCCCTGCGGATCGTCCGTGGCGGCGACGGCGCGGGCGTTCAGGACGGGTTGGGCGGTGAGCGACACGTGGACAGGGTTCTCGACCGTGGACTCGCACCCGTCCGCTGCGAACGAAAGGACGACGTAGTGGTAATCGATCCCGGGAGCGACTTCCGTGTCGGAAAACGTCGTCTCCGCCGCGGTCACGTCGGCGACGTGAAAGAAGCCGCGATCGTCGCGCAGTTCGCTCTTCAGGATTGTGTACCCGTTGACACCGGGTATCGAGTTCCACGACAGATCGACGCTGTCGCAATCAGGGACCGCGGCCAGCGCCGGCTGAGCCGGGCGGGTGCAATCCGCCGAGCTCGTGACCGTGCTGCCGGCGATCCCGTGTGCGTCAAAAGCGTTGAAGATCGCCGACCCGTTGGGCGTGCCGTTCATGAGGTTCCCGTCATCGTCGTCGGCGTTCACGTAGGCGTCGTAGACAGGAAAACTACCGCCCGGGAGGTACGACCCGGAATCAGCCAGGGAGTTGAAGAAGATTCTCTCGGAAGTTCTCCAACCGGTGTGGTAGCCGTGCACCGAGATGAGCGCCTGCGCGAGATCCCAGGCCGCCTGACCGTAGATCTCCCCCTCGCAGTGGATCTCGTATCCCAGAGGGCCGAGAAAACCGGTCACCGGGCAATGGGTGCCGATGTTCGAGGTCGTCAACAGACCTTTCGGGGTGGTGAGCTGATCGAGGTTGCGAACCGGCTCGCCGGTCGTTTTGAAGTAGGGTCCGATGAGTGCGCTGTGTGTGAGGTGCATCGAGACGATGTCGGCGGTGGCCTCACCGGTGGCGCCGTCGCCGGGCCGTGTGTTCTCATCGAGGCCATGTGCCCACTCGTGGTACACGACATCGCTGATTTCACCGGTGTTGTTGCAGCCGTTTCCCGAGCGAAAGAAGTTGGCCTCTCCTGCCGTCCACACGGCGTTGCACGTGTCCTGGACGTTGACCCGGACGCCGACGTTGGAATCGAACCAAGGAAGCGCAAGCCACTTCTTCGAGAATCGTCGCACCTGGTTCATGTGATAAAAGGCGTTGCGCTCGGCGAGGGTGGACCGGCCGTTCCCGACCTCGTCCACACCGCCCAGACCGAAGTCGATACGGCCGAAACCACTCTCGCTGTTGACCAGAGCCTGCGCCGGGGCCGTACAGGCCTCGCAGGTGGTGGTGAAGAACGGCCCGTCGAGCCCGGACACGATCGCTCCACCCAGATGGGCAAAGGCTCCGGCCGTGTCGGACAGTACGGGTGTCTCGCCCTCCGCACTGACGTAGGGGAGAGGAACGCGTATTTCCGCATCGGTCACGGTACGCGGGTAGACTCCGCCCTCGGCCCTGCCATAACGGTTGATGTCACGGAAACCGACGACATCGCCCGTACGGGCGTCGATGCGTGCCTCCCACGTCTCGATCTCGCCGGGCATGCGGTAGGTGACGACCCAGACGAGCCGGTACCGTAACGTGGCGCCGGCCTCTTCGGGCTGGAGGATGAGACGCGGCTCGCCCTTTGACTGTGCAATCTCCTGCGAATCACCGCTCCAGGCGAAGACCCGTCGCTCCGCTTTCGGGCCGTCGAGGACCGGCGAGACGTCGACCTCGACGGGTCCGACCAGCGGCGCACCGAACTGCGTGATGTTGCCACTGTTGAGGCGAACGAACACCCGTGCGGTCTCCACCGGCACGTCACCGACGAGCCACTCGAAGTAGAGGCTGTGGAGACGCCCGCCATCGCGAGAGCTACTACTCACCCGATCGAGCTCGAGACGGCCCGTGGGCGGTGCCAGCAAGTCGGCGTTCTGCCGGATGAAAGCGCGTGCGAGCGGTTCGAGCGCGTCGACCGTCAACTCGCCGTCGGCCAGGTCGACGCCGGTGAGGACTTCCGGACCGAGTCGGTTACCGCGTCCCGGGACGAGCGGGATCCCGGACCCCTGAACGAGCGTGGCCCGCCGAGTGCGTGGGTCGAAATCGAAAATCCAGGTACCCCCGAGGCGGTCGAGGAAGCGCTGGGCCGCTGCGGCCATCGACGTCGTGTTCCCGGGGATCACGCGTTCGGATCGCGTGCTTGCGGCGGGCGGGGCGATGGAGCGTGCATCCCGGGGGGCGATCTCCACGGCCGGACTCGACGCCGTCGCAAGCCACAGCGCCAGAGCGACGAGCGGCTGTTGGCCTGATCGCATCGCCGGACCTCCCTCAAGGTCTCCTGTTTTCCCCCGGTCGATCGGGCTTCTTGTCGTCGAAGGACAGCACGTCCATCGGACAGACGTCAATACAAATGCCGCAATGGATGCAGGACGAGTTGCGGTTGTCGAACGCCTCCTGGTTCTTGGCGAACGCCATCACGTCCACGCCGACCTGGCAGTGGCGGCTGCACAGCGTGCACGAGATGCACTTGTCGTTGGCTTTGATCTTGAGGCGTCCGTACCAGGCGGCGAGGACCTGGTTCCAGGCCGCCAGCGGGCACCAGTAGCGGCACCAGACCTTGCCGCCGAAGAACGGGTAGAGCGCGACGGGGATCACCGCGACGAGCCAGAAGTCGACCAGGTAGCTGTAGGCCTTGGCCCAGCCGTTGTCGGCGCGTGTTTGGAAGGCACCGACGGTGATGAGCGTCACGATCAGCACCGCGATCAGGATGACGAAGCCCTGGAACTCCCAGGCCCTCGACCGGCGTCCCTTCGGAGACAGGTGACGCCAGCGATCGCCGAGCGTCTCGGCCAGACCCCCGCAGCCGCAGATCCACGTGCAGAAGCGCTTGCCGTGCTTGAGACTGGCGATCGGGATCGCAACAAACGTTCCCAACAGCCCGGCGCCGATGAAGCCGTAGAGGAGCACGCGCGGGTCGCTCGTGTTCCACCAGTGGAACGTGTTGAAGAACAGCGGCCACGGTTGGTACAGGCCCCAGGCACGCCAGGTGTACTCGATGCTCATCGCCTGCACGGCGATGACGTTGACGATCAGGAAGAACAGGACCTGGAAGGTGACGAGCGTGGCATAACGCCACTTCTGATAGCGGTCGTCCCGGGCGATCCCGCTCCAGCGCTTGAACGCGAGCCAGCCGAACACGACCATGACGATCGTGTAGATCAGGCTGTACAGGTAGCCCTGCTGGAACCACAACGTCGAACGCATCTGCTCCAACGCCGCGGATTCGAACATCCAGGCGAACGGAGCGAAGGCGATATCGAAGATCGACGTCAGAACCGGTGCGAACCCCTCGACCGAGATCAGGTGGTTGAACGGCCAGGCGTAGGGCATCTCGGGGAACTTCTTGAGTGAGTAGAAGCTGTAGACGAACACCGAGACCAGCGCCAGATAGACCCACCGCCTGACGTCCCAGTCGCCTTCGAGCTTGATCTTCGCGCGGCGGAAGAACCCCAGCGGGAGCTCCGCGCCGATCATCTCGAACACCAGGTCGTTGCGCAGGGTCTCCTCAGGGCCCTCCGCCGGTCGGATCGTTGCCGTGTCGCGATCGATCCGTGTCAGCCGCGTGGCCATGCGCAGGTCGAGCGCTCCGGCCCGTTGACGTTCGAGCAGTGCATCGCGGTTGCGCTTGCGCGGGAAGGTCAGCTCCTCGTCGATCGTCGCCATGGTGACGCGGTTGTGATCGCAAAGGGCCAGCGCCGCCTCGGCGGCCACGTCCCCACCGCCGTACACGAGCACGTGCTTGTCGCGCACCTCATCCGGATCGCTGAGCTGATGAAACAGCTTGTCGGCGTGCTCTTTTTCGCCCGGCACCCCGGCCTTGCGGGGGTTCCCCGCCTTGCCGACGCAGAGCACGACCCGGCGCGCACGATACACGGCGTCGACGCTCTCGACCTCGATCCGGTCGCCCTGCCGGCGCAGGCCGACGACCTTCTCGTGGGTGCGGATGTCGAGACCGGTCCGTTCGATCTGTTCGTTCCAGCGTTCGAGCAGCTCCTCGCGGGTACATTCCTCGAACCACATCGAGCTGCGATTCGGCACGTCCAGCGGTTCGGCGAACAGGAACTTGCCCTTGAACATGTTGACGACGGTCATCGCGATCCGCTCGGACTCGAGGACGACGTAGCGCAGGCCCAGCTCGTGGGCGCGCATGGCGGCGCCGAGCCCCGACGAGCCGGCGCCGACGATGATCACGTCGTAGAGCTCGCCCTCCGCCGGGCTCGACTCACCCAACTCGCGCCGCAACCGCTCGATGACCTCGACGCCCTGGTTCAGCCCGAGCTTGATCAGCGGGGTTCCCCCGACTTCGCCCACGAGGTAGACGCCGGGCACGGAACTCTCGCCGTTCTCCCCCACGAGCGGAAGCCGCGGGTAGGAAGGCTCGGGTTTCTTGGGCGCGAACAGCGCCCGGACACCGTCGATCATGCGCGTAGTCTCTCCCAGGAGGTTGGGAACGCAAAACGCGCCGGCTTATTCCGGCCGGTCCTCGGAGCGCACGCGCTCCCAAGCGCAAAGCGTCTCGCGTGCCATGGTCCCGTCACCGCGAGTCTCGCAGACCCGTTGTCGCCCCTCATCCCCCAGCCGGCGTCTCTCCGTCGGATCCAGCAGGAGCGCGTGCAACTCGTGGGCGAGCGCGTCCGGGTCGTTGGGTGGGACGAGGCGCCCGCCCCCCGTGTCGGAGAGCAGTTCGGGGAACGCACCGTGGCGGGGGAGGACGACCGGGACCCCCGCGGCGAGCGACTCCAGGACGTAGATGCCCTTCGGCTCGCGATACACGGTGGGCACCGAGAACACGTCGACCGTGCTCAGCATGTCGATCTTGGCGGCGCGATCGGGCAGGTCGACCCTGTCAAACGCCACCCCCGCGGCGGCCAGCCGATTCCGTTCGCGTTCGAAAAACGCCTGGTCGGACCCGCCCAGCCAGCCTCCCGCGCGCAAGCGCGCCTGTTCCATCCCGGGCAGCTCACGCAGTCGGAGCAACGCGTCGACCAGCACATGGAAGCCCTTCTCGGGACAGATGCGGGCGAGGTAGCCGACCGTGGGCGGGGCACCGGCTGGACGGGTACGTCGCCGATGAAAGCTCTCGGGCTCGGCCAAGCCCAGCGGCACGATGTGAAATCGCCCGACATCGACCTCGAGCAGGTCCGCCATGACATCCCGGTAGTAGCGATTGAACACCACGAAGCCGTCCACGCTACGAGCGATGCGGCGCATCTCCACGAGCACGGCCTCGCGGTCCGAGGCGTCGAGCGTGTCGAGGAAGACGTCGTCGCCCTGGAGCGTGACCACGACCGGCACATCGCGGCGGCGCTTCAACGCCGGTACGAAACCTGCGATCAGGAGATTCGTGAGATTGACCAGATCGGGCTCGAGCGTGTCCTCGATGAAGTCCACAAGATCGCGGATCTCCGCTTGCTGGTGACCCTCCTCGCCACGCAACAGCGAGAGGGCCACGGCACCGTCTTCCGAGCGGCGTTGCTGGAGGCTCAGCTTCGAGAGCAGGCGCAACAACCGCGGGTGATCGAGGGCGCGGCGAAGGAACCGGGGGAGATGCCGGAACGCCGCCGACTTCTGTTCGAGGTAAACGTTGATCCCGCCGAGGAACACACGATCGATGCTGTGGTCGTCTTCGTCGATACGAATCGGGGTGAACGTCGGCACGAGCGTGACCGACGATCCCATCCGGTGCAGCGCCGCCGCGAGCGTGTTGTCGCGCATGCAGCTGCCGCAGAACATGCCGGCACCACCCGCCGTGATGTACGCGATGTTCATCGACGAACCCTGTGGATGCGCGCGGTACGTATCAGAGCGGCCGCTCCTGCAATCGTCACCAACGCTCCCACGAAACTGACGGCTCCGCTCTCGAAGACGACGGTGGCGTTGAAGATCATGAACAGAAAGAAGCCGTGCATGAGGACGAAAACGGTCAACGAGCGGCGCCGGTAGTCCGCCTCGGCGGCCCACCACCAGATCGCGTCGCCGGTCCATACGACGGTAAACAGGTAATTCAGGTAGATACCCGCGCCGAAGCCCCGGCCTGCCAGCTCTTCCACCTGGCGCGCGGTTTCTGCAAGCGCGACCGCATGGCTCCAGTCGTAAAACACGTGAAACGAGCTGGCGACGTGCACCGCGAAGAACGCGGCCCCCAGCGTCCAGACCAGCCGCGCGATGCGGCGCCCGCGAACCGTCCCCAGTGCCGGGCCGAGCGGCCCCGCGGGGTAGCCCAACAAGGCCAACCAGATGCTGACCCGGACAACCGTCTCCCCCATGGGGAAAGAGTCTAATCCGACGCGTCGAGGTTGAGATAAAATAAACGTCGGCAGGGAAATGGACCCGGAAGACCTCGAGGGCATCGAGCTCGAGCCGGACAACGGATGATCGAAGGCGATGCTCGAGCGCATCAAGGCATCCGAGTCGAGGAGAGGTCACATGGGCAAGTCGCATTTACGCACCGCGCTGCGGTGGTTTCCGATCGCTCTCGCCGTCGTGTTCGTGGCGCTACAGTTCAG
>WVWW01000238.1:9361-11016 GCA_011773795.1 Acidobacteriota bacterium
TCATTCCCACGAGACCGGATGGCCGTGGTACGCGTACGTGGCACCGGTTTCGTGGTGGCTCTCGCACCACGTTCACGACGGGCGCGAGGATTTGAACTTCTCGCAGTGGCCCGTGCTCGATTTCGAGAAGCTCGAGCACAATTTCCGTGAGATCGACGAGCAGATCGCCGAGGACGAGATGCCGCTGAGGAGCTACGTGCTCCTGCACCCCGGTGCGCGTCTCAGCGATCAGGAGAAAGAGACGTTGCGGGACTGGGCGCGCTCGAACTTCTGACGGTGGCCGACAGCGCGACGCCGCCCAGGATGAGGGCCGACGAGACCAGCAACCGCCACGTGATCTGCTCCGAGAGGAACATCACGCCGCCGATCGCGGCGATGACGGGCACGGAGAGCTGCACGATGGCCGCGCGTGTCGCGGTCAACCCCTTCAGTGCCGTGTACCACAAGACGTAACCCAGCCCGGACGCGACGGCGCCCGAGAGTACCGCCAGCAACGCACCGCGCGGCGATACGGAGAACTGCCGCACCGCGATCGCGCTCACGATCACCGCGATCGGAACCGAACGTACGAAGTTGGCGGTCGTCGCGAGCTTGGGATTCCCCGCGCGGCGGCCCCGTAGAGAGTAGAAACCCCATGCGACTCCGGCGACCGCCATCAACGCCGATCCAATCGGTGACGGTGCGCTGAGCCCGGGTAGCGTGAGATAGACCAGACCCCCGACCGCGAGGACCAGGCCGATCCACTCCAGCGCGTGCGGCCGTTCCCCCGTTCGCAACGCGACGATGAGCATGGTCGCCTGGACGGCACCGAACAGGATCAACGCGCCCGTCCCGGCTCCGAGGCTGATGTAGGCGAACGAAAAGGCCACCGCATAGGCGAACAGCAAGAAGGCCGAGAGCCAGTCACTGCCGGCGCGTCCCGCACCGCGAGGCGTCATCGCCGAGACGAGGAGCAGCATCAGCGCGCCCGACGCCAGACGAATCGTGGTGAAACTGGCCGCGTCGATGGTCGCGTCCCCCAGCGCCAGCCGGCAGAGGATCGAGTTCGCCGCGAAGGCGACCATCGTGAGCGTCGTGAGCAGGACGATTCGCAGCGGAAACTCCTCGAAAGCGGACTATTATGCGTCACATGCGGATCCCGGACATCCCACGCGGCACGATCCCGCCCGACCCGGTCGCGCCGGACGCGCTGGCCGGGATCCCACGGCAGCAGTCCAACCCCCCGCGTTGGCAGGGAACGGGCTGGGGCCCCTTTCGCGACGCGCTGCGTTCCGCCGGGATCGAACTCCGCGAGGGGCCGGTTCACGGGTCGCTCTACGTGACCGATGCCGGCGGGATGGCGCACGGCATGCCCACGGCCTGCCTGGTCGCGCGCTCGGCGGAGCAGGTCGCCACGGTGCTGCGGGCCGCCCAGGAGCACGTCGTTCCGGTGACGACGCGCGGCGGCGGTCTGACCACCGAGGGCGAGTCGGTCGCCTTCGGCGGGTTGATGCTCGACATGACCGGGATGAGCCGGGTGCTCGCGATCGATCCGGGCGCGATGACCGTGCGCACCCAGGCGGGGATCTTCTGGCACGAGCTCGCCGAGAACCTGCGCCGCCGGGGACTCGACTATCTGTCGGCACCGTTGAACCTCACCTCGTCGGTCGGCGGCA
>WVWW01000043.1:0-9447 GCA_011773795.1 Acidobacteriota bacterium
CCGGACGCCGATTAGAAGAGCCCGTACACGATGAAAGACGGGCCCTTGATGAGCACATAGGGGAGGGCTCCAACGAGGGTCGCGACGAGCCACGCGGCGGCGACCAGCATGAAGGCGTCGCGCCGGCCGAAACAGCCGTTCAAGTCGGTTCTGAAGAAGACCTCGACCAGAGCGCCGACCGCGCCGACGATCAACGCGGACTCCAGGAAGGCGGCCGCGACCGATTCCCCGTAGGCCAGAGCGACACCGCCAGGGATCGTCAGCGTCGCAGCGAGCACCAAAAGCAGCCTCCCGAGGAGGAAAACCACGCTCCGATAATTCATGACCGTTCGCCTGTACGGGACAACGCTCGACCGAGCGCGGCCCGGGTTCGTTCACAACAACTCTTCCGTTGCGCGTACGGCAACGGGGTGTCCCGTGGGACACGCCGCAACTCGTGTTGTCTGGGATTCGAACTGCGGACTAGGCGGGCGGGGCTCGCAGGCCGTGAATTCGCGAACCGTGGGGATCGTCGCAGCGTCGTGCGTGTGGAAGTTGCAGGCGCAGGAACAGCGTGGCGTTACGCGGCGTCGACCCGACGAGGATCGAGCTCCGATACCCCTTGTCCTCGTTTCGCTCGTCGATCTTGGGATCGATCGGCTCGTCGGCCTCGGCCGGGAGGCCGGGTTCGACAGGCAGGTGCGCGGCGACGTCGAATTCCGGCTGAAGGAGGACTGGAAGCGACGTCAGGACGGCGCACAGAATCAGCCCGCAGATCGCTGAGCCAACTCGTCTCATATAAGAAAGTTAATCGCTTTTGTCGAACCGGTCAAGAAGCCCACGATTCGCCTTCGGACATTTTCGAAATGACGGCCCGATGGGTTCCGTGGGAGGATGCCGGGCGATCGTAGAGCCCCAGGAGAATCTGGAGCCGACGCGCGGGCTCGAACCGCGGACCTGCTGATTACGAATTAGGTGCAGGGCCGACCGGGAAGAACCAGGAAGACCTATCCGTAACAAGAAAGAAAGACTTGAGACGTCCGATTGTGCTCCCGGTATCGCCTGTATTGGGCAATGTCGTCGGGCAGTGTCAATCAGAGGTGCCGCGCGTTGCACCGAATTGCTCCTATTGAATATCCATCGTCATAACTTGTCCGCAAGTCGCAGTGAGGGTACCTGTTCCGACGCTTTCCGGAGGATAAGCCGACCTGAAGAATTCACCGCTTACGGAGATCGACTTTCCTTCTATCGTGACAATCGGTCCCGCCGGGTCACCCTTGGAGTTTTTCCATTCCTGGCCTTCTATCTTTTTGGCATGAGCGATGTACTGCGTGCCCATCTGAAAAAGGGTCACCGCGTGTTCGGTCGTTTCGGTTTTGTTGGCAACGTTGACCTGAATCATCGAGATGCCGCCGCCCGGCATCTGCGCCGTGCCGCCCATCGTAAATGACGATTCTTCACCACCGGAGAACTTGTTACAGATGTCAATCTTGAAGCCGATCGTCTGCCCTGCAACGGTGATCGTTCCCGAACCCGCCGAATCCTGGGCCAGCGCAGCGAAGGTGCCGAAGATCGTAATGACAATTGCACAGAGAGTTTGAAACGCCCGTAACCTGCTCATAGCTTTCTCCTGTGATTGGTACTGCGACTTATTCGGAGAAGTGACGAACAACCGTAGCACAGTGAACGCCTGACTGCGCTGCTTCACGGGCAGTCGCCGCTGCTCGGGACGCGCGGCTTGAGAGCGGTCTCGGTGCCTTAGCCGCCGGCCAGATCGGCGAACTCGCCAGGCAGAAGAATGCAGCGCCGGATGTCAACTTCGACCAACCCACCCAAAGGGCGCCAATCGGCCTAGCCTACCTCGACGGGTGCCCCAGGCCAAACGGATTTCGACCGCCGCCCCGGCTCGCGGGCGCACGGGCCCCTGCACCCCGTGGTAGCCGGCAGCCACGGTCGCGACGGTCAGGCCCAGCGGTACACGACCGAATTGATGTTCATCCCGGCGCCCACGGCGGCAAGGATGACCAGGTCCCCCGAATCGATGGATTGATTCTCGAGCTTGCCGTCGAGGATCAGGTCGAGCAGCGTCGGCACCGTCGCGACGGAGCTGTTCCCGAGAAAAGAAATCGTCATCGGCATGACGCCGGCGGGGATCTCTCCGTCTTCTTCCAGGTCGAAAAGGCGCTTCAGGATCGCCTCGTTCATCTTGGCGTTGGCCTGGTGCATGAGCACCTTGGCCACGTCTCCGAGTTTCAGACCCGCCTTGTCGAGACTCTCGCGGACGACCTCCGGCACACGCGTCACAGCGTACTCGTAGAGCTTCCGGCCGCGCATCTTGAGAAACAGATCGTCGCCCTCGAGCTCGGGATTGAACGACGCTCCCATCCACATCAGCGACGCGTGGTCGAGCGTGTCGGATCGGGTGGCATGGGCCAGGATTCCCACCGGTTCGGCGGCGGTTCGCGCTTCCAGGATCGCACAGCCCGCCCCGTCGGAGTAGAGCATGCTGTCGCGGTCGTGCGGGTCGGAGACCCGGGACAACGTCTCGGCGCCGATCACCATCGCCCGCTTCGCGTCGCCCGACCTGAAGTAGTAGTCGGTCTGGATGACACCCTGCAGCCAACCGGCGCAGCCGAAGGGAAGATCGTACGCGACGCACCGTGGATTGTGGATCTCGAGCCGCTGCTTGACCCGGGCGGACAAGCTCGGCACAAAATCGGACCGGCGGTTGTCCGCTCGCACGTCGCCGAAGTTGTGCGCGACGATGAGGTAGTCCAACGACTCCTTGTCGATGCCGGTCTTGGCCAGGGCATCGTGCGCGGCGCGGAGCGCAATATCCGACGTCACGACATGGTCGTCGACGTAGCGGCGCTCGACGATGCGGGTGATCTCCTCGAACTTCCGGACGATCGTGTCGCTCTTGGACGGGTCACAGGGCTTGTCCTGCGC
Organism: Acidobacteriota bacterium; assembly: GCA_011773795.1. Classification (GTDB taxonomy): domain Bacteria; phylum Acidobacteriota; class Polarisedimenticolia; order Polarisedimenticolales; family Polarisedimenticolaceae; genus WVWW01. The sequence goes on from WVWW01000043.1 coordinate 2,929, forward strand.
CTCGAAGAACCTGTGGGTGAGGAATTCCGAATTGGCAACGCTACGAGTCGGGAGGTGGCTTCCCGCCCCGAGGATTACCGTATAAATTCTCTCGCTCATTCCCTCCCCGAGGCTTCGCTGCGGCTAGGCGATTCTATCCGCGTTTTTCCAACGTTCGCGTCATCAGCGTCCGGGATCGGGCGCTATGTCAACTTTGACGCCCCCACCCAAAGGCTCGAATCAGCCTAGCTTACCTCGAAGGGTGCCCCAGGCCAATCGTCAAACACAGTCACACAACGTCAAAACGGCCTCTCGGTGACCAACGGTTAAGTTGATTGTTCTCTACGATGTATGTCGGTAGTTTCGATCCAGACCGCTCTCGCAAAGGCACTTGAAATCCTCTTCCCGCAAGGGAGTACAGGTTCGAGTCCTGTCTCCGGCACCAAGGGCACATTCGGAGTCGGAATCGCAGCGATCGCCGCCACGATCCTCCCTTCCATCACAGCGCCAGACCTACGGTACACTCACCCGAATGATTCGCTTTGGTGCACCCACGCTACTAGGCGGATGGAGATAAGCGATGAGCGTCGACACCTCGCAACGAGTTGTTCCTCGTGAAGTTTGGGTCATTCGGCTCGGGGGCCTGTTCGGCTTGCTCGCGCTATTGCTCTCCGTGGTTGCCAGCTTCGCGCTGACGCCGTCACCATCCCCGGCGGGAGATGCTCGCCCGGAAGAGATCGCCGCATTTTTCGCCGATCACGCCGACTCAACAGGGCTTGGACACGGGTTGCGAAACCTCGCCTTTATCCTCCACGCCGTTTTTGCTGTTGGGCTCTATACACTGATCGCTCGCACCGCGGACTCCGGCGCGAAGGCGTGGGGAATCCTGGCACTCGTCGCATCCGCTGCGGTCCTGGCCGTTGGGACGGTCAACAACGGCGTGGCAACCGCTGCGTTTTTGGACCTACCTGTGTTCGCCGAGCATCCGGAACTGCGGCTGCTCTTGTGGGACCTCAGCTATGTCGTCTTTATGGCCGCACGGTTGGTATGGACCGGAATCACCACAGGGTTCAGCATCGCTGGCTGGCAATCCGGTGCGTTGCCCAGGTGGTTGTGCATCGTCGGCCTGATCGCGGGATTCACGGCGCTGGTGACCGCGGTGGCTATCGTTCAACGGATCGAGGGGGGATGGCCGGGAGTGTTCTCCACCGCGAACATGCCCGCCCAACTCGTGTTCTACATCGGGGTCTGCGTCCAGATGCTGCGGCGCGCAGCGGGCTAGCGATCAGAACAGGTGTCCATCTGGGTGTCCATAACCCTCGGACTGTAGAGCACTCCTCGTAACTCTCGGAAACGGGAAAGAGCGACGACGTACTCCATGGCGAAGTAGGGGCGGCCTTGGGGCGTGGCGCCGGCGTCGAAGACCTTGGCCACGGCGGGGTGGTCCATCATCGCCAGCGCCTGCCGCTCGGCCTCGAAGCGCGCCACGACCTGCTTGGTGTCCATGCCCGGCTTGATGACCTTGAGCGCGACCGTGCGGCGGACGGGGTGGGTCTGCTCCGCCTTGTAGACCTCACCCATCCCGCCCTCGCCGACTTTTTGCAGCAGGCGATAGGGGCCGATCTGACCCCTAGCCTCGCCGCCAGGCGGCGAACTCGCCGTTGGCGGAAGTTCGGTAGGCTCCAAGCCTTCGGGATCGTTGTCGCGTGTTTCGTCGGCCATTCTTGCGCGATTCTACCGTGGCGAGGCCCGATCCGGGCGTGACTTGCCTCCTAGTCAGATTGGGGGTGCGTGGTTCCTCGGCAACAGGTGTCCATCTGGGTGTCCGTAACCCTCGGACTGTAGAGCACTCCCCTTAACTCTCGTTAACGAAACAGGGCGACGAATCAAATAAACGTGGATTCGGCGGATAGCGGATAGGAAATTCTATCCACATTTTCGGGGTCTCAGTGTCCGGGATCGGGCGCTAGGTCAACTTCGACGCCCCCACCCAAAGGCTCGAATCAGCCTAGACTACCTCGGCGGGTGCCCCAGGCCGGGCATCCCGAGCTGGCGCGCGAGAACGGACGGATCGAGTAGTTGACCTACGTACGGAAGACGGGCCCCGGAAATGAGATGAGGATGATCGAGCTGCGGTTTCGCCAGGGAAGCGTAGCCCCGCTGCGGAAACCGCACAAACGGGGGTCGGGTTTCATACGGCTACTTTTCGCGGCCGAATCCGGCGATCAGGCCCCACATCGCCACGCGGCTGCGCCGGATGTAGCGATGTGAGACCTGACCCCGAGGGTTCGCTCACGCGAGGGTGAATTCGAGCGGCACGCCGTTGCGCACGCTCTCGGCGACGGGGGAGCGGCGTTCGGCGAGTTTCATCAGCTCGCGGATCTTCGCTTCCGGTGCGTCGGACTTGACGTGGAATTTGATGCGGATGCTCTGGTAGCCGGGGCGCACGTCGTGCGTGATGCCGAGGAAGGCGCGCACGTCGATGTCGCCGTCGAGTTCGGTGCGCAGCTCGTCGATCTTCACGCCCTGCGCGGCGGCGTAGGCGATGAAGGTCGTCGTGACGCAACCGGACAGGCCGGCCAGCAGGTACTCGACGGGGTTGGCGCCGCGGTCCTCGCCGAGCAGCACCGGCGGCTCGTCGATGTCGTGCGTGTGCGGGACGGCGCGCTCGCTGGCCGCGGGGCCGAGGGCCGAGGGGTTCTCGGCGCGGTTGTACGTGCCGTCGATCCAGCTGTTGTTGGTGCGGAACTTGAACGTGCCGAGCTCCGGCTGACGGCCGAGCAGGTCGATGGTCTCCATCAGTTTGTCGACGTCGACTCCGTTCACGGTGGTCTTCACGGTCATGGCGTTCTCCTTTTCCGTTTCGTTGCGCGACCGTCGTTGATCGCGTGCCGAACCCTTATGGCAACGCGCGTGCCAACTCGTGAGGTCGTGAAAGTCCACTGAAAACGCTTGCGCCGGTGTATGCCGGGTGGCGAGATCTCGTGAGTCGCGGGATCTCGCAAGCGGATGCGCGAGAACTCGCGCCGGTCAGCGCGGGCGTTCGATGCCGAGGGCGCGTAGGCGGGAGTTCAACGTCGACGGCTTGAGCCCCAGGCGCGCGGCGGCCCCGTCGTCGCCGGCGACCTTCCAGTTGGCCGCTTCGAGGGCGCGGATCAGGTTCTCGCGCTCGAGCTGTTCCATTTCTTTGGCCGTGCGGATGGGCGCGTCCGACCCCTCGGAGCGCTCCGGCTCCCGGGGCGCCGCCCCGGGCAGGGCGCGTTCGAGGTCGATCTTCCCGTCGCGCGCAGTGATCACGCCGCGCTCGATCGTGTTTTGCAGCTCGCGGATGTTGCCCGGCCAGTCGCAGGCCTGCAGGCGGCGGACGTCGGCGTCGCCGAGCGGTTCGACCTTGCGCCCGACCTTGGCGGCGACGCGCTCCACGAATGCAGCGGCGAGCACGCCGATATCTTCTTTACGTTCGCGCAGCGGCGGCACGCGCAGCGGGAAGACGTTGAGGCGGTAGAACAGGTCGGCGCGGAAGCGGCCCGCCTCGACCTCTTTCTCGAGGTCGCGGTGCGTCGCGGCGATCACGCGCACGTCGACCTTCTGCGTCCGGGAGCTGCCGACGGGCTCGAACTCGCCCTCCTGCAGCACGCGCAGCAGCTTGACCTGCAGCTCGAGCGGCAGCTCGCCGATCTCGTCGAGGAACAGCGTGCCGCCGTCGGCGGCGAGGAATCGTCCGTCGCGGCGCGCGGTGGCGCCGGTAAAGGCGCCCTTCTCGTGGCCGAAGAGTTCGCTCTCGATCAGCGTCGCCGGGATGGCGCCGCAGTTGACCTTGACCAGCGCGCGGTCGCGCCGTTTACCCGCGGTGTGGATCGCGCGCGCCACCAGTTCCTTACCGGTGCCGGTCTCGCCCTGGATCAACACGGTGGCGTCGGTCGGCGCCACCTGCGCGATGTCGTCGAGCATCGCCAGCAGGCAGGGCGCGCCGCCGAGGATCTCGCCGCCGCCTTCGACCGCGCGCAGCTCGTCGCGCAGCGCCTCGGTCTCGCGCTGCAGGCTGGAGATGCGCCGCTCGGCTTCGAGCCGGTCGTTGACGTCGCGCAGGATCACGGTGACGAAGCGCTTCCCGCCGCTGACGAAGCGGGCGAGCGATGCCTCCGCGGGAAACGGCGTGCCGTCGCCGCGGCGCGCTTCGAGTCCGCCGGAGACCCAGGTCGATTGCGGCGCGGCGCCGTCGCCGAGGCTCTCGGCATAGCGGCGGAAGCGCTTGGCGGCGTCCTCGCCGAGCAGTTTGAGGAAGTCCGTCCCGCCGAGCCGGTCGGGTTTCAAGCGGAACGTCTTCTCGGTCGCGCGGTTGGCGCGCACGATGCGGTAGGCGTCGTCGAGCTGGACGATGGCGTCGTGCGCGCTGTCGAGTAGCCCTTGCAGCTCGCGCTCACGGTCGCGCAGTTCGTCTTCGACGCGCAGCCGCGCGACCTCGGCGGCAGCGCGCGCAGCGAAGATGTCGATGATCGCGAGCGCCTTCGGATCCTCCGGCATCGGCCGGCTGTCGATCACCGCGAGGTTACCGACGACGCGGTCCTCGTGATCGACGAGCGGCACGCCGAGGTAGCTGACCGCCTTGAACGGCCGCAGGTCGGCGTCCTTGGGATAGAGCTCGATCACGTTCTCGGGTACGTGGACGCGACGGCAGGCGCCGATCACGTCCTCGCAGGGCGTGCCCTCGATGGCGTAACGGTAGGTGTCGACGAAGCCGCCGTTGATCCAGAGCGCGAACGAGTCGAGTTCCCGGGCGCCCTCGTCAAGCCGCGTAACCCACGCGCCGGTCGTGTGCAGCGCCTCGGCGAGCGTCTTGACCAGGGCGCGGAAAAAGTCACGCCCGGTCTCCCGCGAAGTGCCCGCGAGGATCGCCTTGAGAGCTTCGTGCTCCTCGAGACCCTTCAGAGGCTTGTCCATCGCACCGGATTGTACGGGGGTCGGATCTCGAATGGCTACATTTCCCGCAAGACGGTGTTGTGTTTCGAAGTCCGGCCTCCGTCGAATGGGGCCGGAGGTGGTTGACCCATCACCCCTTCGCCCACGCCGGATCCCAAAACTGTGGATAGAATTGCCTATCCGCAGGTGCTGGGTACATGAGTTCTGCAACCGCGCCGTGCTTCAGTTGCAAGGGAGAGTATCCCGATATCGATGGGCCGGTGCATCGTTACATGAAGTCTTCGCCGGGATGCTGGGCGGTCTATGGCGAAGTGTTGGCTCGCGAGTATTCTGATCGGCGTTCCTTCGCGGTGCACCGTTTGACGGTTGATGCCTATGGCGGATAGCGGATAGTGATTTCTATCCACGTTTTGGGAATGTCAGCGTCCGGGATCGGGCGCTATGTCAACAGCGACGCCCCCACCCAAAGGCTCGAATCAGCCTAGCCTACCTCGAAGGGTGCCCCAGGCCCGCATAGGCGCCCATTTATTACATGGCCAACCTGACGCGACTCCTGGCCCGCCGAGCCGACGAAAGCGCAAATCTCAGGCCGTATACTGAGTTCACGGCTGGTGGGTTCGTTAACCGCCTGGCCAGGGCCGCGCCAGCCCGGCCCGCAGGTGATGCACCTACGTTATACGGACTCGAGATGAGGCTGACGTCGTCTCTTGAAATAGCATGATAGCCGTGCTATCGTGTGTCGATGATCAAGTCCTTCGCAACTGCGGGAACGGAGGACGTTTTCAACGGTCGTAATACAAAGGACGCCCGCAAGACTTGTCCGCGTGATCTGTGGAGAGTTGCCGCGCGCAAACTGGAACAACTGGATTCGGTGAGTCAGTTGGAGGAGTTGAGAATCCCGCCCGGGAATCGACTTGAAGCGTTGACTCGTGACCGAAAAGGGCAGTTCAGCATCCGTATCAACGAGCAATACCGCGTGTGTTTCGTGTGGACTGATGATGGGCCGGATGTCGTCGAAATCGTCGACTATCACTAGCTTGAGAGGCAGGAAATGATTCGAGTACCTACGCATCGTGAGCCAACACATCCTGGTGAAATGCTTCTTGAGGAGTTTCTCAAGCCAATGGACTTGTCCCAGCGGGATCTGGCCGATGGCATCCAGGTGCCCTATCAGCGTGTCAACGAACTAATCAACCGTCGCCGTGGCGTCACGCCGGCGACGGCCCTTCGCTTGGCCAAGTACTTTGGAAACACGCCCGGTTTCTGGATGAACCTGCAGCTCCGTTGGGAGCTCTATCACGCGCAGCAGACGGAAGCTGAGGTTCTAAGGAAGATCCGCAAAGTAAAGAAGGCGGGTTAGCCAACGAGCCCAACTGCCGTAGCGCGAGAGCTACGCGTGGCGAAGTTGCTGGACCGTGCGATGCCGGAACCGGACGATGCCGCGCGACAAGGCGTGCCCTTCGTCGATCTGGCGGAACCGCTTCGCGGGCTGCCCTCGAGTCCGTGAACCCGTTGTTCATCCCGCGCAATTCGACGGATTACCTGCAGGGCGACGGCCATTACACGGAACAAGGAAACGCCTGGATCGTGGAGCGACTGTGGTCCCAGGGCGAATCCAAA
>WVWW01000043.1:9461-9735 GCA_011773795.1 Acidobacteriota bacterium
ACCCCGACGCAAGGTTTGCCGCAGTCCAAGCAAGTCAGCAGACGCGCTTTGATGGGCCGCCCGCATTTCGGGCACGCTTCCACCAAGTCCGACACAGGGCCTTTGCAGTCGGGACACTCGAGTCGAGCCATGCAGTTCCCCTCTCACCGCGAGACTAACACCCCTGCCCGGGCCTCATTGAAACACCTGCCGCCTCAAATACAGCGTGGCGGAATGGGGCGGCTAGGCGATTCTATCCGCTTTTTTCCAACGTTCGCGTCATCAGCGTCCGGGA
>WVWW01000004.1:0-10552 GCA_011773795.1 Acidobacteriota bacterium
TCATCGACCTGTTCAAGCCCGGGCTGCCGGGTGACCCGGACACGGTCGGTGCCATCATCCCAGCGCCCAACATCTGCAACGGAAACGGGATCTGCGAACCGCAGGAGAGCTGCAGCAACTGTCCCACCGACTGCAACACGCAGGGCGACCCGACCGGTTTCTGCGGCGACGGCATCTGCGAGGAAGCGCTGCTCGAGGATTGCCTGACCTGTCCGTCGGACTGTGCCGGAAGACAAAACGGTAATATGGGTCAACGCTACTGCTGCGGGAACGGCGGCGGCGAGAATCCCGTGTCGTGCTTCGATGCCCGGTGCACGAGCGGCGGCTTCAGTTGCGGCTCCACCGGCTCCGTCTTCTGCTGCGGCGACGGCACCTGCGATCCCACCGAGGATTCCTGCATCTGTGCCGCGGATTGCGGCCCCGCTCCGCCGATGGAGTTTGCCTGCGACGACGGCGTTGATGACGACTGTGACGGCGAGTTGGACTGTGCCGACAGGGATTGCTGCACGGACGGCCTGTGCGTGACCGGGGTCGACAACGACTCCGACGGGGTCGCCGACTGCGATTGTGACGACTCCAACCCCGGTGTCTGGGATTCGCCGGGCGAGGTCACGATGCTCACGTTGCAGAAGGGTGGCGTGACGGCGACGCTGGACTGGGCCTCCCCGGCCAGTCCGGGCGCCACATCGTTGAACTACGAAGCGTTGCGCTCGGGCGACCCGGACGATTTCGTCTCTGCCAGCGAATGTCTCGGCGATGCGGATCCGACGGACCTGACCAACATCGACCCCGAAGTCCCGGCGCTCGGGACGCTCTACCAATACCTCATCCGGGCCTTGAACGATTGTCCCGGGACCGCGGGCACCGGCACGATCGGGTCGGACTCGGGCAACGTGCAGCGACCCGCCGCCGCCTGTCCCTGACGTCGGCCCGGCGAGCTCAGGGCTCGCGCGCGTGGATGCGCGACGCGAAACGGAACCAGCCGATCGAACCGTCCGCGTTGCGGATGATCTCGGCCGCGCGCCCCGGGACGGGGCCTCGCGTGATGATGAAACGGTCTCGCGCGACCATGCCGAGCTCGACGGTCGTCGGGGGTGATCGCGGCGAGTCGCGCTCGGGGAATCCCATCTTCTGGGTCACCGTGGCCAGCAAGGTGTCGCCGTCATCCAGGTGCAGCTCGATGTCCATGTACGGGCGCGTGTAGGTCCCGATGTATTCGCGAAGATCGTCGGCGTCGGTCTTCAGCGGCTCCGGATCGGTAACCACGGCATCGAGGTACTCGCGGAGTACCCAGCGGACGGCATCGCGGTTGAGCCGGCGACCGGTCTCCGCGTTGGTCAGGGTCGCGAGAACCAACTCGTGCCCGGGAACGACGGTCAGCATCGCGCGCTGGCCCAACGTGGCCCCGCCGTGGGAGCTTCGTCTCACGCCACCCGAATCGCTGACGTGCCAGGTCAGCGCCATCTGCTCGTCCGAGCCGTGCTTGGTCAGGATCGGCGTGTGCATCGCCTCGAGCGACTCGGCCGACAGGATGCGCTCGCCGCCGACCGCGGTCCCGTCGCCGAGGTGAAACTCGCCGTAGCGCAGCAGGTCCCGAACACTGCAGGTCACCGCGCCGGCGGAGTTGGCCGCCCGGGATAACTGCCAGGGGCGTAGCACGCGGAAGCCCGTCGGCGCCCACGCGTGGCCCGCGGCGAAGCGCCGGGTCAGGACGTCGGTCGGCTCGATGAAACACTCCGACAAACCGAGCGGCTCGAGCAGCATCTGCTCGAGCGCCTGTTCGTACGTCATACCGGTCACGACCTCGATCAGACGCCCGGCCACGACGAAGCCCGCGTTGTTGTAGGACCAGACGGCGCGCAGCGGTGCGATCTGCGGCAGCGTCGCCATCTCTCGGACCTTGAGATCGAGCGCGTCGTCCCCCGGCCCGGTGCTACCGAAATTGTCCCCGGCCCAGCCGCCGAGGTGCGTCAGGAGATCTCGAACCGTCGCCTCTTCCGATGCTTCAGCGTCGGCAACCCGGAACTCGGGCAGGTAGGTGCGGATCGTTGCGTCGAGGTCGATGCGCCCCTCGTCGGCGAGGCGCACCAAGAGCGTCCCGGTGAACGTCTTGGTGATCGAACCGATCTGGAACAGCGTCTCGTCGGTGACGTCGAGCGGATGATCGACGTTGGTCACGCCGCGCCCGCAGGTGAACGTCCGGCCGCGAACGGAGAGGCCGACCGCCGCGCCGGGCACGCCGTAGTCCGTCATCCAGCGTTCGACGTCGTCGCAGAGCTGCCCGAATCGCTCTCCGAGCGGTGGCTCCCCCGGCTCCTCGAGGTAACGCCCCTTCACGGGTCGTCCGGGAAACGCATCCTCGACCAGCTCGCCGCCGCGGACGACCGGGGTGCCGGACACGAGGACGTGTTCGATTCCCGTGGAGTAGTCGAGCTGCTCGAACGTGGCGTTGTCGATGACGGTGTCGGGGTCGAACAGGACGAGATCGGCATCCGCCCCGACCTGGACCCGGCCCTTGCGCTTCATCGCCGGGGCGATGCGCTCCAACCGCCGGGCCGGCATCAGGGTCATCTTGCGGATCGCCGAGCTCAGGTCGACGACCTCACGCTCACGCACGTAGCGGCCGAGCACGCGCGCGAACGTCCCCGCGGAACGCGGGTGCGCCCCCGGGGCGTAGGGCATGGCATCCGAGGCGATCATCACGAACGGGGTGCGGATCGCCAGGTCGATCATCGCGTCTTTCATGAAGTGGATGATCACGATCCCGCCCTGCTCGTAGTACCTGTCGAAGGTCTCCCGGGTCAGACGCTCTCCCGTGTCCTGCCACTGCAGGTCGCCGTAGGAGATTCCGAGACGCTCCTGCCAGCCCTCGTCGAAGATCGCCGAGTCGATCGACGTCGACGCCGCGGTGTAGGGATAAGCCTCGGTCGTGACGTCGAGCCCGCGGCGTTGCGCTCCCTCGATCAGGTTGAGGATCTCGGGGGTGGCGTCGCCCGACATGCTGTTGACGTGCACGATGTGCAGCGGTGCCCCGGTCGAGGCGGCGTCCGCGATCACCTCCTGCATCGCGTCGATGGTCATCGAACGGACGTGGGTGTAGATCGGGGCGTCGCGCTTGGCCGCGAGCGCGAACACGTCGAGGATCTCCTTGCGCGTCGCTCCGGGGTAGTACTGGTGTGCGACGCCGAAACCGAGCCCACCCTCGCGCAACCCCTGGTCCAGCAGGCGGTAGAGCGCGTTGCGCGCCGTGTCCGGCAGGCCGGCGTTGCGCGCCTCGTCGAAGAACTCGATCTGCTCGTAGATCTTCCAGCGCTCCTCCGTGACCGCGGCTTCCTTCAACAGCGGTTCGGCGGCGCGGACGGCCTCCTGCAGGTCGGGCATCACGAGCGCGCGAGCCTCGCCGTGACCCACCGAGGCTCCGTAGTGGATCCGCATCCGCCCCTCACGCGCGGCGAACCACTCGGCCAGCCGGTTGAAGCCGCCCTCGAGCTCGAGCGCGGTCGTCACCCCGTCACGGGCGCGGTAACGGATCGCGTCGTCGCTCAGGCCGTGGGCGTGGAGGTCGATGAAGCCGGGCGCGACGACGAGCCCGGTCGCGTCGATCAGGATGCCGCCGGCTCCCGGATCGGTGTCCAGCCCCTCGCGGATGGCGACGATGCTCCCGCCGCGGATCCCGACGTCGCGGACGGCGTCGAGGCCGGTTTCCGGGTCGATCACGCGGCCGCTCTTCAACACGACGTCGAAGGACTCTTCGGCGGCGACGAGCGGAAGAACCGTGGCCAGCACGAGTAACAGGACGGCCGCCTGCGGCCGGTAGACGAATCGACGCATGCCTTCCCCTCCGAGTCTCCCAGTCTATCGAAAAACGGGTTTAGCTCTTCTGATTCCGCTTGAGACAGCGGGTCAACAACCGGTCCAGCCCGTTGGCGAACGCCTGCCGGTCGCCCTTGCCCAACGCGTCCGGGCCGCCGGTTTCGACGCCGGTGCTGCGCAGGTGATCCATGAGGTCGCGCATCGCGAGCCTCTCGCGGATGTTCTCCTCCGTGAGCTCCTCCCCTCGCGGCCCGAGCACGTGACCGCCCCTGTCGATGACGGCGGCGGCGAGCGGGATATCGCCCGTGACGACGAGGTCCCCGTCGCTCACCAGCTCGACGATGCGGTGGTCCGCCTCGTCGAAGCCGGCCGGCACCCGGAGCGCCTCGATCCACGGTGAGCGAGGAACTTGCAGCGGCTTGTTGGCCACCAGCGTGAGACGGACCTCGACGCGCTCCGCGGCGCGGTAGAGGATCTCCTTGATGACCCGTGGACAGGCGTCCGCATCGACCCAGATCTGCATCGCGGACCATCTTAGCCGCGACGGCCGGCCCGGGTGCGCCCGGTCGGGGCCGAACCTATATTGGAAGCATGCGTCTCACGCTGGCCGGCCTGGTGCTTGGCGCCCTTTCCGTCTTACCTTCTTTCGCGGAGGAGCTTCCGCGCTGGACCCCGAGTCACTGTCTCGAGTACGGCGATGTGGCCCCCGCGGACGGTGACGCGGCAGAGGCGCTCTGGAACGAAGCCTACCGCGACGGGTTCGGCGCCGTTCAGCGAGGCGAGTACGACGTCGCCGAGCACCAGATGTGCCGTGCGCTGATCGCGGCGCGAGACTTCGATGCGAGGGACTGGCGTTTCGCGGAGACGCTCGACGAGCTCGGCCTGATCGCGTTCCAGCTCCGCGACTTCGAGCTGGCCGAGCGCATGCAGGGAGCGGCCATCGGCGAGATGCTGCTGGCCGCGGGGCCCCACGGGGAACCGCTCGCCGGCCTCGAATCATCGGATCATGCCGTGATCCGGCCGGACTGCGCCTCCGGGATTCGCGTCTACACGGACCGCATGAACCTGATCCACGAGCGAGTCCCGGGGCGAATCGCGACGCAAGCCATCCGCGAGGAGCCGTGGAGCATCTTCTCCGCCGGGTACATCCCGTTCGACGCCGGCCTGGCATCCCGGCTGGATTGGCTGATCTCGCAGTACCTGCTCGAGGAGAACCTCGGCGCGGCGGATACCCTCGCCGCGCTGCAGAACGAAATCCTCGGCCAATAACTGCACCGGAAGCCGTATACTCGGTCTCTCTCTTACACGGAAGGAGACGTCGATGGGCTCGCTGCGCTGCAAGCTGAGCGGTTGCGATCTGGATGATTGCGGGATCTGCCGCCGTTGCGGATCCGAAGAGAAGGCCGCACACGATTGGTCCGAGGTGGAGCGCGAACGCCCCTGCTTCAGGCTGAAGCGTTGCACGCGCTGCGAGAAGACGACGGAGATCCCGGATCACGACTGGGTCTCCAAACCCGGCGTGGTCGACGCGATCGATCTGACCTGTTCGCGTTGCGGCTTCAAGCTCTAGGAGCTGTCCGCGCCGGAAGCCGACCGATCCGGGCGTTCTACTCCGCAGAGATGTTGTAGAGGTAGCGGTCCCCTCTGAGGATGATCGTGTCGCCGACGATCGCCGGCGTCGCGTTGAAGACGTCGTCGAGCTCGTTGCGCGCGAGGACCTCGAACTCTCCGGTCGTGCTGAAGACGAGGCCCGACCCGTCGCGCGAGACGCTGTAGGCCCGGTCTCCGGCCGCGACGAGCGAGGCGTAGATGTCCTCGTAGCCGTCGATGCGCTGACGGTCGTAGCAGGCCTCGCCGCTGGCCAGCTCGTAGCACGAGAGGATGCCGGCAAACCGCTGGAAGAAGAAGACCCGGCCGCCGGCGAGCACCGCGGACGGCACGTACGACAGTCCGATCTCGGCTTCCCACCAAACGCGATCCGATCCCGTCAGGTCACCCCGTGCACCGGGATAGCGGATGGCCATGCCGTGGGCGTCTCGCCAGCCGCTCATGACCCAAATCATCTTGTTATCGGCCACCGGAGTCGGGACCACGTTGGGACCCAGTCCCGAAACGGACCACAGCTCCTCGCCGGACGCCAGGTCGTAGCCGACCACGCGTGACCACGCGCTGACGACGACGACATCCTTTTTTCCGTCGCGCACCACCAGAGGCGTGGACCACGACGTGCGCTCGTCGCGGGCGACGCGCCAGCGCTGCTCGCCGGTCTTCTTGTCCAGCGCGACGATGAAGGAATCCCCCTCGTGATCCCAGTTGATCACGATGAGCCCGCCGTGGACCGCGGGCGACGCTCCCTCGCCGAACTCGTTCCGTGTCGTCTGGATCCCGAACTGTTTCTCCCAGACGACGTCCCCCTGCATGTCCAGGCAGTAGAGGCCGCGCGAGCCGAAGAAGGCCCAGACGTGCTCGCCGTCGGTGACGGGCGAAGCGGAGACCTGGCTTGCCGTCGAATGCAACGATTCGTGCGGTACCTCCTCGCGGACGACGGTGTTCCAAACGCGCTTGCCCGACGCGAGGTCGTAGGCGCTGACCATGAATTGATGCACGTGGGTCGGCTTGACCCGCGGCGGGCGGCTACGCCGTTGTTGTTGTTGCTGCTGGGCCTGTCCCTTCGACGCGCCCGATTGTTGCGAGGCCAGGAGGATGGGCAGCGCTGCTCGGTTGCGGCTCGTTTCGTTCTCCGGCTCGGCCTCGATCTCCTTGTCGGTCTTGACGGCCGACATGACGAAGATCCGGTTACCCCAGACCACCGGCGACGCGTGCCCGGTTCCTTCGAGCTCGACCTTCCAGCGAACGTTCTTGTCCTCGCCCCACTCGATCGGCGGGTCGGCGCCGGGCGCCACGCCGGTGTGCTCGGGGCCGCGGAACGACGGCCAGGTGGGCGACCCCTCTTCGGCGGCCATCGGAACGCAAATCAAGGTGACGAGCAGGAACGCGTTCGTTCGTCCGTGCATGAGGAACCTCCTGTTCTTTGGGGTTTCCCGATTATCGAACGATCGGGCCCGGCGAAGCAACATGTCGTAAGATTCCCTCCGATGAAGCTGGAAGCGGGCCACCAACTCGGACCGTACGAGATCGTCTCGGCGCTCGGTGCCGGCGGGATGGGCGAGGTCTACCGGGCCCGCGACACGCGCCTCGGCCGCGACGTGGCGATCAAGGTCTTGCCGCACGAGGTTGGCGCCAACCCCGATGCTTACGCGCGATTCGAGCGCGAGGCCAAGGCCGTCGCGGCGCTGTCGCACCCCAACATCCTCGCGATCCACGATTTCGGCCAACACGACGGGACCGCCTATGCCGTGGTGGAGCTGCTCGAGGGCGAGACGCTGCGCGAGGCGCTGTCTCCGGGTCCGCTGCCGCAGCGCAAGGCGATCGACTACGCACGGCAGACGGCGCGCGGCCTGGGCGCGGCGCACGACGGCGGCGTCGTCCACCGCGACCTGAAGCCGGAGAACCTGTTCGTCACGCGCGACGGCCGGGTCAAGATCCTCGACTTCGGCCTGGCGCGAACGGCGGCCGAGCAGAGCGCCGACGCGCGGGAGGACACGCCGACGCACACGCACCTCACGGGGCCCGGGACCGTGCTGGGCACGATCAACTACATGTCCCCCGAGCAAGCCCGCGGGGAACCCGCCGGGCCCTCGTCGGACATCTTCTCGCTCGGCTCCGTGCTGTACGAGATGCTGACGGGGAGCCGTCCCTTCGAGCGTGAGACAGCGCCGGAGACGATGACGGCGATCCTGCGAGAAGATCCGCCCGAGGCTTCCTCGGCGGACGTCTCGCCCGGCGTACAACGCATCGTTCAGCGTTGTCTCGAGAAGCGTCCGGAAGAGCGATTTCATTCGGCGGTCGATCTCGCGTTCGCACTCGAGACTTCGTCGGGAATCTCGACGGGTGCGCACCGAGTCGTGGATGCCCCACCGCTCAAGAAGAAAACGAATTTCCTCTGGTGGCCGATCGCGTTGGCACTCGTGCTGGGTCTGGCCACCGGTGCCGTGCTCGTCGGAAGCCTCGACTCGGCGCCGGCCACGCAGCCCGTCAAGGTCTCGCCTCTTACGTTTTCGGGATACGACCTGAACCCGGCGGCCTCCGCGGACGGGCGGACCATCGTTTTTTCGTCACGCCGTGCCGGCGCAAGCGGCCTGTGGGTCAAGCAGCTCCAGGGCGGTGGTGAGGGCCCGCTGACCGAGGGCCTGGACGACTTGCCTCGTTTTTCTCCTGACGGTTCGGGCTTGTTATTCACCCGGTCGGAGGGGGAACGGAATTCGATCTATCGCGTCCCGCTCATTGGCGGCGAGCCGCGCAAGGTCATGGACAACGCCTTTGCGTCGGACTGGTCTCCCGATGGAGCCCGGATCGTCTTTGTGCGTTCGAACGGTCCGGACGGCGCCGTCGGGATCGCGAACGCCGACGGCAGCGGCGAACGAATCCTCGCGGAGTTCAAGGGCACGCTCGTGGCTTCTCCCCGCTGGTCACCCGACGGGAAGACCATCGCGGTTTGGACGACCCTGGTCAACAACAACGTGATCAAGGTCGTCAAACTGATCGAGGTCGACAGCGGCGAGGTGCGGGACCTCGCCCCCGCGCGGCCGTGTCTTTCAGGGCTGGCCTGGATCGGCAGGGAACATCTCGCCTTCACGTGGAGTGAAGACCTACTGGCCGGTGTTGCGAGCACGCCCGCCTTGATGTCGATGCAGAACGTGATCACAGGGGAGACCGCGGATCTGTTCTGGACGCGGAACACGTTGTACACGCAGATCGGTACCACGGTCGATGTCGCCGCGCCGGGCCAGCTCGTTTTCTCGACGATCAACGCTGCGCAGCGACTGCGGGAGGTCCGGCTGGAGGGTGAGACGGTCGAGGGTCACCGTACGCTGACCTCAGGCAGTAGCGTGGATCGCCAACCGGTGTACTCCCCCGACGGAGAGACGATCCTCTTTTCGTCCAATCGGGGCGGCAGCCTGGATCTCTGGACGATCCATACCCGTACGGGGATGGTCGTGCAGTTGACCGATGACGCGGCGGCAGACTGGGACCCGGCGTTCGCGCCTGACGGCGAGCATATCCTCTGGAGCTCCGATCGCAGCGGGAACCTCGAGATCTGGATGGCCAACGCCGACGGCAGCGGCGCGCGACAGGTGTCGAACGACGGCGTCGGTGCCGAGAACCCCGGGATGTCGCCCGATGGCAAGTGGATCGTCTACATGACGTCAAATCCGGACAAGACGGGCATGTGGAAGGTCCGCGTCGACGGAACCGAACCGGAGAGGATCTTCGAAGGCTCCGCGTTCATTCCCGAGTTTTCACCGAACGGGAGATACATCGAGTTCAATATCAACGCCGGTCCCAACACCAACAGGATGATGGTGATGGACTTCGAGACCGGCGAAACGTGGCCGTTCGGGGATCTGACCGTCACGAGCAACTACGTGTCCTCGGCAAACGGACGGGCGCGGTGGTTTTCGGACGGCAAGCGGATAGCCTATGTCGGCGGCGCCGGCGGTCAGTTGGGTGTCTGGGTGCAGGACTTCATTCCGGGACGGGATACCACCGCAACGCGAAGAAAGCTGGTGGGATTCGAGCCGGAGTGGGTTGTCGAGACGTTCGACATCTCCCCCGGCGACGCCAGGGTCGTGCTCTCCCGCTACCGCCCCGGCGGCACCATCATGCTTGCGGAGAACGTCCCGTACGTGACACCGCCCCGCCGTGACTGACGAAAGCCCGTGCTAAGCTCCGGCCGATGCCGGATCCGACCGCCCCGAGCGAACAGGCCGTCGATGTTCGTGATCCCCTCGTAGCCGCAGCCATCCAACGCTACTGGCGCAAGAACGTCCGCGTGATGGCGGCGTGTCTGCTGGTCTGGGCCGCCGCCGGCCTGGGCTGCGGCGTGCTGTTCGCCGACGCGCTCAACCGGTTCCGGCTCGGCGGCTTCCCGCTCGGCTTCTGGTTCGCCCAGCAGGGCTCCATCATCGTCTTCGTCCTGCTGATCCTGGTCTACGGCCTGGTGCTCAACCGGCTGGACGCCGAGCACCACCGCNNAGTCGTGACGATCAAGCTCTGGACCTTCCTCTTCGTCGGGGCGACCTTCGCCACCTACCTGGTCATCGCCTGGCTCAGCCGCGTGCGCGACACCAGCGGCTTCTACGTCGCGGGCCGGGGCGTTCCCGCCACCGCCAACGGCATGGCCACGGCGGCCGACTGGATGAGCGCCGCCTCGTTCATCTCGATGGCCGGCCTGATCTCCGCGATGGGCTACGCCGGCGGGATGTACCTGATGGGCTGGACCGGCGGCTACGTCCTGCTGGCCCTGCTGCTGGCGCCTTACCTGCGCAAGTTCGGTCACTACACGGTGCCCGACTTCGTCGGCGACCGTTACGAGTCCAACGCCGCGCGCCTGGTCGCCGTGGTCTGCGCGATCTTCGTCAGCTTCACCTACGTCGCGGGCCAGATGCGCGGCGTGGGGATCGTCTTCTCGCGCTTCCTCGAGGTCGACATCACGATCGGCGTGGTCATCGGCATGGCGATCGTCTTCACCTACGCCACGCTCGGCGGGATGAAGGGCATCACCTGGACGCAGGTCGCGCAGTACTGGGTGCTGATCACCGCGTTCCTGATCCCGGCGATCGCGATCAGCTTCAAGCTGACCGGCAACCCGGTGCCGCAGATCGGCATGGGCAGCCGG
>WVWW01000004.1:10568-10798 GCA_011773795.1 Acidobacteriota bacterium
TTGCTGGCGAAACTCGATCAGCTCCACGCCGATCTGGGCTTCGCAAGTTACACGGAAGCCTTCGGCGGTAGCTGGAACAAGCTCAACGTGTTCTGCGTCACCGCGGCTCTGATGGTCGGGACCGCGGGGTTGCCGCACGTGATCGTCCGTTTCTACACCGTCAAGACGGTCAAGGCCGCGCGCTGGAGCGCGTTCTGGGCGCTGTTCTTCATCGCGATGCTGTACCTCAC
>WVWW01000004.1:10856-11174 GCA_011773795.1 Acidobacteriota bacterium
GCTGCCCTCGTGGTTCCACAACTGGGAACGGACGGGGTTGATCCTGTGGCTCGACGACGGCGACGGCCGCGTCGCCTACCACGGGCCGGCGGCCACCGACGGCGTCAACGAGATCTTCCGCAGCGGGAAGCTCGGCGCGACCGAGCTCGCCGACATCCGCGTCGAACACCAGAAGTGGCTGTCGAGCGGCGGGTCCGACGGTGTCGACGGCCGGCGCGTGATGCGGGAGAGAGGGTTGTCGGGCCCCGACCGGGACATCATCGTGCTGGCGACGCCGGAGATGGCCGCGCTGGCCGACTGGATCATCGCGCTGGTTGC
>WVWW01000004.1:11242-11494 GCA_011773795.1 Acidobacteriota bacterium
GCCCACGACCTCTACTACCGCGTGATCAACCCGCGCGCGAACGAGGGACAGCGGCTGGTCGTCGGGCGCGTCGTGATCGGGCTCGCCGTCGTGGTCGCGGGGCTGCTCGGCATCTTCCCGCCCGGCTTCGTCAGCCAGGTGGTCGCCTTCGCCTTCGGCCTGGCGGCGGCCAGCTTCTTCCCGGCGATCGTCCTGGGGATCTTCTCCAAGCGCGTCGGCACCGTGCCGGCGATGGCGGGGATGATCTGCGGC
>WVWW01000101.1:0-252 GCA_011773795.1 Acidobacteriota bacterium
CAGCCGCGGCGTCCTTCGAACACGCCGAGCTTGGGGAACCAGTGGGCCAGGAAGAAGTAGTCGCCGCGGAAGCCGGTGCGCGCGAACGTGCGGGGGATCTTGGCGCGCCAGGTCAGGTCGACGGACACGGTTTCGCCGGGTTCGACCGCCCGCGGCAACGTGACGACCCAAACCGTGCGGTCTTCGGCGTTGTCGTCGTCGGGCGTTTCGAAACGGGCGGTCGGCGCCAGGTCGGTCTTGTTTCCCCGCGAG
>WVWW01000101.1:333-1103 GCA_011773795.1 Acidobacteriota bacterium
GTCCTCGAGCATCCAGGTGCTTTCGCTGTTGCGCCAGGCGTTCCAGTACAGGTGGAACCACAGCTCGTCGGTCGGCTCCTGCTGGATGTTGCGCCACTCCAGTCGCTGGCTCGCGGTCAGCATCTTGGTTTCGGGATCGAGCTCCACGAACATCGTGTAGTTCGCGTTGCGCGGGGACAGCGCGGGATCTGCCGGCTGAGTGACCGCGGGGACCGCCGCGAACGCGACGACCAGCGCGGCCATCAACCGCCGGCTCGCTTGGTTCACCGTGGCTCCATAGCAGGCGATCTTACCCTAATTGCGACCGCCGCCCGGCGGTATACAATCGCGACACGAGGGCGAAGACACGGGTCGCGAACGATGAATCGACAAAAAGCCGATGTGGCGATGGTCGGGTTGGGCGTGATGGGCTCGAACCTCGCGCTCAACATGGCCGATCACGGATTCGACGTCGCGGTGTGGAACCTCCGCGCGGAGCGGACCGACGCATTCCTCGCGGAAAACCCCGGCACCCCGGGCCGGTTGACCGGCCACAAGACGCTCAAGAAGCTCGTCGGCTCGCTCGAACGTCCCCGCCGCATCGTGCTGTTGATCAAAGCCGGCGCAGCGGTCGATGAAGTGAATCGCAAGCTGCTTCCGCTGCTCGACGCCGACGACGTCGTCGTGGACGGCGGCAACAGCCTGTGGAGCGACACCGAGCGGCGGCAGGCGGAGCTTGGAGCCAAGTCCGTCTCGTTCATCGGTTCGGGCGTGTCGGGCGGCGAGATCGG
>WVWW01000101.1:1128-1922 GCA_011773795.1 Acidobacteriota bacterium
CGCAAGGCATGGCAACGGTTGCGACCCGTTTGGAATGCGATCGCCGCCAAGGTCGATTCGAGAAGCGGCCGCGAAATCGAAGGCGCCGCACCCGGCGCGCCCGTCAAAGGCGGCGTGCCTTGCACCGCGTACATCGGCTCCGACGGTTCGGGGCATTACGTCAAGATGGTGCACAACGGCATCGAGTACGCCGACATGCAGCTGATCTGCGAGGCCTACTTCCTGCTGCACCGTCTGCTCGGCCTCGCGCCCGACAGGATCGCGGCCTGCTTCGGCGAGTGGAACGAAGGCCAACTCGATTCGTACCTGATCCAAATCACCGCCGACCTGCTGGCCCAGAAGGACCCGCTGAAGCCGCGACGCTTCCTGGTCGATTCGATCCTCGACACCGCGGGTCAAAAAGGCACGGGCAAGTGGACCAGCGTGAGTTCGCTCGATCTGGGCGTTCCGGCGCCGACCGTCGCGCTTGCGGTGTTCGCGCGGTTCCTCAGCGCGTTGAAGGACGAGCGCGTGGTCGCGAGCAAGAAACTACGCGGCCCCAAAGCCGATTATCGCGGCTCGCGGGCCGAGCTCGTCGACTCGGTGCGGGACGCGCTCTACGCATCGAAGATCTGCGCTTACGCCCAGGGGTTCGCGCTGNNGAACACGGATGGAAACTCGACCTCAAGTCGATCGCGCGCATCTGGCGTGGCGGCTGCATCATCCGCGCGCGCTTCCTGCAGCGAATTGCCGCGGCGTACGAGAACGACCGCAAGCTCCCGAACCTGATGCTCGATCCGGCCGTCCGGCGCAGC
>WVWW01000101.1:1957-2997 GCA_011773795.1 Acidobacteriota bacterium
TCCCGTGCCCCGCGTTCATGAGCGCGCTGGCTTACTACGACGGGTATCGCTCGGGACGGCTTCCCGCGAACATTTTGCAGGGCCAGCGCGACTACTTCGGCGCCCACACGTTCGAGCGATTGGATCGCCCCAGGGGAACGTTCTTCCACGTCGACTGGGCCGATCCGAAGCGCCCCATCGAAAGGCGTTGAAGCGATGGACGAGCTTTTTCACGCCGCGTTGGCCGCGATCGACGCCGGCGATTGCGCGGCTTTGAAGAAGCTGCTCGAAGCCGAGCCCGGTTTGGTGCACGCGCGTGCCGGCTCCGAAGACCCGCCCTACGACGGCTACTTCCGTCGCGCCACGCTGCTGCATCACTGCGCGGGAAACCCGGCACGCGAACGGGCGCTCCCCGACAACATCGTCGAGGTGGCCCGGGTCTTGGCCGACGCGGGGGCGGACGTCGACGCGGCGACGGAGTTTCGCGACGAGCGGGACCGGACCACGCTGGGATTGGTCGCCTCGAGCAAGGCGGCCGCCGAAGGCGGGTTCGCCGAGCCGATGCTCGACCTGTTGATCGAACGCGGCGCGGACATCGATTGGGGCGACGGGATCAATCTCTACGGCGCCTTCTCCCGCACCGTCGAGTGCGAGAAGCTTCGTGACGTCGCAGCTTCGTTGCACCGGCGCGGTGCGCGGCTCGATCTGGGCTACGCCGCGGCCGTCGGCGATCTCGAGGCGCTGAGCGGCTTCCTCGGCGGCGGCGCGTTGCCGCCCGCTGCGTACGCGCGTTACCGGCCGCGAGAAAACCGCTTCGAGAGTCCGACGCGCCGGCAGGTTCTCGACGAAGCTTTGGTCTTCGCCGCGATCAACTCGCGCGTGGAAGCGGTCGACCTGCTGCTCGAGCACGGCGCTGCTCTCGACGGCACCGCTCCGGTCCGTGCGGAGAGGCCGACCGCGCTCCACGCCGCGGTGTGGGCCGGGTCGCTGCCGATGGTGCGGCACCTGTTGGAACGAGGCGCCGACCCTCGGATCCGCGACGAGGTGCGCGGATCCTCGGC
>WVWW01000101.1:3044-5266 GCA_011773795.1 Acidobacteriota bacterium
TGCCGGGCTCCACGACGACGACCCCGCCGTGCTGCTGCGCGCGGCGGCGTATCACGGCCACGTCGAGCTCGTGCGCTACCTGTTGAAGCGCGGTGCCGACCCCCGGCAGGCCAACGAGGAGGGCCGCTCGGCGCTGGACTACGCCGGGCAACAGCGCCATGCCGAGATCGTGAAGTTGCTGCGGGAGGCTTGCGGCTAGAAGCTCCAGCCGCCCATCAACTGGATGTCGTTGACGTAGCCGATCCCGAAGGACAACTCGAAGAAAGCCTCGCGACCGTTCTTCAAGCGCCAATTCGTCCCGCCGAGGATGCGCATCCCGATGTCCAGGTCCGTGTCGTCGCTGATCCCGGAACGGTCGTGGTGATCGAGCGCGAGTCCCAGCCCGGCGCCGACGTAGGGCCGAAACTGCTCGACGTAGCGGAAACGGTAGTGCACCGCGTACAACGCCGAAAGCGTCAGGTGGTCGTCACCCGCCAACAACTCGATGTTGGGCTCCATGTGCACCGCCTTGAATTCCCCGAAGTCGAAGTGCACGCCTGCGACGACTTGATCCGGATCGTCGCCGACACCGAAACGAAGACCCCAACCGTGAGCGCCGAAGTTCTTCGGCCGGTCGCGCTCTTCGTCTTTTTCGTGCTCCTCGCCCAGCGCCGGAAAGGCCGACACGAGCGACAAAGCCAGCAGGCACAACGTCATGTGCTTCATGGTGATCCCCTCATTCCCGTACGGGCCGGACGAGCCGTTCCCCGGTCAGGACGAACCGATCGCGGCAATGGTTGCACGTTCCCCGCCGTTTTCGCAGCCGTGCCGGGGCGCCGCGCGAACTCGCCCGTCGACGTCGCCGCCCGGCAAGCCGGCAGGCTCCCGTCGGGCGGCCGCGCCGGCGTCGGGATCGCGTTTTCCCGCGACGCATGACCGGAATCGACTAGAATCTCCCCTTCATTTGTAAAGGAGCGGATCCATGCAGCGGTTCTCGATCGGGCTGTTCGTCCTTCTCTGCGTCCTACCGGCGGGTGCCGCGGACCATGCCGACCAGGGCCGCGTGCTGGACAGCATGCCCGCCGTCGAACAGCACCGGGAGCGCGTCGAAACGATCAACCGCAACCTGGCCGAGCGATTGGACGATCTGCTGCCGCGCCTGATGCGCGAGACGGGCATCGACCTGTGGCTCGTGATCAACCGCGAGTACGCCGAGGACCCGGTCTACCTGACGCTGGTCCCCGAGCCGGTGTTCGCGGCGCGGCGCACGACGATGCTGGTGTTCCACGACCGCGGCGAAGACGGCGTCAAGCGCATGACGGTGAGCCGCTATCCGATGCGCGACTTTTACGAACCGGTGTGGGAAGGCGGCGATCTCGACGCGCAGTGGAAACGGCTCGGCGAATTGCTCGCCGAGCTCGACCCCGAAAAGATCGGGATCAACGTCAGCCGCCACTGGCCGCTCGCCGACGGCTTGACGGCTTCGCTGCGCGATCGCCTGATGGAAACCCTGACGCCGGAGCTTCGCGAGCGAACGCAAAGCGCCGAGGACCTCGTGATCCGCTGGATGGAAACGCGCTCGGCGGGTGAGATGCAGGTTTATCCGCACGTCGTCGCGCTGGCGCGGCGGGTCATCGCCGAGGCGTTCTCCGAAGACGTCATCACGCCGGGCGTGACCACCACCGACGACGTCGCCTGGTACATCCGCCAGCGCTTCGAGGACCTCCGGCTCAACCCGTGGTTTCAGCCCTACGTCAACGTCCAACGCAAAGGCACGGTGTACGAGCGCGACACCTCGTTCTTCGGCGAGAGCGGGGTCGTGATCCAGCGCGGCGACGTGCTGCACACCGACGTCGGCATCTGCTACCTGCGGCTGTGCACCGACACGCAGGAGATGGGTTACGTGCTGCGGCTGGGAGAATCCGGCGTTCCGGAGGGGTTGCGCGACGCGCTGAGCGCCGGCAACCGCTGGCAGGACATCCTCACCGGCGAGTTCAAAACGGGGCGGCGCGGCAACGAGATCCTCGCGCGTGCGATCCGCGTCGCCGAGGAAGAAGGGATCGTACACAGCATCTACACGCACCCGTTGGGGTTCTTCGGCCACGCCGCCGGACCGACGATCGGGATGTGGGACAACCAGGGGCCGACGCCGGTGCGCGGCGACTGGAAGCTGTTCCCCGACACGGGCTACGCGATCGAGGGCAACATTCGCGCCCGCGTTCCGGAATGGGACGATCAGTGGG
>WVWW01000101.1:5352-5607 GCA_011773795.1 Acidobacteriota bacterium
ACGCCAGACCGAGTGGCACGTCGTGGAATAGCGCGTCTTCAGGGCTTGAGGCCGTCGAGCATCCGGTCGACGCTGGCCCGGTAGATCCGGCGGAACAACTGGTCGTCGGGGCCGAAGCGGTGCATGCGGTGCAGCGTGACCAGACCGTAGACGCCGGCCCAGATCGTGATCGCCGTTCCCAACGGGTCGTCTTTCTTGAAGATCCCCTGTTCCATGCAGGCGCCGATCTGCTCCAGCGCCAGGTTGAACGTGACC
>WVWW01000101.1:5767-6108 GCA_011773795.1 Acidobacteriota bacterium
CCCGCAACAAATCGTCCTTGTTTTCGTAATGCCGGTAGATGGCCGGAGCGCTGACCCCCGCCATTTTGGCGACTTTGCGCATCGAGACGCCCTCGAGGCCGCCCTCGAGGAAGAGTTCCTGTGCCGCCCGAGAGATGCGCTTGCGAAGAGATTCGGACATCGGTTTCCTCAGTGTTCATTTACGACAGCCGCAAGGCAAGCGGAGATTNNGTTCCGGAATGGGACGATCAGTGGGTTCAGATCAAGCTCGAACAGAGTGCGGTGTTCGACGGAAAACGCGTGCTCTACCTGGCCGGACGCCAGACCGAGTGGCACGTCGTGGAATAGCGCGTCTTCAGGGC
>WVWW01000101.1:6257-6477 GCA_011773795.1 Acidobacteriota bacterium
ATGCAGGCGCCGATCTGCTCCAGCGCCAGGTTGAACGTGACCCAGTTCTTCTCGGCCAGTTCGGTGCGCACGTCGCTGATCGAGCGGCTGGGGATCATGAAGGCGAATTCGAAGTACTTCGGCTGCTCGATGGCGAAATCCAGGAACCGGTCGGCGAGGCGGCTGAGCCGCTCGAGCGGCGTCGGCTCCTCGAGAGCCGGCGCGAGGTACGTCTGCAGGA
>WVWW01000101.1:6635-11329 GCA_011773795.1 Acidobacteriota bacterium
TCATTTACGACAGCCGCAAGGCAAGCGGAGATTCCCCACGAGTGCCACACTTGCGTTGCACTTGAGAGGTTGTAGTATGACGGCACACAGCGCCGGGGCCGCTCTCGCGGCCCCGTTTTTTGAGCGCGGTGACGAGGCCCACTTGATGGCGGTGTCCGCCCGAGAACGGCTCGAGGATCTGCTCGAGAAGACCAGCCGCACGTTTGCCCTCTCGATTCCACCGCTCCCCGAGCCGACGCGACGCGAGGTCACGATCGCCTACCTGCTCTTCCGCGTCGCGGACACGCTCGAGGACGCGACGCGCTGGCCTCGCGAGCGCAAGCTCGAAGAGCTGGCCGTGTTCGATGCCCTGCTCATCGACCCGGATGCCGGACGGGTGCAGTCGGTGGCTCGATCGTGGGTCGAGGATCCGCCGCTCGAGCACGCCGGGTACGTCGAACTCCTGGGCGCCTCGCCGACCGTGATCGAGGCCTGGTCGGGCTTGGCTCCCGCGGCGCGTGAATTGATCGGAACCCACACCCGGCGAACGATTGCGGGGATGTCCGGTTTCGTCGAGCGCGAGCGCTCGGGCCTGCTTCAGCTTTCGAACATCGAGGATCTTCGAGGGTACTGCTACGCGGTCGCGGGGATCGTCGGCGAGATGTTGACCGAACTGTTCTTGCTCGATCGCCCGGGACTGGATCCGATCGCCGGCGAGCTGCGCCGCGATGCCGCGTGCTTCGGAGAAGCGCTGCAACTGGTCAACATCTTGAAGGATGTTTCCGGAGACGCCGACGAGGGGCGCAACTTCCTGCCGCCGGACGCCGACCCCTCGGAAGTGTTCGCGCTCGCGCGCCACGATCTCGAACTCGCCGGACGGTATGTGACGCGTCTGTTCGAGCAGCAGGCCCCCCGGGGCATCCTCGAGTTCACGCTGATGCCGGTTTTGCTGGCTTGGTCTACCCTGGACCGGGTTGCCGAGTTCGGGCCGGGGGAGAAGTTGACCCGGCCGGAAGTAAAAGAGATCCTTAAGAGGATGGAAACGGCCCTCGACGAGGGCGACCTGGGGGGCTTGGGGTTGTGCGGCGCGCGTTGATCGCGCGTTTGCACCAAGGAACAACATGAGCGAGTACCGCTTCCTGCCGCACATCACCCGACCGGCCGACATCCGGCCGTTCACGATCGAGGAACTCCAAGAACTGGCTCAGGAGATGCGCCACGCGATTTGCGGGCAAGTCTCCAAGACCGGCGGTCACTTGGCGCCGAACCTCGGCGTGGTCGAGCTGACCATCGCGCTGCACTACGTGTTCGACTTCAGCCACGACCGGCTGCTGTTCGACGTCGGGCACCAGTGCTACCCGCACAAGCTGCTCACCGGGCGGTTCGACAAGCTCGACCGGCTGCGGCAATCGGACGGCATGGCCGGCTTCCCCGAGCCGCGCGAGAGCCCCTACGACTTGTTCAGCGTGGGTCATGCGGGGACCGGCGTTTCGACCGCCGTGGGCATGGCCCGCGGCGATCAACTCAACGGCCAGACCGACCGCAAGGTCGTGGCGCTGGTCGGCGATTCGTCGATCGTCAACGGCCTGGCGATGGAAGGCCTGAACAACGCCGGAACGCTGAAGCGCCAGTTCCTCGTCGTGCTCAACGACAACGGGATGTCGATCGGACCGCCGCAGGGCGCGGTGTCCGGCTATTTCGACAAGTTCCGCATCAGCGAACGCTACGGCGACCTCAAGCAACGCGCACACGAGGTTCTGAAGAAGCTTCCCGTCGGTCAATACGTCGAGGAGCTGTATCACCGCTTCGGCGAGATGACCAAAGCGGCGCTCGCGCACCAGCACCTGTTCGAACACTTCGGCCTGTTGTGCATCGGGCCGATCGACGGGCACGACTTGCCGACGTTGATCGAGATGCTCGAAGAGGTCAAGAAGATCGACCACCCGGTGCTGCTGCACGTCAAGACGGTCAAGGGCAAGGGCTTCGACTTCTCGTCCGACGATCCGACGACGTTCCACTCGCCCAAGCCGTTCACGGTGGAGGGTTGCCGCGTGGAGTTGAAATCCGGCGGGCGCTCGTTCACGACGGCCTATGCCGACGCGATGGCCGAGATCATGAAGCGGGACGACAAGGTCATCGCGGTGACGGCGGGTATGCCCGACGGCACGGGCCTGGCGCAATTGATCGAAGAGTTCCCGGAGCGCGCCTTCGACGTCGGCATCGCCGAGGAGCACGCCGTCGACATGTGCGCCGGGATGGCCAAGACCGGGCTCAAGCCGTTCGTCACGATCTATTCGACGTTCCTCCAACGCGCGGTCGACCAAACGTTCCAGGACGTGGCGCTGCAGGGCCTTCCGGTGCGGTTCTGCATGGACCGCGCGGGCCTCGTCGGCGGCGACGGCGCCGTGCACCACGGTTTCATGGACATCGCGATGTTGCGCAGCCTGCCGGGCATGACGCTGATGGCGGCGATGGACGAGGCCAACCTGAAGGCCGCGTTGAAATTCATGCACGCGCACGACGCCGGACCTTCGGCCGTACGTTACCCGCGGGACGAAGTGCCCGACGCGGCGCCGGCGAAAGAGGTCGCCCCGTTCGAACTGGGCCGCGCGAACCTGCTGGCCGAGGGCTCGGACGCGGCGATTTTGGCCTACGGCTTCCCGGCCAACCATGCGCTCGTCGCCCGCGAGCAACTCGAGGCGCGGGGCTACAAGATCGCGGTGTACGACGCGCGCTTCGCCAAACCGATCGACGTCGAGTTGATCAAAGGCTTGATCGCCTCCGGCGTGCCGATCCTGACCGTCGAAGATCATATGGCGATGGGCGGCTTCGGCACGTGTCTGATAGAAGCGTGCAACGAGCACGGCCTGCCGACGCAGTCGGTCCATCGCCTGGGGCTGCCCGACAGATGGATCTACCAGGGCGGACGCGCCGAGCAGCAGCGCGAAGCGGGGATCGACGCCGACGGCATCGTGCGCAAGCTGACCTCGGTGTTGGAAGCGCCCGCGCTTCCGGCGGCGGCACCGATGGACGATCGGTCTCGAGCCGCCGCGCCGTTAAGGCGCAAGCTCGGGGTCTGAGCTGACGGCGGCCACGCACTTTCCGACGATCGTGTAAGCGGGCAGCGCGTCGATCCGGGCGCTCGGCCCGATCTGGAAATCGGCATCCGGCACCGCGATGCCGGGCCGGCACCGCCTTGACGATGGCGCCCGACTCGAATCTTGGAGTTGCGGCATCGCCGGCCGTTGTCCCGGTCGCCGAGTTCAGGCCGCCGGCAAACCGTCGCGGATGACCGACTCGATGACCTCGCAGAACCGGTCCAGCTCGTGCGGCGACGTGTAGACGCTGGGCGAGACGCGCAGACCCTCGAACTCGGCATGCTCGATCGCGACCGTGATGATCCGGTGTTCGTCCCAGAGGTACTCGTTGAGCGCGCGGCTTTCGACGCCTTCGATCTGCACGGTCGCGATCCCGCACGAGAACTCCGGGTTGAGACTGGTGTGCAGCCGCACGCGGTCGTTCTCCAGCAGCCGCTTGGCCCAGTAATTGCGCAGGTAGCGCAACCGTGCTGCCTTGCGGCCCGCGCCCAGGCCCTCGTGGAACGTCAGCGCCTCGGCGATCGCCAGGTAGCCCGCTTCGGGGTGCGTGCCGATTTCCTCGAACTTGCGGATGTCGTCGGATTGCTCGTCGGCGGCGGCCATCATCGGCCAGAGNNGTACAGCAAGCCGGTACCGTGCGGGGCGAACAGCCACTTGTGAAGACTCGTTCCGTAGTAGTCGCAGTCGAGGTCGGCGTGCTGGAACGGAAAGTGCGCGAACGTGTGCGCCCCGTCGACGATGACCGGGATCCCGTGCGTGCGGGCCATGCGCACGACGGCGCGCACGGGCAGGATCTGGCCCGTGATGTTGATCATGTGCGATATCAGGATGACGCGCGTGCGATCGGTGATGTTCTCCTCGAACAAACGCACGATCTCGACGGGATTTTCGGCCGGGATCGGGATCTTGAACTGGCGCAGCACGATGCCTTCGCGTCGCTCGCGCTGCTTGAACGTCGTGATCATGCGCGGGTAGTCCTGGGTCGTCGTCAGCACCTCGTCGCCGGGTTCGAGGTCGATGCCGAGCTGGCAGATCTGCAGGCTCTCGGACGCGTTGCGCGTCAGCGCGATCTCTTCCGCATCGCAACCGAACGCGCGGCCGAGTCGCTGGCGCACTCCTTCCCGTTGCGGTTCGAGCACCTGCCACATGGCGTACGTCGGCGCCGTGTTGGAGTAATCGAGGTGGCGCTTCTGCGCGGCCTGGACCGCCGCCGGCGACGGGCTGACGCCGCCGTTGTTGAGGTTGATCAGGCTGCGATCGACGGTGAACGCCTGCTGGACCTCGAACCAGAACGTTTCGTTTTGAGCCAGCTCCTGACGATTCCCCGGCGTGGCCGCGAGATCGCGCACGATGGCGTGGGCCTGCGGCGTGAGTCCCGGCTGTAACGCCGTCCAGCCCAGCGCCCCCAGCGCCGGATAGGAAATC
Source organism: Acidobacteriota bacterium (assembly GCA_011773795.1). Classification (GTDB taxonomy): domain Bacteria; phylum Acidobacteriota; class Polarisedimenticolia; order Polarisedimenticolales; family Polarisedimenticolaceae; genus WVWW01. The sequence continues at coordinate 11,138 of WVWW01000101.1, forward strand.
GCGCCGAGAAAGGCACGGCGGCCGAGTGCTGGCGAGTCCATGTTTGCCCCCTCTTTTGGCGTCACTCCCTCGATAGGGGCCAAGCATACTCCTCATGTCGATCGAGGACGAAGCGACGGCTCGCCGGCATCGCTGGCGACGCAGGCGGCCGCCGAGGCTTTCCGCGTCACTTCAAGTCCGTGGCACGGGGCC
>WVWW01000292.1:0-9579 GCA_011773795.1 Acidobacteriota bacterium
GGTCGACTCCTCGTCGCGATCGGACATCTCGTGGAGCGCATCGAGCAGGACTCGTGCGTGGCCCTTGCCCTGCGCGCCCCGGGCCACGCCGATCATCCCCAGGTAGTAATGCGGCTCATCGGGTTCCAGCGGCTCGCAGGCATCGGCGAAGGCTCGAAATCTGGTGATCGCCTGGGGTCCGATGGTCTCGCCGAACGTCTCGTAGCACGTCTTCAGCTCGGGAGGCGCGGGGACGGATCGTGGCGGGTTGATGTTGGCCGCGGCCACCAGCCGCCCCTGACCCTCGATGCCGAGCACGGGGTATCGGCGCGCGAAGCGGCTCTCGGTGAAGTACCCGACGAGCGCCGCCAGCCGGGTCTCGTAGTCGTCACCCGCGTCGGCGAGGATGTAGCGCATGACCGGATAGTCCCGGAAGGCGTCGGAAAGGACCTCGACGACATCGGCGAAGCGCTCCCTTCCCAGTGGAATCACGCGACTCATGCCCGCCTTACTCGAACACCTCGGACTGCCACTTGACGACCGTCGCCCGCGTGCGCAGCACCGAGGCCGGATCGATCCCGGGGAACTCGGCGGTGAACGAGCCCGCGGCCCCTGCGTCCAGGGCTCTGGGACGGACGCGGGCCGTCGTCTTCGCCAACACGTTCCCGCCGGCATCCAGTGCCTCGACTTCGACGATCACGCGGCGCACCACACCGACGTCCGGGTTCGACACGCGGCCCTGAACCACGACACCTCTGCCCTCTTCGATCGAGGAGTCGAGCCGGGCGACGCTCGGCTTCAGGATGCGCCAGTCGTGGATGGACTCCAACACCTCGGCGCTGCCCGCGTAGCTGCGCTTCAACTCGCGCGCGACTTCGACGCTGATCATCTGCAGGCCGCCGAGCTGCAGCACACGCAGGGCGTTGAGCCGTGCCCGTGTCTCGCCGTCACCGGACTCGAGAAACGCGTCGATGAGACCGGAGTAGTCGCCGTACTCGGCGAGCAAGGTTTCCGCCTCCACCCGCGCGCCGTCGAAGTCGCCGACTTCGGCCAACTCGCCGGCACGCGCGAAGCCGTCGGTGATCACGATGGCCGGTTCGGTCACCTCGACGACTTCGACAGGCTCCTCAACCACGATCTCGGGGACCAGCTCCGGTTCTGCGACCGGCGGAGGGAGTTGCGGCTTCTGTTCGATCACCGGAGGCTCCGGCTCCGGTTCCACGGCTGCCGGTTCGGGCATCACCGTTCCGGGAGGCACCTGGAACCCCTGCGGCAACGTGGCCTCCCCCGCGTTCGTTTCCTGTTCGAGCGGGCTCCTGAGAACGCGATGACTCTCCGGCGGCCAGAAACGCTGACCGACCAACCAGCCTGCAAAGACCGCGAGCGCAACGGTCGCGACCCAGCCAACACTCCAGGCGGCGCGGCGCGCGATCACCACCGAGGTGCGTCGCGCGCGGCGCGTTGACGGTGTCGAGAGGAGCGGTTCCGGACGAACGTCTTCGCCGGATTCGCTTCGTGTCTTGCGCCGTTCCTGTCGCATTACACTTCAGGATATACGCTTCGCAATAAGGATCTGCACGGTCGCCGATCAGGCGAGATCGAATCGATCCAGGTTCATCACCTTGGTCCAGGCGTTCACGAAGTCACGCACGAATGCCTTTTTCGAGTCATCGCATGCGTAGACCTCCGCAATCGCCCGCAGCTGGGAGTTCGAGCCGAAGACCAGATCCACCGCGGTGCCGGTCCATCTCACATCGCCGGTCTCGCGGTCCCGTCCTTCGTACACGTGCTCGCACTTGGCCGATTTCCGCCACTCGGTGTTCATGCCGAGCAGGTTCACGAAGAAGTCGTTGGTCAAAGTCTCCGGTCTCTGCGTGAAGACGCCGAGCTCGGACCGCCCGCTGTTCGCGTCCAGCGCGCGCAGGCCGCCGACCAGCACCGTCATCTCCGGCGCGGTCAGCGTCAGCATGTGCGCCCGGTCGACCAGCAGCTCCTCCGCCGATTGTCCGTCCCCGCTGGCGTAGTAGTTGCGGAACCCGTCGGCGGTCGGCTCGAGCACGGCGAACGACTCGACGTCGGTCTGCTCCTGCGAGGCGTCGGTGCGGCCCGGCGTGAAGGGCACCTTCACGTCGTGGCCGGCATCCTTCGCCGCCTTCTCGACCGCCGCGCAACCGCCGAGAACGATCACGTCGGCGAGCGAGACCTTCTTTCCGAAGCCCGTCTGGATCTGCTCCAGCGTCTGCAGCACCTCGCGCAGCTGGGCCGGGTCGTTCGCCTCCCAGTCCTTCTGCGGTGCGAGCCGGATGCGCGCCCCGTTGGCGCCGCCGCGCTTGTCGGTGCCGCGGAACGTCGCCGCCGACGCCCAGGCGGTCGAGACCAGCTGCGAGACGGACAGACCCGACGCGAGGATCTTCGCCTTGAGGTCGGCGATGTCCCGCTCGCCGATCAGCTCGTGATCGACGGCGGGGACGGGGTCCTGCCACAGCAGCTCCTCGCTCGGAACCTCCGGGCCGAGGTAGCGCGAGACGGGGCCCATGTCGCGGTGCGTCAGCTTGTACCAGGCCCTGGCGAAGGCGTCGGCGAACTCGTCCGGGTTCTCGTGGAAGCGCCGCGAGATCGGCTCGTAGATCGGGTCCATCCTCAGCGCGAGGTCCGTCGTCAGCATCATGGGCGCGTGCCTCTTCGACGGGTCGTGCGCGTCCGGCACGGTGCCCGGCGCCGAGGCATCCTTGGGCGTCCACTGCTGCGCGCCGGCGGGGCTCTTGGTCAGCTCCCACTCGTAGCCGAAGAGGTTGTCGAAGTAGTTGTTGTCCCAGGCCACCGGGTCGGTCGTCCAGGCCCCTTCCGGTCCGCCGGTGATCGTGTCCCCGCCCTTGCCGCTGCCATGGCGGCTCTTCCAGCCGAGGCCCTGCTCCTCGAGCGAGGCACCCTCCGGCTCGGGGCCGACGAGGGCGGCATCGCCCGCGCCGTGGCACTTGCCGAACGTGTGTCCGCCGGCGATCAGCGCGACCGTCTCTTCGTCGTTCATGGCCATGCGGCCGAAGGTCTCGCGAATGTCCTTCGCCGAGGCGAGCGGATCCGGGTTGCCGTTCGGCCCTTCCGGGTTCACATAGATCAGGCCCATCTGGACGGCGCCGAGCGGATTCTCGAGCTCGCGGTCGCCGGTGTAGCGCTCGTCGCCGAGCCACTCGGTCTCGGAGCCCCAGTAGATNNACTCCGTCTCGGGACCCCAGTAGATGTCCTCTTCGGGCTCCCAGACGTCCTCGCGCCCGCCGCCGAAGCCGAACGTCTTGAAGCCCATCGACTCCAGCGCGCAGTTGCCGGCGAGGATCATCAGGTCGGCCCACGAGAGCTTGCGGCCGTACTTCTTCTTGACCGGCCAGAGCAGGCGGCGCGCCTTGTCGAGGTTCGCGTTGTCGGGCCAGCTGTTGAGCGGCGCGAAGCGCAGCGTGCCGGAGGAGGCGCCGCCGCGGCCGTCGCCGATGCGGTAGGTGCCGGCGCTGTGCCAGGCCATGCGGATGAACAACGGCCCGTAGTGCCCGTAGTCGGCCGGCCACCAGTCCTGGGACGTCGTCATGACCGCGTCGATGTCCTTCTTCACCGCATCCAGGTCGAGCGTCTTGAACTCCGCGGCGTAGTCGAACTCCTCGCCCATCGGATCGGCCTGGGGCGGGTTCTGGTGGAGGATCTTCAGGTTCAGCTGGTTCGGCCACCAGTGCTGGTTCGCCGTGCTTCCCTTTGCCGTCTGAGTGTGGCCCAGGACCGGGCACTTGGATTCGGTGCTCATCATCTCTCCCCTAGCGTTCTGTTTTTTGAGTCTGTCGTGCGCTGCCGACCGGCCCGCTCGGCTCCCTGGCGAAGCCGGACGGAGGCGCATTTTAGCGCGTTATCCGACGCTGTCACCAGGCTTGGCGGGACTCCCGCGGCGCTCTCGGCGATGTCAGAATAGGAGTCGGAGGAGGGGTGAAACGATGGACCCGAAACGAAACCGGATCCTGGCGCTCGTCGTGTTGCTAGCGGGAACCCCGGCTGTCGCCGGGGCTTCGCCCGCGGAAGCGGCCTTCGAGCGGCTCAAGGGGCTCGCCGGGACCTGGACCGGCACGGCGCCGGGTGAGGCCGGCGACTCGGACGTGACGCACGTCTTCGAGGTCTCCGCCAACGGCACCGTCGTGATGGAAACGATGTTCCCCGGAACCGAACACGAGATGATCAACATGTACCACCTCGACGGCGACANNCGAGATGATCTTCGAGTTCGACGGCGGGACCAACCTCGACCCCGAAAAGGACAGCTACATCCACGACGCCCGGCTGGTGTTCGTCGGCGATTCTCTCGAGAGCAACTGGACGTCGTGGAACGCCGGCCGGGAAGACCACAAGATGGTCTTCAAGCTGCGCCGCGAGGGAAGCTGAGGGCGAAATCGGTCTGCGTCGGTAGGTGAACGGCGCTACGCGGTAAGTGGCGAACCATTCTTTCGGCGGCGGAGGATCAGTGCCGAGCGAGACTCGTGTTCGCGTGTGCGCGGTAGTACAGCAACAGTACCCAGCACGGCGGCAGGCTGAGCACGAGAATCCACAGCGTGCCCATCTCCATCGCCGCGAGCATCGCGATCGCAAGGGTGAGGCCGGTGGCAAACGGTGCTGCCATCCAGAGGAACGACTGCCGCCAAACGGTAATTGCATTCTTGCGTTTGTCGATCGCGATGGCGCTCGCGACAAGGCCGCTGTTGACCGTGAAGTAGGCCGCCGTCGCGGCGGCGAGCGGCAGGATCATCGCCGTTACCGCCTGGCCCGGCCGGCCTCCGGCGACGTGAAGAGCGCCCACGCCCGCCGTCGTCGACAGCACCACCGCGCCCAGGTTGAAGACGAAGTGGAGGGTCAGGGGAAGCTTGCGCCCTCGGCCGACCGCCGCACCGACCACGCTCGCGAGGGCAACCAGGCACGCGGCCAGCGGCCCGACGGTGGCCAGCGCGAGGAAGATGAACGGGTGGCTCGCGGTGACCTCGTGGCGCAGGCCGGGGATGCGGACCGGCCGGATGCCCGCGACGATCGCAAGCACGACGAGTAGCAGCAGCGTGCCCCACTGACCCTGGATTGCCCGTGCCGGCAGCAGGATCAGGGCCATCAGTGCAAGGACGTCCACCGCGAGGACGTATGCAGCGAGTCGTCGTGAGCGCATGTTCAGTCGGAGGCCATCACCGCGTCCGACCACAGGATCGCGTCGGACCATAGGATCGAGTCCGACCACAGGATCGCGTCCGACCACAGGATCGCGTCCGACCACAAGATCGAGTCCGACCACAAGATCGAATCCGACCACAAGATCGAATCCGACCACAAGATCGAATCCGACCACAAGATCGAAAGCGCGAATTCCTCGCTACCCCACAACTGCGCGGTGTCGTCGAAACCGATCGTCCGGTTTTCCTCGTCGGCATAGGCCGTTGGCGACGGCGCGTAGGCGGTTGTCGCGCACGCGTTTACGGCGGCTTCAATGTCGAGCACTCCCGCACCGGTCGCGAACGGATCGTCGGAGAACTTGCGCGACGAGAGCATCAGGCGCGCCTTGATCGTGTCGGGGCTCAGCGTCGGATCGAGCTCGAGCATCCGGGCGACCACGCCCGAAACTCGGGGCGCCGCCATGCTCGTACCGGAGAGCCTGATGTAATACGCCGGATCGTTGGTGCGCTCGTAGATGTGCTGGTCGGGAAACATCTTCTCGAGATCGGAGCCAGGGGCGAGCAACGAAATCACCAGGTTGCCCGGGGCCAGCAGGTCGGGCTTCACGAAATGGTCCAGCGCGGTCGGACCGCGCGACGAATAGGTCGAGACGATGTCGTCGGACAGATCCGTGTTGGCGTAATCGGTGAGCGAACCGACGGTGATCACGCGTCTCGAGTTCCCCGGGCTGGTCACCGTGAAGTAGCCTTCGCGCCCGTGGTTGCCGGCGGACACCACGACGACGATTCCGGCCTCCCATGCGCGCTCCACCGCCAGAACCAGAGGGTCGACCTGCGCATATTCCTGGATCGTGTGTCCGAGGGAGACATTCATCACCCGGATGCCGTAGGTATCCCGGTTCGCGACCACCCATTCGACGCCCGCGATCACGTCGGACACGACTCCGGACCCGTCCTTCTCCAACACGCGCACATCGATCAGGTTGGCCTCCGTGGCCACGCCCTGATAGCGGAAACCCTTCGACATGCCTCCCGAGCCGGCGATGATGCCGGCAACATGCGTTCCGTGGCCCCAGATATCCTGTTTTCTCGTAGCCCCGTTGTTGTTGCTGGAGTTTTCGGTGACGAAGTTCTGCGCGGCCACGATCCGTCCCTCGAGGTCCGGGTGTTCCGCGTAGATTCCCGAGTCGACGACGGCCACGGTCACACCCAGTCCCGACAGCAGATCCGCGTTCCAGTCACCGCTGCAGCTCGAGTCGCTGGTGCTGCCGTCGTCTCCGCTCTGCGCGCCGGACTTTCCACCCTTCGCGGCGCCGTACACCCTGGCGTCCAGCGCGATCCAGGCGACGGAGGGTTGCCGTGCCAGTCGATGCAGGGCCGCTCCGGGAATCCTCACGGCGAGAGCATCGATCAGCTCCAGGTGGCGGTACGTCGTTCCACCGAGCGCTTCGATGAGCGAGCTTTCGGCGGAGCCGGGAGGCGACGCGTAGGTGACGATCAGATCGAGAGCTTCGTCGGCGGAGACCTCGAGGACGGCCTCGCTGACGTTCGAACCGATGGTCGCACGATGCGTCGGTGACGCCGCTGGGAAGGGCGTCTCCGCCGCGGAGGGCGCCGTGGTCCCGCAGGCCACGATCAGGCCAGCAACCAACAGGGTCAGCCCCAACGGTTCCATGCGGGCGTTCGTCATGGATTCTCCTAGGCCGATCCGTACTCGTGAGCCAGTTCACCGCTCGGGTCGGTACTGCAGACGTAGCAAGTTGCTTACCGGACCCCGCTTATGGGCTTAAGGAACTGAAAATAAGTTACTTAGACTCTCTCTGGCGGGTGCCCTTGCATGTCCGGCGCTGTACGTTTCCCGAACACCCGTGCGCCGAGCCGCGGGCACGGGCGTGGCTAATTGCGCGTCACGATTGAACTTCGACCGGGGTGTCGTCGTTTCCGACAGCCGTCGGATTCTTGGACGCTCCGTTCTCTCCCAAACCCTGTTTCCACGGCGATGTCCTCGAGAGCAACTGGACTTCGTGGAGCGCCGGCCGGGAAGACCGCAAGATGGTCTTCAAGCTGCGCCGCGAGGGAAGCTGAGGGCGGCTTCAGCCGGTCAGCCGCGCTCCAGTTCGCAGCGCAGGAACCAGGAACCGAGGCGGTCCTTCGCGTCCTTGGGCGCGCGGTGCCGGCGTGCGGCTGCCGGTCGGGACGACTCGAATGCTGCTTCTTTGAGCCCTTCGGCGGTGATCTGGGTCAATCGAATGTGCGAATTCTCTTCGATATTGTTTTTGTCGTCGAAGGTAAAGGGACCGCTGATGGAGCCGCTGTAGATGACAAAGATGAGAACGGATACGAGTCCCCACAAGAGGGCCGGCCAAAGCCGCGACCAGAGGCCTCCTTTCGTTGTCGGCACAGGAGAAGTCTCGCTCTGGGAGCGCATTGACGCGCTAGGCTTGATCGCAGCACCGTCACGGCTGCGAGACTTCGGTTGCCTTCTTCGACGCTTCTTTGCTATCGCCTCTAATCTCCCGTCGCAATTACTGTGTTGGCGGACCTTCCCCGTGGCAAAAAGAGAAACAACGCGCCACAAGAGTCTATCCAAAAGTTCGAACTTCTTTCATCGGATCGTGCACATGGTCCCGCACAATTCCAGTCTGGGGCACCTGCCGGGGCACGATGGGCCGATTCGCGCCTTTTGCGTGGCGTACAGAATCGCCTACCCGCGCGCGCACGACCTCCGCTCGGTCGGCGCCGCGCTGGATTTCGATTGCGACGGCTGCGTCGAGATCTGGACCGTCTCGTCGCCTGCGGGTCGCGGCAGCCTCGTCTCGGGCTAGCGGTACTGCTCGAGAAGGCTGCGCGCCGCCGGCACCCGGATCGATCGTCCGACCGGAGGTGGCGAGAAGGGAACATAACCGTGGTCTTCCCAGCGGACCCAATGCAACGACGGATCCTCCAGCGGCACGGCGAACTCGAAACGCGCCTCGAGCACGTCGCCGTCCGCTGCGGCGTCGAGCACGGTGACGGTCCAACCGTCGAGCTCGACCCGGTCGCCGGCCCGCAGCGGGTCGCGCCAACCCCGGAACAAGCGGCCGAGCGGGCCCGCAAACAAACCGCCTTCCATGCGAACGTCCAGCGTGCGCTCGTCGACCCGTGTGACGACCAGCGGGACCGGGGTCGTGGCGAGCGGCCGCATGCTGCGCGCGTACGGGTGCCCGTCGAAGTGTTTCAACGCCGCGATGGGGGCAACGAAGAACAGGTAGTCCGGCGAGTGCAGGATCACCAGATCCTGCTGCGCGATCCGCGGCGGGTGCGGGATGCTGGCCGCGGCCTCGATCTGGGCCCGGCCCATGTTCTGCACGCCGGCGAAGGCCAGCGCGAGACCGAGCGGGGCGATCCCCAGGTGCGTCACGATCAGCAGCCAGGAGAGCACGCGGACCGCCTGCCGCGACAGTCGAGTCCGCGCGAGCGAGTCGGCTCGAGGGAACGCGGCGACCAGGAACTGCGCGAGCAGTCCCATCCCGCCGAGACCGGCGCACATCAGCAAACGGTTCGAGGCGAACGTCGCCGCCACCGGCACCAGCGACAGCAGCATGCCGAGCATCCAGAAGCGCGCCAGCGCGTCGCGCCGCAGCAGCGGCGTCAACGCCCACGCCACGACGGCGATCGTGCCGAGGCCCAGGAGCCAGAGAACGCGCTGGACGTCGGCCGTCACATAAGCGGCCAGGTCGGCCGGGATCGCCGTCCACTGGCCGAGCAACTGGTAGACGAAGCGGTCGGGAAAGAGGCGGGCGTAGCCCGCGAGGTCGTTCACGGGGTCGAGGTACAGGCCGGAACCGACGACGCCGTAGCCGAGCACCCGGTAGAGCACGATCCAGGCGGCCACGACTGCGCCGTGCGGCGCGAGCGCGACGAGTCGCCTGCGCCACGGGCCCGGCTCGAGGAAGACGGCATGCGCCACGAGGTAGGCGACCGCGCCCAGACCCAGCTCGGCCGAGCCGAGCGCCAGCGCGAGAAACAGCGGGCCGAGCGCGGCGCCCGGCCGCCACGCATCGCGGCGCCAGCGATCGTGCGCCCACAGGCACAGCACGGCGAACAGCGTCGCGAGCAGCGCGTTGCGGTTGGACAGCCAGATCGCGGGCACCGCACGCGCTTCGTCCACCGCGTAGAGCAACGCGGCCAGGCCGGCGACCATGCCGCCGCCGAACATCCTGCGATAGAACAGCACCACCGCGACGACGAGCGCCGCGAACCAGAGCAGGCTCTGGGCGTGCATCAGCCAGGCGCTCTCGGGCCACAGCCGGTAGTCGACCCACATCGTCAAGGTGCTGAGATAGCGAAAGAAGGCGATGCGAAAACGGGGTGGGGTCCACCACGGCAGGTGGCCGCCGTCCATCAGCTCCCGATTGAAGTCGGGATCGCCGGTGAGCAG
>WVWW01000292.1:9617-10443 GCA_011773795.1 Acidobacteriota bacterium
GTCGTCGAGCTGCCAGCCGATCCACAGTGCGGGAAGGGTCAGGCCGACGACGAGGATCGCCAGGTGGATGGCCAGCCGCGGGTGCGCCAGCCAGCGGCCGAATCTCCCGTCGGGGTGGAGCATGCGGGACCTCGTCGGGGGCATTGTGGCCCAGGCGGCTGCTCTTTGCACGCGGCCGCCACGCTGTGGCCTGGGGCACCTGCCGGGGTACGATCGGAAGACGGGGGCTCGCCGAAAACGTGGATTGTTCTTCCCACCGGCGGCCGAGAACACCCGACCCACAAATGATCCATTTGCATCATTGACCCTGCCGCATGTGGAAGCTGCAATACGACCATCGGCCGGTCGCTTCCTTCGGGGATGGTCATGAGATTCCAGGCGTGTCGCGTGTCGCGACTTGGGCACGGGTTGGTCATGAGCGTCCTCGACACCGGCTACCTCCTACGCGTTAAAGAGTAATCGTCAGCTTGGTTCCCGCGGACTCGGCGTGCTTGAAGGCGGGCTCGCCGCACGTTGCGTCGCCCTCGGGGCAGCCGGGGCCTGGGAACTGTTTGTGTAGATCGTGAATCAGGGAACAACGCCTGTTCTTGCACAAAGGAGGTGCACAGTGAAAAGGAAAGTGGTCTGTATCGCGATCGTTGGTTTTTTAGCGGTTTCCGGCGCGGCACTTGCAGACGATGCCTGTAAGAAAATCCGAGGATTCTGGACCGCCCACGCGGCGGAATGTGACGTTGGAACGACAGGATTCGACCTGTGTATATCGGGGGATCTGCACGGCACGATCCAGGGCACCTGGACCTCCTATCTCAAAGAAAAAACGACGCCG
>WVWW01000197.1:0-7430 GCA_011773795.1 Acidobacteriota bacterium
GTGCTGCTCGGCCACGGCGACGCCGGCAAGACCACCTTGACCTCCGCCATGCTGCACACCTCCGGCGCGGTCAACCGCCTCGGCAAGGTCGACGACGGCAGTTCGACCACCGACTTCGACGAGGAGGAGATCGAGCGCACGATCTCGCTGCAGACGGCAATTGCCCACCTGGAGTGGAAAGGCAAGAAGATCAACCTGATCGACACGCCGGGCTACGCCGCCTTCGTGGCCGACGCCAAAGTCGCCACGAGCGTCGCGGACCTGGGCCTGATCGTCGTCGAGGCGGTCTCCGGCGTCCAGGTAATCACGGAGCGGACGTTCGACTACGCCAAGCAGTTCGATACTCCCGTACTGTTCGCCCTGAACAAGATGGATCGGGACAACGCCGTCTTCGACACGGTCGTCGAGAACCTGCAGGAGCGCTTCGGCCGCGCCTGCGTGCCGCTCCAGTTGCCGATCGGAGCGGAGTCGAAGTTCGAGGGTGCCGTCGACCTGTTGTCGATGAAGGCCTACACTTTCGCGAAGGACGACTCGGGCAAGATGACCTCCGGGGCCGTGCCCGACGATCTGAAGGATCGCGCCGAGTCCGCCCGCGCCGCTTTGATGGAAATGGTCGCCGAGGCCGACGACGCGCTGATGGAGGCGTTCTTCGAAGCCGGCGAGCTCAACGAGGAACAGTTCGCCGCCGGTCTGCGCACCGCGATCCGTACCCGCAACCTGTTCCCGATCGTCTGCACCTCCGCCTTGCACGTCATCGGCGTCCAACCGCTCATGAGCCTGATCGGCAATCTCGCCCCTGCGCCGGGCGAGCGCGGGGCCGTGAGCGGCCACAAGCCCGGCGATGCGGAATCCGCCATCGAACGCAGCATCGGCGACGACGAGAAGATCTCGGCATTCGTGTTCAAGACGATCGCCGACCCGTTCACCGGCAAGCTGTCGCTGATCCAGGTGCGCTCGGGCGTGCTCAAGGGCGACAGCAACGTGGTCAACGTCAGCCGTGGGAACGCCTCCGAGCGTCTCGGTCAGCTGAACGTCGCCCAGGGGAAGAACCTCACCACGGTGCCGGAGCTGCATGCCGGCGACATCGGCGTCGTGGCCAAGCTCAAGGAAACCCTCACTTCGGACACGCTGTGCGACCCGGCGTCGCCGATCGAGTACCCGAGGGTGACGTTTCGCGAACCGGCGATCTCGTACGCGGTGGAGCCGAAATCCAAGGGCGACGAGGAGAAGATCTCCACCGCCCTGACCCGCCTGACCGAAGAGGATCCCGTGCTGAGCGTGCGCCGCGACCCGAAGTCCGGCGAGCTGCTCGTCTCGGGCACCGGCCAGGTGCACGTCGAGGTGGCCATCGCGCGGATGAAGCGCAAGTTCGGCGTCGACGCGATCCTGCATCCGCCGAAGGTCCCCTACCTCGAGACGATCAAGAAGAAGGTCGAGAACGTCGAGGGCAAGCACAAGAAACAATCCGGCGGGCGCGGCCAGTTCGGCGTCTGCGTCGTCCACGTCGAACCGCTGCCGCAGGGCGGCGGGTTCGAGTTCGTGGACAAGATCTTCGGCGGGTCGATCCCGCAGAACTACCGCCCGGCGGTGGAAAAGGGCATCCAGGAGACCGCCGAGCGCGGGGTTCTCTCGGGCAATCCGGTGGTCGACTTCCGCGTGACCCTCGTCGACGGCAAGTACCACAACGTCGACTCGTCCGAGATGGCGTTCAAGATCGCCGGCTCGCTGGCGTTCAAGGACGCGATGGAAAAGGCCGCCCCGACGATCCTCGAGCCGATCATGCACGTCGAGATCACCGCGCCCGAGGAGAACATGGGCGACATCATGGGCGATCTCTCCTCGCGGCGCGGCAAGCCGCAGGGCATGGAAGCCTCGGGGTCGAGCCAGATCATCCGCGCCGAGGTGCCGATGGCCGAGATGCTCGACTACGCCTCGACGCTCAAGTCGCTGACCAGCGACCGCGGCTCGTACACGATGGAGTTCGACCACTACGAGGAAGCCCCGGCCGTGGCGCGCAAGAAGATCATCGCGGACTACGAGGCTCAGAAGGTCCAGCAGGCCGGATGACCCCGGGATGCAACGCGACCACGTCTACATCTCCGAGCTCGGAGAACACGTCGGCGCCGAGGTCACGCTCCGTGGCTGGCTGAGCCAGAAGCGCTCGTCGGGGAAGATCCGGTTCCTCGTCCTGCGAGACGGGACGGGGTTCGTGCAGTGCATCGCTTTCGTGAAGAACGTCTCCCCCGAGACGTTCGAGGCCGCCGGCCAGCTCTCGCTCGAGTCTTCGCTGGTCGTGCGCGGCACGGTGAAGGCCGATGCGCGCGCGAAGGGCGGCTACGAGATCGACGTCCGCGAGCTCGAGTTGATCGGCGACGGTGGCGAGTTCCCGATCCAGCCCAAGGAGCACGGCGTCGAGTTCCTGTTCGACAACCGGCACCTGTACCTGCGCTCGCGAACGCCGCAGGCGGTGCTGCGGATCCGCAACGAGGTCGTGCAGGCGTGCCGCGACTTCTTCTACGAGCGCGGATTCGTGCTGATCGACTCGCCGATCCTCACGCCGGCCGCGTGCGAGGGCACGACCACGCTGTTCGAGACGGACTACTTCGGCCAGCAGGCGTTCCTGGCGCAGTCCGGACAGCTCTACCTGGAGCCCGCGTGCATGGCGTTCGGGAAGGTGTACTGCTTCGGCCCCACGTTCCGCGCGGAGAAGAGCAAGACGCGCCGGCACCTCACCGAGTTCTGGATGATCGAGCCCGAGGTGGCCTTCCTGGAGCTCGCCGGCCTGCTCGACCTGGCGGAGGAGTTCGTCAGCTACATCGTCGCGCGGGTGCTCGACCGCTGTGCCGAGCCGCTCGAGTTTCTCGAGCGGGACACGTCCGGGCTGGAGCAGATTGCCGCACCGTTCCCACGGATGACCTACGACCAGGCGGCGGAGATCCTCCGCGGTGAAGAAGCACAGAAGCGTATGCGTGAGGCCGGCGCGCCCCCCTTCGAGTACGGCGGCGATCTGGGCGCGCTCGACGAGACGATCCTCACCGAGGGGAAGGACCTCCCGCTCGCCATCACGCACTGGCCCAAGGAGATCAAGTCCTTCTACATGCAGCCGGCGGAGGACGACCCGGACAAGGTCCTGGGCCTCGACCTGCTGGCGCCGGAAGGCTACGGGGAGATCATCGGCGGCTCGCAGCGGATCCACGACCACGATCTCCTGGAGCAGCGCATCCGGGAGCACGACCTGCCGATGGAGGCCTTCCAGTGGTACCTGGAGACGCGGCGCTACGGCACGGTCCCGCACTCCGGCTTCGGCATGGGGATCGAGCGCGTGGTCACCTGGCTCTGCGGGATCGCCCACCTGCGCGAGGCGATTCCCTACCCGCGGCAGATCCACCGCCTCTACCCATGAAGACGACCAAGGTCGGCGTGATCAGCCTCGGTTGCGCCAAGAACCTCGTCGACAGTGAAGTCATGCTCGGCCATCTGGGGCGCGCGGGCTGCCGTTTCGTTCAGGATCCCGCCGAGGCGGATGTGATCCTCGTCAACACGTGCGGCTTCATCGAAGCGGCTCGCGAGGAGTCCGTCGAGACGATCCTCGAGGCGGCCGAGTTGAAGAAGACGGGCCGCCTACGGCGCCTCGTGGTCGCCGGGTGCATGGTGCAGCGTTATGCCGAGGAGCTGAAGAAAACCCTTCCCGAGGTCGATGCGTTCATCGGGCTCGATCAGCTCGACCGGATCGTCGAGAGCGCGGGTGTGGAGGCGGGCGACGCCGTACCGGCCAGCGACCTTCCGCTGTTGCAGCCCGGTGCCCGTGCCGCGGGACCGACGGCGACGGCGGCCTGGGGCCCCTCGACCTACCTCTACGACGAGCACACACCGCGCAGCCTCGCGACGCCGGCGTGGACCGCCTACGTCAAGATCGCCGAGGGTTGTGATCATACTTGCGCCTTCTGTGCCATCCCCTCCTTCCGCGGGAGCTTCCGCTCGCGCGACACGGCGAGTATCCACGCCGAGGCGCTCGCGCTGTCCGAGCGTGGTGTTCGCGAGATCAGCCTGATCGCGCAGGACTCGAGCCACTACGGCCGGGACCTCGGGATGACCGAAGGCCTGGCGGCGCTGCTGGCCGAGCTGAACGGCATCGACGCGTTACGCTGGATCCGGTTGCACTACCTCTACCCCAACACGATCACGCCGATGCTGATCGAGACGATGGCAGCGTTGCCCCGTGTGGTCGACTATGTCGACCTTCCGCTCCAACACGCGCACCCCGACACGCTCAAGCGGATGCGTCGCGGAGGATCGGGCGAGTCGCACCTGAAACTGCTCGAGCGGTTCCGGGCGGTGATGCCCGACGGCGCGCTGCGCAGCACCTTCATCGTCGGTTTCCCGGGAGAGACCGATGATGAATTCGAGGCGCTGCTGGATTTCGTCGCCGCGGCCCGATTCGACCACCTCGGAGTCTTCACCTACTCGCACGAGGAAAGCACTCCCGCGTGCGCGGTGCCGGACGATGTTCCGCCAGAGGTCAAGGAGCGGCGACGGGAGCGCCTGATGGAATTGCAGCGCGGGATCGCGACCGAGGCCAACGAACGTCGGGTCGGCCGGACGGTCGAGGTGCTGGTCGAGGGAGCGCACCCGGAGACCGAGCACCTGCTCGTCGGGCGCACCCGCGGCCAGGCCCTGGACGTCGACGGGCAGGTCCTGATCAACGACGGAACCGCCGAACCCGGCAGCTTCGTTCGCGTCGAGCTCACCGAGACGGCCGGCTACGACCTCGTCGGGCGCGTCGTGGGAGCCTGATGCGTCGCGACGCACGCTACTGGCTCGCCACCGGGCTGGGCTCCGGCCTGGTCCCGATCGCGCCGGGAACGGCGGGATCGGCGGTCGCCGTGGGGCTGGTGTGGGTCGCGAGCCGCGGCGGACCATGGTGGCCGGTCATCGTGTTCGCCGCGCTCCTGCCGCTCGGCTGGTGGAGCGCCGCAGCGACGGCGCGGAGCCTCGGCAAGAAGGACCCCGGTGTGATCGTGATCGACGAGTTCGCCGGTCAGTTCCTGGCGCTGCTGGCCCTGCCGCCGGTGTGGCCCGTGTTGCTTGGCGGTTTCGTTCTTTTCCGTCTGTTCGACATCGTCAAACCGCCGCCCGCGCGCAGGCTCGAGGCTCTCCGCGGGGCTACCGGTATCATGGCCGACGACCTGGTGGCGGGTCTCTACGCGAACCTGCTCCTGCAGCTCGCGGTACGGCTTGGCCCCGGCGTCTGGGGACTCGGATGAAGGTTTGGAACGGGCTCGATGACCTCCCGGACGACCGCTCACCGGCGGTCGCGAGCATCGGGAACTACGACGGGGTCCACCGCGGTCATCAGAGGATCCTCGAGTCCGTCGTGGGCGACGCGCGGCAACGTGGTGCAGTGGCCGCCTTGATCACGTTCGACCCGCATCCTCTCACGGTGGTCGCCCCGGACCGGCGGCCCGACCTCGTGCAGACACGCCGACAGAAACTGCGCAGCCTCGAGAGCACGAGGATCGACGAGGTCCTGATCGTTCCGTTCGACGCCGCGCTCGCCGCACTCGAACCGGAAGCGTTCTTCGAGGAATTCCTGCTTCCGCGCTATCCGCTCGGGGCCCTGCACGTCGGTGACAACTTCCGGTTCGGGAAAGCCCGGCGCGGCGATGTGGAGCTGCTCGCGTCGATCGGGCAGCGCGCCGGCTTCGACGTGCGGCGCGTGGGCGCGGTCGAGGTCGATGACCGGATCGTCTCGTCGTCGGCGATCCGCCACGCCGTCCGCGACGGGGACGTTGCCCTGGCCGAGCGTTTGCTCGGCCGGCCCTTCGCCCTCACGGGCCTCGTCGCCCGTGGCGAGTCGCGCGGGCGCGAGCTCGGCTTCCCGACGGCAAACCTCGAACCGGACAACATGCTGTTGCCGCGCCCCGGGGTCTACCTCACGCAGGTCCGCGCCCTGGCGGGGCGGCACGCCGCCATGACCAATATCGGGTTGCGTCCGACCTTCGGCAGAGACCGACTGACCGTCGAAACGCACGTGCTCGACTTCGACGACGATCTCTACGGCCAGCGAATCGAGGTGCTGTTCCTCGAACGCCTGAGAGATGAGCAGCCGTTCGACGGCCCGGCCCAGCTCGCCGATCAGCTGGCCCGCGACCGGGCTGCCGCCGAGAGCTACTTCGCGCGACTGCGCCTGCCGATCAAGTGAGCGAGTTGATTCGAGACGTGCGCTGGATCAGCTTCGAGGGCATCGAAGGCAGCGGGAAGTCCACGCAGGTGCGGCGCCTCGCCGACCGGCTCCGTCAAAGCGGGCGCGCCCTCACCGTCACCCACGAACCGGGTGGCACGGATCTCGGTGCGCGGATCCGATCGCTGCTCCTGAAGCCGACTCAGAGCCCGATGTCCTCGCTGACCGAGCTGCTGCTGTACACCGCCGACAGGGCCCAGCACCTCAACGAGGTCATCCTCCCCGCCCTCGAGGCCGGCGAGCACGTTTTTTGCGATCGTTACCTCGACGCCACACTGGCCTACCAGGGCTACGGCCGCGAGCTCGGCTGCGAACGCGTTCGCGAGCTTCACCGACACCCGCCGCTCGACCGGATGCCCGATCGCACCCTGCTGTTCGACCTGGACGTGGCGACCGGCCTCGGGCGAGCCCGCGAGCGGAACCGCGCGGCCGGTCTCGACGTGATCGAGGGCCGCTTCGAAGACGAGGCCGTCGAGTTCCACGAGCGCGTGCGCCGGGGCTACCTCGAGCTGGCTGCCGACGACGAGCTCCGATTTCGAGTCATCGATGCCGGCCGGAACCCGGACGAGGTCGAGGCAGCCGTCATCGTCGCGCTGGAGGATTGGTGGCCGGATCTGGCGGAGGCCCCGGAATGAGCGTGAACCGTTTCGGCACGATCCTCGGCCACGAGCGCCCGCTGGGCGTCCTGAGCGACCTGCTGGAACGCCAACGCGTGCCGCACGCGATGCTGTTCCACGGACCTGAGGGCGTCGGCAAGGCCTCGACGGCGCGCCTGCTCGCGCGCGCGCTGATCTGCCCCGCGAGCGGCTGCGGCAAGTGTGACGACTGCCGGCTCTTCGATGCGGGGAACCACCCGGACTACATCCACGTCCGACTCGAGTTGCGCAAGGACTCCAAGGAGTACCGCAAGCAGATCGTGGTCGACCAGATTCGCCAGGTGGCGAGTCTCATCGGGCTGGCGCCGCGCGCGGGCGCGCGACGGCTCGTGTTGATCGACCCGGCCGACAAGATGAACCTCGAGGCGCAGAATGCGCTGCTCAAGACGCTGGAGGAGCCCCCGCCCCACGCGGTGCTGATCCTGGTCGCCTCGCGGCCCCAGGTGCTCGTATCGACCGTGCGTTCGCGTTGCTTCGCGCTGGGGTTCGGCCCGCTGCGGGCCGAGGAACTCGCGCGTCTGCTCGAATCGCGC
>WVWW01000197.1:7452-9099 GCA_011773795.1 Acidobacteriota bacterium
CGCCGAGGGCCGCCCCGGGGCGGCGATGGAGCTCGACCTGGAGGCGCTCAACGAGCGTCGCCGGAGCCTGCTGACGGGCCTCGAGCAGTTGGCCGCGAAGCGCGACGTGCGGACCCTGCAAGACCTCGCCGCCGCGTTCGCCGGCAAGGACGAGCCGGCGCTTCAGACCAACCTCGAACTGCTCGCCGGGCTGCTCCGCGACGCCGCGCGCTGCGCCGCGGGTGACCCTGCCGAGGTCCTCGTTCACGCCGACCTGGTCGACCGACTCTCGCGCCTCGGCAATGCGCTGGGCAGCGAACGCGCGGCCCGCCTCGTGGCCTCGATCGACAAGCTGCGCGACCAACTGCGCTTCAACCTCAACCGCACCCTGGTCGCCGAGAGCTTGCTCGCCGCCGTCGCCGGCGGTCCCCTACCCTAGTCAGGGGTGCGCCGTCAGCAGGGCGACGGTCTCGACATGGTGGGTCTGCGGGAACAGGTCGACCGGAGTGACGTGGTCGAGGGCGTAGCCCGCCTCGAGGAAGGGTTGGACATCACGCGCCAGCGTGGGCGGATCGCAAGAAACGATGAGCACCCGCGCAGGAGTCAACCCGAGGATGCCCGGGGCGACGCCGCGACCGAAGCCGCTACGAGGGGGGTTGGCGATGACGAGGTCGGCGGGTTTGCCTTGCTGGGACCGGAGGTACGACCGGACCGTCCCGTGCGCGTAGCGGGTGTTCCTCAAGCCGGCCAGTCGCGCCGCCCGTTTGCCGGCCTCGACGGCATCGCGGTCGGCGTCGCAGACGACGACGTGACGCGCGCCGGCACGGGCCAGATGCAGGCCGAAGGCACCGACGCCGCCGTAGAGGTCGAGGATCCGCCGGCCCCGTGGATCGCCGGCGTAGTCGAGCACCAGGTCGATCAACTCCCGGCCGCCGGCCGGATTCACCTGCATGAACGACGCGGCCGGCAGCCGGAACTCGAAGCCGCCGACACGCTCGGTGATGAACGGATCGCCGTGGAGGGGCTCGGCCCGGACGCCGCCGCGGCGGCCCGGTCGTGCACGGAGCGAGACGACCGAGTCCGCTTGATCGGTCAGCCGGGACGCCAGCTCGTCGGCGAACGGAAACCGCGTCGTCGTGCCCCACAGACCAACCAATCGTCGTCCGGCGGAACTGGATCGCAGCAGGATCCGGAACGGCCCCTGCTCGGCCAGCGCGCGGCCGACGTCGTCGCGAGCGGCGACGAACTCGCGGATCGATGCGAGCAGCGCGTTCGCGGTGGCGTCCTGGAGAGCACAGTCGGGTAGGTCGACGAGGCCTCGCTCGCCGTCGATTCGCCCCCAGAGACCGATGGCGGCGGCACCGTCGGGTCCGGGCCCGGCGCTGAACTCCACGCGGTTCCGGTACGCCAGCGGGGTCGAGGGGCGGCGTAACGGGTCAACCCGTGGATCGGCGATGCCGGAGATTCGCTGGAGCGCGTCGACGACGAGGCGGCGCTTCCAGTCTCTCTGGTGCTCCTCCGCGAGCGGCATCCAGGCGCAGCCCCCGCAGCGGGACTGATGGGGGCACGGGGAGGACCGGCGGACGTCCGCCGGTCGGTCGACTCGGACGACCACGCCCTCGACGAAGCGGGGCCGAATCCTCTCAGCCCTTGCCCAGAGCCGGTCTC
>WVWW01000168.1:0-216 GCA_011773795.1 Acidobacteriota bacterium
ATCCGGCCGGCCACCGTGGTGCGCAACGACGACTTCGAGCTCCTGCCCTACAAGGGCTACGCGGAGACGCACACGCTGGAGCTCGACCTCGGCGCGTTCGAGAACGACCAGCGGGTCGTGCTGCTGCTCGACGGCTGGATCGACTACGCCGACTCGAGCGCCAACGTCGCGGCGCTGCAGGCCGGCGCGTCCCTTGTGCCGCCGCGCCTGAGCGTC
>WVWW01000168.1:224-8247 GCA_011773795.1 Acidobacteriota bacterium
CCCGGCCGGCCTGCCGAAGACGATGAGCGTCGATCTCTCGGGTCTGTTCCGCTCCGACGATCACCGCATCCGCATCACGACCAACATGCGCATCTACTGGGACCGCGTGCGGGTGATGGTCGGCGGCGAGGACATCCCGCTGAACGTGCAGCGGATTCCGGTCGCCTCGGCGGATCTGCGCTTCGGCGGCTTCCCCCGACCGACCGACGGCAAGCCCCTGGCCTACGACCCCGAGCAGGTCTCCGCCAACGGCGGCTGGAAAGCGCACGTCGGCGCCTACACCGGCTTCGGCGACGTCACGGCGCTGCTGCGCGACATCGACGACGCGTTCGTCACGACGCGCAACGGCGACGAGATCGAGCTGCGCTTCGCCGCGCCGGAACCTCCCGCCGCGGGGATGGAGCGCACCTACCTGCTGTTCGCCGACGGCTTCGGCAAGGACATGGACCCGAACTCCGCGGCGACCAACGACGTCGGGCCGATGCCGTTCCACGGCATGCCCTACTACCCGTACGGCGACGAGGTGAGCGTCCCGCAACGGCCGCTGATCGATCAGCCTGCGCCGCGGTACGTCCGGCCGTCCGACGACGGGTGGCCGGGAGCGCTGCCCCAGGTGCTGGCCTCGCGCACCGACGCGCCCTAGACCGTTGTTGCGGCTCGCCGGCATCGCCCTGCTGGTCGTGCTCGCGGCGGGCTGCGGACCGGCGGACGAGGTCGATACCGTCCTCCGCGGCGCGCTGGTCTACGACGGCTCGGGGAGCGCGGCGCAACGCGCGGACGTCGCCATCGATGACGGCGTCGTCGTCGCGATCGGCTCCGTCAACGGCCTGTCTGGTAAGCGGGAAGTCGACCTCGACGGCCTGGCGGTTGCGCCGGGTTTCGTCGACATCCACTCGCACGCCGACCTGATCCTGCTGGCCGAGGAGGAGCAGCGCGCGTCCTTGCTCGAGGCCAAGATCCGCCAGGGCGTGACCACGATCGTCGTCGGCAACTGCGGTCTCGGCCCGGCCCCGACCAACGGCGCGGCGGCCGAGATCCTGGGCGGGGTCAACGCCTGGATGACGCCGGAGGGCGTCGCCGCGGGACCCATGACGACCGGCGACTACCTCGACCGGTTGGAGACCGGCGGCGTCCCGCTCAACGTCGCGACGCTCGTCCCGCACGGCCCGCTGCGCATCTCGGCGATGGGCCTGGAGCCCGGCACGCCGGATGAGGATCAGGCCGCGGCAATCGAGAGCGCGTTGCGCGAGAGTCTCGACGCGGGGGGCTTCGGACTCTCGACGGGGTTGATCTACCCGCCCGGGATGTACAGCGACACCGACGAGCTGACCTCGCTGGCGCGGATCGTCGCCGAGCGCGACGGTCTGTTCACGGCGCATGTTCGAGGTTCATCGGAGACGTTGCAGGATGCGACGGACGAGCTGATCGAGGTTTCCCGTGCGACGAACGTCCGCACGCACCACTCCCACCTCGAGGCCGTCGGCGAATCGTTCTGGCCCGGGATCGAGACGATCCTCGCCGCGGAGGACGGTGCGCGCGCCGCGGGCCTGACGATCAGCCACGACGTGTTCCCCTACACCCGCGCGGCGACGATGATGTCGGCGATCTTCCCGCCGTGGAGCCTGGAGGGCGGCGTGCCGGCGCTGCTCGAGCGACTCGAGGATCCCGACGCGCGCGAGCGCATCCGGAACGAGCTGGAGACGCGAGCCCCCGAGTGGCCGCCGTGGCAGCCGGGCGGCTGGCCGCACAACCTCGTCGGCGCGGTCGGCTGGGACGGCATCTGCGTCGCGAGCGTCGGCCCCGACGGGCCCGCGCACTACGTGGGGCGTGACCTGCAATCCATCGGCAAGGAAGAACGGCGCGACCCGTTCGACGTCGTGGCCGACCTGATGCTCTCCGAACGCGGACAGGTCGGGCAGCTGGTCGGCGAGATCTCCGGTAGCGACGACCTGCTCAGGATCCTGAAGCACCCCGCCGCCGCGGTGATCAGCGACGCGGAGGACTACGGTCGCGGCGTCCCCCACCCCGCGCACGCCGGTGCGTTCCCGCGGGCTCTGAGGCTGAACCGGGAACACGCGCTGATGCCGGACGGCGAGATGATCCGGCGCATGACCGCCTACCCCGCCTCGATCGTCGGCTTGACGGGCGTCGGGCGCTTGGAGGTCGGCGACGTCGCCGACCTCGTCGTGTTCGACCCTGCGACGGTTGCCGATGAGGCCGACTGGGGCTCGCCGCGGTCGCACGCGTCGGGCGTCGAGGGCGTCATGATCGGCGGCCAGTGGGTCGTTCGCGAGGGCGACTACTTACCCGGCTCGAACGGGCGTGTGCTGCGGAGCGGCGGGACAGCGAGCCGATGAAGCGCCGGGCCTGGAAGATCGAGAAGGCCGGGAGAATCGATCGACTACGCCTGGTCGAAGAGACTCTCGGATCTTTGAAGCCCGATCACGTGAGAGTCCGCGTGCGCGCGGCCGGGCTCAACTTCGCCGACATCTTCGCGCTGACGGGTCTGTACTCGGCGACGCCGAAAGGCGCCTTCACGCCGGGCCTCGAGTTCAGCGGTGAGGTGCTGGAAATCGGGGACGAGGTGTCCTCATCCGCGATCGCTACCGGACAGCGAGTCATGGGCTGCATCCGTTTCGGCGGTTACGCCGAGGTCGTCGACGTTCCGGCGTCGCAGTTGCAGCCGATCCCGGAGAGCTGGAGCTTCGAGCAGGGCGCGGCCTTCCCCGCCCAGACGCTGACCGCCTGGTACGCGCTATCGACGCTGGGAGCCGTCGCGCCGGGACAGCTCGTGTTGGTTCAAAGCGCGGCCGGTGGCGTCGGGCTCCAGGCCATGGCCATCTGTCGCGCGCTGGGCGCGGAGCCGATCGGCACCGTGAGCGGCCGACACAAGAAGGAGTTTCTCGCGGCGCTTGGGTACGAGGAGGTGATCGTTCGCAGTACCGACTTCGCAAAACAACTCGATAATCTTCTGTCCGGCCGACCCCTGCACCTCGTGCTCGACGCCGTTGGCGGGAAGATCCAGCGGCAGTCGTACGACGCGCTCGCGCCGACCGGCCGCATGGTCGTGTTCGGGGCCGCCGAATACACGCCGGGGAAGAACCGGCCGCGCTACCTGTCGTCCCTGTGGAAGTACCTCCGCCGCCCCCGGTACGACCCGCTGGCGATGATCCCCGAAAACAAGTCGATCATGGCGTTCAACCTGATCTGGCTGTGGGACGACATGACGTTGTTCGACCGGTTGATGGGTGAAGTCGCGGCGTTGGAGCTCGACCCACCGCACGTCGGCAAGCCGTTCCCCTTCGACGACGCACCCGCCGCGCTCGAGCACCTGCGCAGCGGGCAGTCGATCGGCAAGGTCGTGCTGACCCTCTAACGCCCGCTCTCAGCCGCGGGAGGCCAGCCCCCGCCGCCGTCGCTTCTCTTCGGTTTCCGCGCGCGCGAGGGCGCCGCTTTCCGACGCCAGCCGAAGCGCCTGCTCGAGCCATCGCAGTCGCTGCGCAGGGGTGGACCGCGCCATCTCCCGGAGCTGGGCTTTCCTCGACGCTTCCCAGGACACCGGCCAGGTGTCCTCCGTGCTAGTCGGTTTCTTGCTCATCGCGCAGTACCTCTAGAGCCTTAATATCCTCTGAATCCTGAGGGCGTCCAGCGATTTCCTTCATCGTGATGAGGTCGCCGATCGACGCGACGCGGACGTCACCGTCAGGCAGCGCGATCCGTTTCGATCTGGACCACAGCTCTGCAAACGGGATGGGCGGCTCGACAAACAGATCGACCGAGCGAAGCGGGTCGTTGGGATCATAAAGGCTGAACACCTTCATCCCGCGCTCTTCGATCCACGCTCGTCGTTGAACGGGGTCGGCGAACGCCGCCGGGTCGACCGGAACCCGGGGACGAAACCCCATCGCGGTCAACGTCTCGATGGCCAGTCCTGCCGCAGCCGGATCGAGATCGACGACGAGGTCGATATCCGCCGTCAATCTCGGGTGCCCGTGCAGCACGACGGCAAGGCCGCCGACCACCACGTAGCGGACGCCGGCCTCGTTTAGCGACTTGAATAACTCTTCGAACATGCCCACGGAGGAACAGTCTGCCATAGATAGGGATGGGAAGAGCTCGACTCCTCGGAAGCTGACGGCTCAGGGCCGGCCACGCTGGCGCGTCAGCGCGAGCGTGGCCTCGGTCCACAGCTCGTGGCAGCGGCCGTCCTCGGCGATCAGCGCGTGCAGCTCGTCGCTGCCCGCCATCACGACCAGGCCGTCTGCCGTCTTGCCGTATTCCAGCGGATCGAGTCGAAACTCCAGGAGCTCGGCGAAGGCCTCTTCTTCCAGCAGGCGGAACTCGATGAAGTCGTCCTCTTGCCAGGTGATCTGCGTGAGCAGGTGGGTGCCCAGGCCGAAGTCCAACTCCTTGCAGTCGTCTTCCTCGGTGTTGCGTGACGGCTCGCACAGGAACATCCAGTCGAGGTAACGCACGCCGTCGATCTCGGCGAGCCAGACGCGATGCCGCAGCTTCCCCTGGACGAAGACGTTCCAGCTCTCTCCCGGCCCCGGCGCGAACACCATCCGCTCGTCCTCGGAACAGTCGCTCTCGTCGTCGTCGAGACACCACGATCCGGCCAGACGCGGATCGGCGACGGCGCTGTCGGCGTCGAACCAGGGATTCAGCGAGACGACCAGCTCGAAACAGGAGACGCAGAGAAGAGCCGTCAAGGCAGCCACGGCGACGGGCGCGATTCGTTGCAGTTTCATGACGTCTCCTTTCGGCGGTGATCACCCGCTCTGTCTGGAGAGACGGGATCCGCCGGGAAACCGAACGCGGCCGGAAAAAGGGATCAATCGAGGCTGAAATCAGGTCAACGACGCTCGGGGGGGGTCGGTCTTCCCGGATTCTTATCAAAAGTCAAACGTAGTAGGAGAGGTTCTTCGACCAACCTCTTGTGTTCGAACCGGGGACAGACTTTGTTTACACCGGCGTGGTTTACTTCCTGCTGGCGAAAGTCCTCGAGGTAGTCTCCGGTCAGACGTATTCGGAGTTTCTGAAGTTCGAAATCTTCGAACCGCTGGCGATGCACGATACGGGGGCCGATCGTCCCGAAGTGCTCCTTCTCCAGCGGGCCTCGGGCTATGTGCGACGCCAGGACGGAACCGTTCGAAACGCCCGGCACATCTTCATGCCGATCTTGACCGGTGGGGACAATCTGTATTCGACGGCCGTGGACATGGCACGATCAGGCGTGATGGAGAGCCGGAGAGCCAGGTGCCGGAGTAACGCTCGTCCAAGGACAGGTTGGCCGTTGTGGCCTATTCGCGCCCGCGCGAGCGCGCCAGCGTCGCCTCCAGCAGCGGGAGGACCGCCAGATCTTTGGGACGTCCGGCCCTCTTCTTGACCTCGATCAGACGCTCGAGCGAGAGGATGCGGCAGGTCAGGTCTTCGACTTCCAACGTTACGACGTCGTCCTCGAGGTCCTCGAAGTTCTGCTCACCCAGCGAGCCCAGGGCGTCCAGTACGCCCCAGCGTGTCATCAACAGCTTGTGCCCTGCGGATTCCAGATGGGATCGCTGCGGTCGCAGGTTGCGCGGGTCCGCTCGAAACACCGCGTCCAGTTCCGTCAGGGCCGACAGCAGCCGCTCGACGTTGTCGGCCCGCCGCGAGTACAGGATGTCGAGATCGAAGGTCACCGCCGGCGCCCCTTGAAGCACGGCGGCTGTCATCCCGACCACCATGAAGTCAACGTCGTAGCGGGTGAGGAGTTCCAGGATCTCGAAGGATCTAGTCGGTTTCGACATCGGGCATCAAGCGGGCCAACGAGGAGGCCGTGCGGTAGAGCGTCTCCAGCCGCTGTCGCGGAGTCATCGACAG
This sequence comes from Acidobacteriota bacterium, assembly GCA_011773795.1. Classification (GTDB taxonomy): domain Bacteria; phylum Acidobacteriota; class Polarisedimenticolia; order Polarisedimenticolales; family Polarisedimenticolaceae; genus WVWW01. The sequence goes on from WVWW01000168.1 coordinate 6,087, forward strand.
CATCATGTCGATCTGGGTGAGATCGACGCCGGCGTCGTCAAACACGCGGGCCTCGATTTCTCCCTGTGGACGTTCGTCGGCCATCTGTTTGGATCGTACCACGTTCGAGCAATGGGTGATCGAAACGCGGTTCTCGGTGGCAAGCCCACCGACCCGCCTGTTCACGCGGAAAGATCCTGAAGACGTGTCGTACGGGAGGATACCCTAACAGCTCGGCGCGTGCTCCCACCCGGGGAACGGACCGTACTCGATCCCGTAGCCGGTGAGCGACTCCTCGTCGCGCACGACGCGTTGCCGCCGGACGAACTTCTTCGCGCGGTACGCCGGCGACGGCGGAGTCGCCAGCACCGGCTCGTGCCAGGTAGTGCCCGATGTCCGCCGCGAGATCCGGCGGCGACCCGTAGCGCCGCGAGCGGTCCTTCTCCAGCGCCCGCATCGTGATCCAGTCCAGATCGCCGCGGAGCTGCCGTTGCAGCGTCGGCAGCGCGACCTGGCGTTTGACCGGCTCGGCCGGTACTTGTCGATGGTCCGGTCGGTGAGGTCGGCGTCCGTCGGTGCCGGCGCGCCGATGTCTACCGTGGGAAGCTCGGAGAATCCTTCTCTGTCTTGCTCCACGCAGCACCCCGATTGTGGAGATTATCCGGCGTTCGGACGAACCGCCTAATAGGGGATATCCGCAATGAGCAATGTGGCGTGCCGCCCGTCTCGAAAGTCCACGATGGAGCCCGCCGCCATACCGGTGTAGTCTTGTCGTCAAAGGCATTCGGAGACGGACGATGGCCGAGGAGCCCGAATCGGCCCTGGCGACCGAGATGACGGCGCACCGCGCGTCCATCCTCCGGTACGTGCGAAACATCGTCGGGGATCGCTCGGCGGCCGAGGATCTGACGCAGGAGACGCTCCTTCGCGCGCACGCCCGGCGGGCCTCCCTGCAGGACGAGTCCCGGCTGCTCCCCTGGCTGTACCGCATCGCCACCAACCTCTGCCGGGACCGCTTCCGGCAACAGAAATCGCGTGGCAAGCCGAACCCCGCCGAGGTCGACCCCTACGACACCGTGGAGCAGGACGACGCCGTCGCGGACACCGGGCCGCGCCTGGATCAGGCATTGGACCAGGACGAGATGAGCACGTGCGTGCAGTCGTATCTGGCCGAGCTCCCGGACTCGTACAAAGCGGTGATCTTCCTCCACGACATGGAAGGGATGACCAACCCCGAGATCGCCGAGATGCTCGGGGTCTCGCTACCGACCGTCAAGATCCGCATCCATCGCGCCAGGGAAAAGCTGCGTGTCGCCTTGGATCAGGCCTGTTCTTTCTCCAGTGACGAGCGTGGCGTGCTGGTGTGCCAGCCGAAGCCGGACGGCCCGGATTCCGACTGAAACGGTCTCCGTGTATCCATCGAGCCTCCGATCCCGTCTGTAGAGATGTGGGACGAAAAGAGAGGAGGCCGAGATGAACCAAGAGAAGATGAAAGAAATGGCCGGGATCTGCTGCTCCGAGGAGATGGCCGGCGGTTGCCCCTGCGCCTCCATGGTCAAGGGTCACAAGACCGGCTTCATGCTGTTCGCCGTGACCGCCCTGCTGCTGTTCCTCGCCGCCAACGCGGCCCTCGTGCTGGGCGTGATCGCCTTCTTCCGAACGCTCTAGCGGGAAGGGGTTACCCTAAGGGCCCGTGACTGGATCGAGGTGGAGCACCGCTCCACCTCCGGAGGCAACACACCATGCTCCTCAACCCGAAACGAGGCGTCCGCGAGTACCCGGACGAGGCCAGTCGCGAGCTGATGCTCGCCGCGATCGACTTCTTCGAGTCGAAGGGTCTGGCTCGAATCAAACAGGACGACCACGAACGAGTCTGGTACGAGGACTTCANNAGCGCGTCTGGTACGAGGACTTCCTCGAGTTCGCAAAGCAGAAGCAGCTCTTCTCCACCTGCCTGACGCCTCCCGAGTACGGCGGCGAGGGCTGCCGCTGGGACACCTGGCGCAACTGCGAGCTCAACGAGATCCTCGGCTTCTACGGCCTGGCCTACTGGTACACCTGGCAGGTGACGATCCTCGGCCTCGGGCCGATCTGGATGAGCGGCAACGAGGAGGTCAAGCGGAAGACGGCCCGGTTGCTGAAGGAGGGCGGCATCTTCGCCTTCGGGCTGTCGGAGAAGGGC
>WVWW01000168.1:8314-8605 GCA_011773795.1 Acidobacteriota bacterium
ACGGTTCCGTCTCGTCCGACCACGCCTCCAACGACTACGTCTTCTTCGTCGTCGATCCGCGGCACGAGAAGTACGAGTGCGTGAAGAACGTCTGCAACTCGCAGAACTACGTCGCCCACTTCGCGCTCCACGACTACCCGATCACCGAGCGCGAGATCCTGTCGCGCGGGCGCGAGGCCTGGGACACCTCGCTCAACACCGTCAACGTCGGCAAGTTCAACCTCGGCTGGGCCTCGATCGGCATCTGCACCCACGCGTTCTACGAGGCGATCGATCACGCCGCCTCGCGGC
>WVWW01000169.1:0-6628 GCA_011773795.1 Acidobacteriota bacterium
GAACGCTGACGCGAAACCGGCCCTCGTCGTCCGTTCGGCCCAGCGGAACCGGTTCGTCGGCGAGCGCGACGAGCGCGCCGCTCGCCGGCTGTCCTTGATCGTTCGTGATCCGGACGTCGCGCGAGTCGCCGGGTGGGAGCTTCAACGTGGCGCCGCTGCCGAGGATGCCCCGCCGCTGGATCGCCGGGAGGTTCTCGTGGGCGGCGACGATGCGCAACCGCTCCTTCTCGCCTCGCTGCAGGGTGACGCTGCCGTCCTCGCCCGTGACGCCGATGCGCGCCGGTGTCGACCAGCGCAGCCCGATGCCGGCGAAACGGCGCGAGCGGTCGGTGGTCGCGTAGACCGTCGCGCCGGGCAGCGGTTGCCCGTCCCGGTCCAGCGTCCGGACCGTGATGCTCTCGGCGGGTGAGAGCGTGATCGAGCCGAGCTCCATCGTCTCGGTCAACGGTTTGATCGGCGCGGTGCGGGTCATGAAGCCGTTGGCCTCGATGCGAAGGGTCCACAGCCCGGCCGACGGAGCGCGCAGTCGAAACCGTCCGTCGTTGTCGCTCAGCGTGCCGGCGGCCGGTTCCGCCCGTTCTCCGCCAAGCTCTCGTTCGAGCCGCTCGACACTCGCCTCGAGCGGGTGCAGGCTGACCCGCGCGCGTGCCAGCGGGGTGTCCCCGTCGGCGACGACGCGGCCGGCCAGGACCAGGTCGTCGGCAGCGGCCGGAGCGGGCAGGCCGGCGAGTAACACAACACTTACCAGGCATCGGAGTCGCATCGGATCCCTCCCGACCCGACGCGGACGAGCGTCGGCCCACCCGGTCGGTCAGTGACAAACGAGAGCAAGGACCGTACCCGGCCTCCCGGGCCCATTCCAGGACAATTCTGCCCCATTCGAGGTCATCCGGCCGCATTTGAGTTCGGCCGTATCCTCTCCTAGGGGCAATCGCCCGGGCCGGGTGCTCTGGGTTTTTCCGCGCTCACGGTACCGTAGGTGCTGCTGATCCCGTCGTCGAACTGGACGAGATAGAAGAACGCCTGTCCGGGAAGTGGAAGGTCACCGTCTTCGTGACCAGCGGTGTTCTCGTCCGCCGAGTCGGCCTCGATGCAAACCACCGTACCGAGGTCGATCACGATGTCCGTCTCGGCCAGGTTGTGCAGATCTCCACGGACAACGTCGTAGGACACGGCTGCCGTTACGGGAGGCCAGGCGATCGAGGTCCCGGTAGGGGACCGCGTCAACGTGATCTCGACGGGATCGCTCACGCCACCCTGGTCATGCGGCACCACGGCAAAACCTCCACTCGGGGTGACGTTGCCCGAACCGTCCGTGGCCGCATAGACGGCCGTGTAGACCCTTCCCCCGCCCTCGCCCGCACGCTCGGCACGCAGACTGAAGTGAAAGTCATCGACCCCGAGTTGGATGTCGTTCGTCGTGGCACCGTCACCGTCGCCCGGCGCATCGTCCGCCTCGTTGCTGGTCAACGAGGCTAGTGCGATCGTCGGGGCGCCGCAATTGTCACTCGCGACGACCGAGGCTTCGACGTCGACGACGTGGTGATTCGGCGGCCATAGCGTGTCGGGAGCGAGCGTGACCGAAAGCTCCGGTCCCGTCGTATCCTCGACGGTCACGGTCGCCTGACAGATCCCGGAGTCCCCCTGGTCATTCGTCGCCGTGAGGGTGACCGCTGTGTCGCCAAGGCCGTAGGGGCCGGAAGGGCTCTGCTCCAGGGTGATCGGGTTGCCAGCCGGGTCAAAAGAACCGTCGTCGATCGAAGCGTCGGCCGTGCAGTCAGCTCCCGCGATGGCAATGACGTCCCTGCACCGAGCCACCGGGGGCTCGTTGAAATGAAAAGCGTAAGCGGAACCGGCGTTCGTTCCGCCACCGTGGTCGTCCCAGATCGATCCGACGACGGCCACGTCGCCCGAGATCGCTACGGACGTGCCGAAAAAGTCGAAGAACCCCGCATCGCTCGCGGCCAACTTGGTCTCCTCGGACCAGGAATCGCCGCTCGGGACAAAAACGTAGGCCGAACCGGCGTTGGCGCCGTCCGGCGTGTCGTCTCCGCTGGAGCCCACCACGACGGTGTCATCACCGGAGACGGCCACGGAGACACCGAAGAGGTCAATGGCCGCAGCATCGCTCGCTTCCAGTCTGGCTCGCTCGGACCAGTTCGAGCCATTTCGCGCGTACACGAAGGCGCTGCCGGCAAACTGGAGAACCACCGTGCCATGGTGCGTGTCGATCTCGACATTGTCGTTGTGCGCCCCCACCACGACAGTGTCACCGGAGATCGCCACCGAACCACCGAATTGGGAAGTGTCCGCGGCGTCGCTCGGTCTCAACTTGGTCTGGGGGCCCCAACTCTGTCCGCTGCGCACGAAAACGAACGCTGAACCCCGGTCAAAAAAAGGTCCCCCGACAATGACGGTGTTGCCTGAAATCGCCACGGACCAGCCGAAGAACTTTCCCGGCAGCACGTGGAAAGCCCTCAGCTTGGCCTGCTGCGTCCAGATTGCTCCGTCACGAACGAAGACGTAGGCCGAGCCCGCCAGCACGCCACCGTTGTGGCTGTCTCTGGGTGCCCCCACGACGATCGTGTCCCCGGAGATCGCCACCGAAGAACCGAACCTGTCCCCCGGTGCTGCGTCGCCCGCCGTCAGTTTCACCTGTTCCGTCCAACTCGCTCCGTTGCGCACGAAGACGAGGGCCGAGCCCGTGCTCGGACCTCCCGCGTGATCGTCTCCGGGCGCCCCCACGACGACGGTGTCGCCCGAAACCGCCGCCGAGAGCCCGAACTCGTCCTCCGGTGCGGCGCCGTTCGCGGTCAGCCTGGCTTGCTCGATCCAGTTGGTCCCACTCCTCACGAAGACATAGGCGGCATCGGCCGCCGCCGTCCCGATCAAGGCGGTGTTGCCCGAGATCGCGACGGACTCACCGAACTCGTCGAAGCTCGCGGCGTCGCCGGCGGTCATCTTGGCGTTTGCCCGGACGACCGTTGGATCGATCGTGACGGGGTAGGTGGCCCGCCGATCATCCACCTCGATCAGGAGTCCGTCGGACGAAGAGGCGAGACGGGCCGGCAGCTCTCGTCCGGTGGCGTCCCAAGCGAGTAGCCCCGCGTAGCGCAAGACGGTCCGTCCCGCCTGGTCGATCAACCGCACGTCCGACTCGTTGTCCACAACGGTGGTCAGGGAACCCGACGCGGCGAGCTTCAGAGACAACCGCTCGGTTCGGTCCCCCGGTGGCGGTGCCGCCAGGGTGAAACCCTGTTCCAGTCCTCGTCGATCGTTCACGTACCACTCGATGAGGTTCTCCCGGCGATGCTCTAGCCGATTCCCCTTGGCGAACAGAGCGCCCGGAACCGCCGACACCAAGGAGCCCGCGTACCCGTAGCCGACGAGCTCGAGGCTCCAGTTCCAGTCGGTGTCCGGGGACGAGGCCAGATGCAGCCCCGAGTCATCCAGCTCAGCGTTCAGCCCGTGAACCGGATTGCGGGTCGTGAAGGCGCTTTGTCGTCCGGTCACCGCCTGAAATTCGTAACCGCTTTCCCCGACCGAGTCGGCGAGCGTCGGCAATCCCGTCGCCGAGATGCCTCGACTCGACAAGGACGGGGCGTTCGACGGCACGGACGCAAGCGATGGCGTCGTCGCGTCCGGCCGAATCAAGCCGGCCGTCGACTCGTCCAGCAGTTGCGTGTCGACCGTCACACCGCCGGAGCCCTCGATCGGATTACCCACCAAGTAGTGCGCGCCGGTGTCCGTACGCACCACGATCGAATCGCCGACCTCGAACGGGGCGTCGACCGGCGTCATGGTGAAACTCAGATCCGCCAGGTCGGCCGAGCTCACGAGGTTGAACGGTATGTCGTGCAGGAAAGCGACCTGCACACCGTTCCTCCGATTGGGAATGACCACGGTGCAGACCGTTCGCTCGGAGTTGTAAGCCAGCACCAGATCCGGTTGCGGGTTCGTGGGATCCCACGCGCCCGGCCACGGCGCGACAGGAACGATTGTGCTGGTGTCGAGGTCCAACCCTTCACGCTCGAAGGCGAGCGTGTGGGGCACGATGGGGTTCGCCAACGGCGGGGGCGGTAGCAGGAGCGCCAGGGCGACGAGCGACGCGAGCAAGACGACACGGAACCAAGGCGAGAGTCTCTTCACGACGCTCCCTCCACCATCAAGCCACGTGCGCGGCTGGACTCGGATCGCGCCCGTGGCGTTCCGCCAGCGGGTCGACCATCCGGAAGGTGAGGCCGGTTGAGCTCGGACTCGGTGGATGGCACCGGCCCGCGACCCTCGGAATATACGCCCAAATTGGCCGGGTCTGAAGACCCCGCCTACCGCTACAGACGCTCCAGCAGGGCGTCGAAGCGCGGGTTGTCGCGCAGGACATCGAGGTCGGCGTCGTGCTCGAACCAGTCCTTCTGCCCCATCCCGAACGTGATCGCCTCGTCAAGACAGTCGATCGCCTTGTCCACGTCCCCGAGCTTGGCGAAGGTACAGGCGACGTTGTAGAGGACGACCGGCTCCTCGGGATCCGCCAGCGTCGCCCGCTCGGCCCAGTCACGGGCCCGGTTGTCTTCGTTGAGGATGGCGAGGGCATTGGCACCCATGTACAGCGCGCGCGGCTCCTCGGGGAACAGATCGAGGTGTCTCTCGGCGGCCTCGAGGGAACGGCGGTAAGCGGCCTCGGATTCGTTCTTCCTGCCGAGCGTTGCGTTGAGCGCGCCGAGAAAGTTGGGAGCGACGTAATCTTCCGGGCGCTGGCGGCACGCCTGCTCGAACAGTGTCGCCGCCTGCTCGCGCTTGCCGTGTGCAACGCATGTGCGGGCGTAGAAGTAGAGCGCCTCGAACAGCTCGGGATTGAGTTCGATCGCATGCTCGAACTCGCGCGTGGCCTCGTCGTAGCGCTGGTTCAACGAGACGGCCAGTCCGCGCGCGACGTGCGACTCGGCGGCATCGGAATCCAGCTCCAGCGCCTTCTGGCTGGCTGCCTCGGCCTCCTGGAGCTGCGCTTCGGTCGCGTCCCAATACATGTACATCAACGAACAGCAGTCGGCGATACCGGCCCACGCGTTCGCGTAGTTCGGGTCGAGCTCGCAGGCGCGCTTGAACAGGCGCCGCGCTCGCTCGAGGCTCGGGCGGCTGAGGTTGTGGAACAGCTGCCGCCCGCGCAGGTAGTATTCGTACGCCTTGACGTTCTCCGTCGGGGCTTTGGGCGTCGACGCTTCGTCCTGATCGGTCAGCACGCCCTTGAGCGCGCGACTGATGTTGCGCGCGATCTCGTCCTGGATCGCGAACACGTCTTCCATCTCGCGGTCGAAGGTCTCGGCCCACAGCTGATAGCCGTCGGCGACCTTGCCCAGCCGCGCGTTGATGCGCAATCGGTTGCCGGCTTTGCGCACGCTGCCCTCGAGCACGGTCTCGACGTTGAGCTCCTTCCCGATCTCCTGGATGTTCAGGTCCTTGCCCTTGAAGCCGAACGCCGAAGTGCGCGAGGGGATGCGAAGCCCGCCGGCCTTGATCAGGGCGTTGATCAACTCCTCGGCGATCCCGTCGCAGAAGTACTCCTGGTCGCCCTCGGGGCTCATGTCCACGAACGGCAGCACCGCGATCGAGGGTGTGGTGGTCGTGGTTTTCGCCGACTCACGATCGAGGTCCTGGAGCTCGGTGCGGATGTCCTGGACCGACTGGTAGCGCCGCTGCGGGTCCTTTTCCAGGCAGCGGCGAACGATGCGGCCCAGATCCCGCGGGAGGTCCACCTTGACCTCGGTCACGGGACGGGGAACGTCCCTGAGGATCGACGAGATGAGATCCACCGACGTCTCGCCCTGGAACGGGCGGCGCCCCGTGGCCATCTCGTAGAGCATGATCCCGAGCGAGAAGATATCCGAGCGGTGGTCCACCGGTTTCCCCTGGAGCTGTTCCGGGGACATGTAGGGCACCGTACCGAGGATCACCCCTTGCTGGGTCAGGGTGGCCGCGGCGGTCACGGTGTTTTCCTGCGGTTGCTCGAGGCCGCGGATCTTGGACAGACCGAAATCCAGCACCTTGATCCGGCCGTCTTCCCCACCGACCATCACGTTCGCTGGCTTGAGGTCCCGGTGCGTGATCCCTCGACCGTGCGCCGCGTTCAGTGCGTCGGTGAGGCTGAGCGCGACCTCGAGGAAGGAGTCCAGGGGGAGCGCGCCCTTCAACAGGAGCTCGGCGAGGGTCTTGCCCTCCACCAGCTCCATCGTGATGAAGTGGTGCCCGCCGGCCTCCTCGACGGAGTGGATCGTCACGATGTTGGGATGGTTGAGCGCGGCGACCGCCTTGGCCTCGCGCTCGAAACGCTCGAGACGCTCCGGTGCACCGGCCATCTTTTCGGGGAGGATCTTCAGCGCCACCTGGCGGCCGAGCTTGGTGTCCTCGGCCGCGTAGACCTCTCCCATGCCGCCCTCGCCGAGCTTCTCCCCGATCCGGTAATGCGCTAGAGATTTGTCGTCCATCCCGTGGCTGCCCTTTCTATCACATTCCGGGTATCGTAGAGTTCCCGGACGTTGAATTCCTGTCCGCGAGAAACAGAGAAACGGTAAGCGTGAGCAAGAAATCCAGACCCGCCAACCGCGCCCTCGTGGCGGAACTGCTCGCCCGCTAT
>WVWW01000169.1:6704-13118 GCA_011773795.1 Acidobacteriota bacterium
AGCCCGACGAACCGCTTTCCGTGTACGTGCACCTGCCCTTTTGCGACGAGCGCTGCCTGTTCTGTGGTTGCCACGTGATCATCTCGCCGCACAAGGAAAAGGCGTTGCCGTACCTCGACATGATCGAGGTCGAGATCGACATGCTCGCGGAACGGCTGCCGGACAGGCGCGGTGTGTCGCAGCTGCACCTCGGAGGAGGCACGCCGACCTATCAGACCCCGGCCCAGCTCGACCGCTTGCTCAACCATTTCTTCAGTCACTTTCGTGCGGTCCCGAACGCCGAGCTCGCCGTCGAGGTCGACCCGCGCGTGACGACGGCGGAACACATCGACGTGCTCGCCGACCACGGGTTCAATCGCATCAGCCTCGGCGTGCAGGACCTGACCGAGGAGGTCCAGGTCGCCATCAACCGTGTGCAATCGCTCGAGCAGACACGGGCCGTCATCGACCACGCCCGCGCCAGAGGGTTCGCCGGCGTCAACGTCGACTTGATCTACGGCCTCCCGCACCAGCGACCGGAGACGTTCGAAGAAACGGTGAAACAGGTGATCGCTCTCGACGTCGATCGTTCGGCGGTTTACTCCTTCGCCTTCGTGCCGTGGATCCGTGGCCACCAGCGCAAATTGATGGAGGACGCGTTGCCGGAAGCGGCGACCAAGTTCGAGCTCTTCGGTCTGGCGCGCGAGCGCTTCCTCGCGGCCGGCTACGAACCGATCGGGATGGATCACTTCGCCAAGAAAGACGACGAGCTCTCGATCGCGAAACGCAACGGCAAGCTGCGCCGCAACTTCCAGGGCTATGCCGTGATCCCGGCCGACGACGTGGTCGGCCTGGGGATCAGTGCGATCGGCGACATCCAGGGAGCCTACGTGCAAAACGCGAAGAAGCTCAGCACCTATGGTGCGGCCATCGAGCGTCGCGAGCTTCCCGTCGAAAAAGGTCTTCTGCTTTCCGACGACGACGAGCTGCGGAGAGTCGTGATCCACGAGCTGATGTGCAACTTCCGCATCGACCGGCGGGCGATCGAGTCACGATTCGACCTCGACTTCGCGAGCACCTTCGCCGAGGACCTCTCGCGTCTGCAGGAGCACGTGGACAGCGGCCTGGTCGCGATCGACGACGACGAGATACGCGCCACACCCGAGGGCGAGCTCTTCATCCGCAACCTCGCGATGTGTTTCGACGTTTACTGGCGCGAGAAGCACGAGGGCGAGGACAAGGACATCTTCAGCAAGACGGTCTAGCTGGTGTTGCCGGTGACTCGCACCAAGATTCTCTTCCTGTGCACCGGCAACTCCTGCCGCAGCCAGATGGCCGAGGGCTGGGCGCGCCACCTCAAGGGCGAGCAGATCGAGGCGCGGTCGGCCGGGATCGAGGCGCGCGGCCTCGACCGGCGGGCGGTCGAGGTGATGCGGGAAGCGGGCGTCGACATCTCGCGTCAAAAGTCGACCCGCGTCGAGGAATTGGACGATCCCACGTTCGATTACGTGATCACCGTCTGCGACCACGCCCGCGAGACGTGCCCCGTGTTTCCGGCGAAGACCGCGCTCATCCACGTCGGGTTCGACGACCCGCCGGCGTTGGTTTCCGAATCCGACTCGGAGGCCGAGGCGCTCGCGGTGTACCGTCGCGTGCGCGATCAGATCAGGGTCTACGTGGAGGGGCTTCCCGGAAGCCTACCCGGACCCAGATCTTGAACGCCTGCCGCGGGCCGTCCGTCGCCAGGAATTGCAGCTCGTCCGCTCCGTCGCCACGTTCGCGCCAGCGGCGTGGTTCACCGAGTCTCTCGTGATCGAACCGCGCCGCCCAAGGTTGCATCGTCGTCACCACGGGCCACAGTCCCTCGCCCGGCCGGGGACACGGTGACTACGGGCGTCTGCGTGCCGGGGCCGGCGAGCGCGCAGGCCATGCTGAAGATCAACTCGAACATTTCGACGCTTTCAATCTAGCCCGCGGGTCGCTTGCCGGTTCAACGAGGACGCGCTAGCGTGCGGCGGCGATGTTCAAGAAACACGAGATGGTTCCCAGCCGGGAGATGGACCGCCCGATGCACCTGTGGCGCTACGGGACGTTCGGGCTGCCCGTGCTGGTGTTCCCGTCGGCGGCCGGCATGGCGCACGAGTGGGAAGCCCACGGCATGGTCGACGCGCTCGGCGATCTCATCGACGCGGGCAAGCTCAAGCTCTACTGCACCGAGAGCAACGTCGCCGAGGCCTGGACGCGGCGTGAGAACCCGGCTCCCTGGCGGATCCAGCGACATCAGGCGTACGAGCGTTACGTCGTGAACGAGTTGACGCCGTTCATTCGCGAGGATTGCCGCTCGGACTCGATCCCGATCGCGGTCACCGGAACCAGCCTCGGTGCTTTCTACTCGGCCAACTTCTGTCTCAAGCACCCCACGATCTTTCGCTGGGCCCTGTGCATGAGCGGACGCTACGACACGTCCTGGCTGACCGACGGGTTCAACAGCAGCGACGTCTACTTCAACAACCCGATGGCCTTCGTACCGAACCTGTCCGGACCGACTCTCGAGCAGATCCGGCAGCTGGTTCACCTCGTGCTGGTTTGCGGGCAGGGCAAGTGGGAAGACGGCAACATCGAGGACACACGCGCCATGGCGGGGCTTCTCGACGCCAAGGGCATCAGCCACGAGTGCGATCTGTGGGGTCAAGACGTTGCACACGAGTGGACCTGGTGGAAGCGCCAGGCCCGGCATCACCTGCTGCGTCTGATCGCCGCCAACGACTAGCGGCGAACGCCGCGGCTCACTCGCAGACGACCGAGTCCGGCACGGTGTTCCCGCACTGGATCGACTGCGTCATCCCGCCGGCCAGGAACGCGCAGGCGTTCTGGGTCGCCGTCGTGGTCGCCNNCACTCGGTCCGGCCCAGGAAGGTCACACAGACCTCACACTCCGCACCCATCGATTGACGTACCCCCAAGACCAGCAACGCGACGGTTGCGACGGCCGCCAGGACGAGCACAAGAACTCCCCACCGGATACTGCGAGTCACCGAAATCGCTCCTTTTTGCCCGAATCGCGGGGCGGGCAAAGTCTACCCCGAAAAACTGCTCGATCCGGGACCTTTACTTGACCTCCGTCGGCCCGGACCTAGATTCGCCTGGAACGAGGCTACCCCATATTAAGAAGGATGCGAGCGACCATGAAACCTCTCGCCGCACGTCGCGGCAGCGCCGGCTACTCGATGATCGAACTGTTGATGGTCGTCGCGATCATCGGCCTGATCGCGGCGATTGCCGTGCCGCTCTACACCGGCGCCATCGACAAGAGCCGTCGTGCCACGCTGGTCCACGACGCCGGTGAACTGCACCGCGCGTTCATGCGCTACAACGTGGACGAAGGAGTGTTCCCGTCGGTCAGCGCGTTCAACCTGCAGACACTCACCCCGTTGTCCAACGGCGGCTATTTCCGTCATTTCGAGTCGTTTACGGCCAAGCTCTACAACGGCGAGATCCAGAACTACGACTCGCCCAACATCGGCGGCGCCGACACGCAGTTCTGGGCCACGATCAACTCGGCAAGTGAACCGGGTTTTGTTTTGCTGGTGGCGCACACCAACGACCTCCCGATCGATCGTGGCGAGTGGTACGACGGCGTTTACCACATCACGGCGGACGGACTGGTTACGGCGAAGGAAACGCGATAGTGACTCGCCCCGGTTTCATGGAATTGTTCCGCTCCACGCGGTCCGAAGTCGACGCGATCCTCTCCTCGGTTCCCTCGAGCCTCCTGGAGGCCCGCAGATTGATCACGCGTGAGATGCAGTTCGAGCCGCGGCCGGAGGAGCTGCAGGCGATCGTCAAGATCGCGGGCTTCACCAGCACCTCGGTCTTCTGCTACGAATTCCCGCGCCAGATGCTCTCGCTACGTGTGATGGCCGAGCGCGAGCTCGGCGATCACTGGAACGAGCGGAGGCTGTCGCCGGACAAGCTCGCCCGAGCCACCGCGGTGATCGAGGAGTTGCTCGCGGCAAGCGAGCAGGCACGGACCGACCTGCGCACGAATCCGGAAGTGATGACTCTGCTCAACGACGAGGAGCGCAAGTTCCTGGGTTACGTCATGGACGTGATGGCGCTGCCCAAGGACCGGCTCCAGGCCGCCGCCGTGCTCGTCCCACGGCTGGAGTTCATCGCCAAGCTGACCACGAGCGGAAACGTCAGCGAGACGTTTCCCGGGCTGGACAACCACGAGATCGAAATGTTCAACCAGGCCGTGCACCTCGGGGCCGACAAGGAGGGGCCGGCCCGCGTCTACCTCGAGGCCGTCGCGCTGAGAACGATCTTCAACGAGTACCTCGCGGTCTGGGAGCGCAGCGGTTACCTCGAAGACGCCGAGCTGATCGAGCAGTTGCAGGACAGCGTTCGCGAGCAGCTTGCCGAGGCCCAGACGGCCTACCGCATCGTCAGTGAACGCCTCGAGAAACAACTCAGCGACGCGATGGCCGCGAACCTCGAGGAGTTCGCCGTCGACATTCACAGCGCCAAGGGCAAGCTGTTCGACACCTACGTCAAGGCCCAGCCCCTGATGCGCGAGCCTCGAGCGGTCGAGTTCGATGCCGACGTCGAGACCAGGACGCTCTCCGAGACGCTGGCCGACGCCGAGGTGGCCGACGAGGACGCCGCCTCGCAGAAGCAGCGCAAGGAAGAGCTCTACCTGAACGCGCTGACGAGCCTCCGATCGGATCGCGCCGCAGGACGCGACCTACGGATGCACCCGCTGGAGATCCGCAAACGCCGCATCCGGCGCAAACGCTGGATCCTGGCCATGGCGGTCGCCGGTTTGACGTTTTTTGCGGCGGCCGTGCAGCTCGCGTTGCCCGGTGCCGCCCCGGACCCGGTCGCGGTGTCGCTCAAGGAATTTCAACCCTCCCTGTCCGTCATCGACGCCAAGCCGATCGGCCCGATGCTCTATGTGCGGGTGACCGACTGGGACAACCTGACCGTGGAGAGCATTCGCTTCCGCACGGCCGAGATCGGTGAGCTGGCGGCCCGGAAGGGGCTTTCGAGCGTCTACGTCGTCACGACGACCGGAGAAAGCCCGGCCGAATGGCACGCCAACGGGGGCGTTCTGGTGAAGTCGCACGCCGCCCGCGAGGACGTGATCTCGCAGGCCGAGGCGCGCGCCCGAGCGGCCCTGGAAGCAGCGCAAGACGAGAATTAATTTCTTTTTTCGACTTTTCTCGTCGTCTCCGACGCGGCTTGCGCGGCGCCGCTCAAACCTTAAGTTCTCCAGCGAGGGAGGGATTGTGGGCGAGGTCCAAGGGCCTGCGCTGAAGCACGCCGAGTTGGCGATTCGGCAGGCCAAGAAACACCGCGTGTCGCTGCTGCGAGGCTTGCTGCTCGTGGCCGTCGGCGCCCTGCTGATCCAACCGGGCGGACGGGAGGGTGGCGCCGCCGCCCTCATGCTCATCGTCGCCTACTCGATCAGCAACGTCGTCCTGTTCCTGCTTCCCGATCGACTGGTCCAGACGCTCCGTTTCGAGCTCGTGATCGGCGCATTCGATCTGTTGCTCGTCGGTCTCGGGCTGCAGCTCTCGGGCATGACGGCCACCGCGCTGCCGATCTCGGTGGCGCTGATGGTCCTCGTCGTGGCTCTCGGCAACTACCGGGCGCACACGGTCGCGGGCGCCGCCGCAATCGGCGCGTTGCACTCATGGCTCGTGTTGGGTCAGGGGCGCGGGAGCGAGGTTGCCTGGCAACTCGCACTGCAGATGTTGTTCCTCTGCTCGGTCGCGCTGTACTACGGCAGTCTGGCCTCGGAGATCCACAAGTCGCTACGCCGCGACCAGAACTCCGATCTGAAGCACAAGGAGCTCTCCACGCTCGTGGAGATCCTCGATGCCGTGACTTCCTCGCTGGATGTCCAACGCGTGTCGCGCACGATCGTGAACAAGATCACCGAGGTGATCCCGGCGATGCGTTGCTCGATGCTGTTGATCAACGAGGACAAGACACGCTGCTACGTCATGGCGTCCCACGACGACCCCGAGGTCGAGATGCTCGAGATCGATCTCAAGAAGTATCCGGAGATTCGTTGTGCGATCGAGACGCGCGACCGCGTCTTGATTCGCGACGTCAACATGGATCCGATGATGGCCGATGTCCGGCAGCTCCTCGAACAGCTGCACTTCCAGTCGATCATGGTCGTCCCGATGACCTTCGCGAACGATGTGCTCGGAACGCTATGCCTCAAAACCGCCCGGGTAAACAAACCGTTCACCCAGGCCGAGGTCAACTTCTGTACCGTCGTTGCGCGTGCGTCGGCGAATGCGCTGAAGAACGCGCTGCTGCACAAGCGAGTCCTCGAGCAGGCGTCGATCAACCGCGAGACGGGGCAGAAGCTCTCCACGTTGCTCGACCAGTCGCCGGACCTGATCGTGACGACCGACATGCA
>WVWW01000188.1 GCA_011773795.1 Acidobacteriota bacterium
GAGCAAACGAGGGAAAAGCTCGACCGCATCCTGGCCTCGATGGCCGAGCGCGGATGGGACTCCTTCGTCATCGAGCGGCGCGACGACCCTCGCTTTGCCGGAATCGTCGGTCTGGCGCCGCAGGAGGTCGACGGTGTCGAGGAGATCGAGCTGGGCTACCGGCTAATGCCCCCGTTCTGGGGGCAGGGTTTGGCCACCGAGGCCGCGTGCGCCACGCGCGACTACGCGTTCGAGACGCTGGGTCTCCCGAGAATCATCTCGATCATCGAGCCCGAGAACGTCGGCTCGATCCGTGTGGCCGAGAAGGCCGGGCTACGCTACGAACGTGACGCCCACAAGTGGGAGCGGGTTGTCCGCATCTACGCGGCCGCCGCCCCTCACTCCGATACGCCGACCTGATCGAGCAGGAAAGCGTACTCGAACGCCGTCTCGGCGTACTGCTTGTCGCGCGCCGACGCGCCACCGTGTCCGGCCTCCATTTCCGTCTGGAGCAGCAACGCCGAGTCGCCGGTCTTCGTTACGCGCAGCTTGGCGACCCACTTTGCCGGCTCGAAGTACTGCACCTGCGAATCGTGGAGCCCCGTGGTCACGAGCAGCGCAGGATAATCCTTTGCTTCGACGTTGTCGTAGGGCGAGTACGACTTGATGTAATCGTAGTACTCCTTGACCTTGGGGTCGCCCCACTCGTCGTACTCGCCGGTCGTGAGCGGGATCGAATCGTCCAGCATCGTGGTGACGACGTCGACGAACGGCACGGCGGCGTGGGCCGCGCGGAACAGGTCCGGTGCCATGTTGACGACCGCGCCGATCAGCAGTCCGCCGGCGCTTCCTCCCTGAGCCGCCAGACGATCCGGGCTGGTGTACTTCTCGTCGACCAGGTATTGGCCACAGTCGATGAAGTCGGTGAAGGTGTTCTTCTTGTTGAGCAGCTTGCCGTCGTCGTACCAGCGCCGGCCCATCTCCTGGCCGCCGCGGATGTGCGCGATGGCGTACACCATCCCGCGATCGAGCAGGCTGATGCGGAACGGGCTGAACGACGCGCTGCGGCTGGAGCCGTACGAGCCGTAGCCGCCCAGGAGCAGGGAGTTGCTGCCGTCGAGCTCGAGACCTTTGCGATGAACCAGCGAGATCGGAAGGCGTTCGCCGTCCCGAGCCGTGGCCCACAAGCGCTTGGCGACGTAGTTGTCCTTGTCGAACCCGCCGAGGACCTCGTCTTCCTTCAGGAGCGTACGCTCGCGCGTGTTCATGTCGTAGTCGAACACCGAATCGGGCGTCGTCATCGACTCGTAGTGGAAGCGCAGGATCGCCGTGTCGAACTCGTAGTTGTCCCGCGGAAAGGCGACGTAGGCCGGCTCGTCGAACTCGATGTAGTGCTCTTCCGAGCCGTCCCACGGGATCACACGCAGGTTGATGAGACCCTCGCTACGCTCGGTCACCACGAGGTGATCCTTGAAGATCTGGAAGCCCGACAGCAGCACGTCCTCACGCGTCGGGATCACCTCGGTCCAGTGACTCATCGCCGTGCGGTCGACGGGGGTCTTCATCAGCCGGAAGTTCGTCGCCGAGTCGTTGGTACGAATATAAAAGTGGTCGCCGTAGTGGTCGATGTCGTATTCGTGGCCACGCTGGCGCTCCAAGAACAGCTTGAACTCGGCATCCGGCGTAGCGGCGTCGACGTAACGGAACTCGTTGGCCAGCGTCTGTGAGCAGGAAATCACGACGTAGCGCTTCGACTGGGTCTTGCCGACGCCGCAGTTGAAGGTGTCGTCCTGTTCATCGTAGACGAGGACGTCGTCGTCGGCATCGGTCCCCAGCTTGTGCTTCCAGATTTGATAGTAGCGCAGGGTCGTCGGATCCTGCCGTGTATAGAACAGGGTCTTGTTGTCGTTGGCCCAGGCGATGTTGCTCGTGACGTCTTCGATCGTCTTGTCCGAGGTCTCGCCTGTCGCGAGGTTCTTGAAGTAGATCGTGTAGATGCGTCGCCCGACGTCGTCCACGCCGTAGGCCAGTAGATTCTCGTCCTCGGCGATCTCCGCGCCACCCACTCGGAAATAACCGTCGTGCCCGGCGGCCAGCTCGTTGACGTCGAGCAGGATCTCCTCGGCGGCGGCGACCGAGCCCTTCTTCCGCGCGTAGATCGGGTAGTCCTTACCTTCTTCCATCCGCGAGTAATAGAAGTAACTGCCTTCGCGATAGGGCACGGACGAGTCGTCCTGCTTGATGCGCTCCTTGAACTCGGCGGCGAGGGTCTCCTGCAGCGCGGCCGTGTGCGCGGTCATCGCCTCGGTGTACTCGTTCTCGGCTTCGAGGTAGGCGATCACCTCGGGGTTGTCGCGCTGGTTGAGCCAGTAGTAGTTGTCGACGCGAACGTCGCCGTGGATCTCCATCTCGTGAGGCACGGCCGCGGCCAGCGGAGGCTCGAGGCCGGCCGGGGGACCGGCGTCCTGTCCGCCGCCGCAAGCGGCCAGGGCGATCAACGTGAAAAGCGTGACGAGGGATTCGGTCTTGCGCATGGGGGGACTCCTTCCAGGCGACCCATCGTATCGCCCCGAACGGCAGCCCACCAGAGGAGCGGCGCGCCGGGGAACGGTTGCGCTATCCTGGCCCGGCCCGCAACGAATCCCCACAGAGGAGACCGCAGGATGCGTTTCGCGACCAAGCAGATCCACGCCGGTATCGAGCACGACCCGCTGACGGGTTCCGTGGTACCGCCGATCTACCAGACGACGACCTACGTCCAGCCTTCGGTCGACGAGTACCTGTCGAAGGGCTACTCCTACTCGCGCACCGGGAATCCGACCGTGCGCACGCTGGAGCGCAAGATCGCGCTCCTCGAAGAGGGGCACGACGCGACCTGCTATTCGACCGGGATGGCCGCGATCCAGGCCACGATGCTTGCGCTGCTCAACGCGGGTGATCACGCCATCGTCTCCGACGTGGCCTACGGTGGCACCTATCGTCTTTGCACGCAGGTGCTCAACCGCTTCGGGGTCGAGGTGACCTTTGCCGATACCTCCGACGCGACCCACGTCCGCGAGGCGCTGCGGGACAACACGCGGCTGATCCTGACCGAGACGCCGGCCAACCCGACGCTCAAGCTGACCGACATCGCCGCGATCTCGGAGATCGCGCAGGAGCGCGGCATCCCGCACGCGGTGGACAACACGTTCCTGACGCCGTACTACCAGCGCCCGCTGGAGCTCGGCGCCGACCTGTCGATCCACTCCACGACGAAGTACTTCGACGGACACAACGCCACCGTCGGCGGCGCGGTCGTCGCCAAGACCGCGGAGCTGGACGAGAAGCTGCGTTTCATCCTGGGCTCGAACGGGACGATCATGTCGCCGCAGGTCGCCTGGTTGACGTTGCAGGGTCTCAAGACCCTCACGGTCCGGCTGGACAAGCAGTGCGAAAACGCGATGAAGGTCGCGCAGTTCCTCGAGGCGCACCCCAAGGCCGAGACGGTTTGCTACCCGGGGCTAGAGTCGTTCGCGCAACACGAGCTGGCGAAACGACAGGCGACCGGTTTCGGCGCGATGCTCTGGTTCGAGGTCGTCGGCGGAGCGAGCGCGGGCAAGAAGCTGATGGACACCGTCAAGACGCCCTGGACCCTGGCGGAAAATCTCGGCGCACTGGAGTCCCTCGTGACGCATCCGGCGACGATGACGCACGCCGCGGTCGATCCGGCCGAGCGCGAACGCGTCGGCATCACCGACGGCCTGGTGCGGCTGTCCGTCGGGCTCGAGGACGCGGAGGACCTGATCGGTGCGCTCGATCGCGCGCTGGCCGAGATCTGAGCATTCAGTCCTCGCGTTTCGTGTAGCAGCCGTCGAAGCAGGGAGCCCAGCCCTTCTGCTCGGACGATCGCGCGAATCAAGCTGTAGAAAGCTAATCTATGCCGACCACGTTGATCACGGGCCGCAGGATGTAGGGATGTGTCCCACCGGTCGTGTTGACCTGCACGGACAGCTCGGCGTCGAAGTCCAACGTGACGGTCATGTCTTCCCCGGCGGAAAGCAGGAACGGCAACGGGATGTCGACCTTGCCCGACTCGTTCTTGATCGGTGCGATCACTTCCGGAGTCATCGGATCGCCGTCGTCATCCATGACCAGCTCGGCATCCGAGACGACGAGCCGGACCTTCGCGTACTCGCCGGCCGGGACGTCGCCCTCCGCCATCAGCACGGTTTCGCCGTCCTGATAANNGACGACCCATGGATCTCCGCCAACCAGCGTCAGCTTCTCGCTGTTCCCGGCGTCGTCTTCCGCGGTTCGCAGCGAAACCTCGGTCACGGTGACGTTGACCGCGCTCACCGTGCTGAGATCGAGCGGCGCGTCCGTCAGAAGAACGCGAACCGTCCCGTTGCCCGCGACAGTGTCGTTTGCGCACGAGGTCGCCGCCGCGAGGATCAAGGCGAGGAAGAGGGCGAGCGTGACGAGCGCCAGCTTTCC
>WVWW01000215.1 GCA_011773795.1 Acidobacteriota bacterium
CGAGCCTATCGAAACGAACTCGCGATCGAGGACGTCGTCCAGCGCGCGGTCGACTCGGGCCTCGTGTTCGTCGGCGATTTTCACGCCGTCCCCGAGTACGCGCGCTGGGTGGCCGACCTCCTCGATCGCCTGGCGGTCCGCGGTACGAGCGTCTGCCTCGGCGTCGAGTTCGTCTTCACCCGGCAGCAGCGATTGCTCGCGCGGCGGCAAACGGGTGAGATCGACGACGCGACCTTGCACCGGCGCATGCACTACCGCGAGGAGTGGGGCTACCCGTGGTCCGGTTATCGCGATCTCCTGGACCGCGCCAAGCAGTACGCGATCCCTGTCGAGGCGCTGGACCTTCCGCCGCGCGTCGGCTTCGACGGGTTGCGGCGGAGAGACGCTCACGCCGGTCGGCGCGTCGCGGATCTCGTGGCCTCCGACCCGGATCGCTGCCTGGTCGTGCTCTACGGCGAATCGCACGTCACGCCCCGACACCTTCCGGCCGAGGCCGGCAAGGCGTTACGCAAACGGGGCATCGAGCGCGAGCCGTTGATCGTCTTCCAGAACCCCGATGCGATCTACTGGCAGCGCGTCGAGGAAGGCGCCGATCTGGCCTCACCCGTCGAGATCGACGACCGCACGGTGGCCGTGTTCCACACGACCCCGCTGGAGAAGTACGAGGCCTACCGCCAGGTCCTCGACCGCTGGCAGTCCGACCTGCCGCACGATGAGGAGATCGACCTGACCCCGGCCGTCCACCACCTGATCGGTGTGCTCGCCGAATGGATCGGCATCCGGCCCGAGCGCAGGCGGCTGAAGCATCGCGCGGGTTGGAGCGAGGAGCTGGTCGACGCCTACCCCGAGGTCTATTCGGGACCGGAAGCCAACGAGCTGCTCGCACCGATCCTCACCGAGCAAGGCCGCAGCCGGCAGGAGATCAGCGAAGCGCGTCGAAGATTGAAAGAGACCGGGGCGCTCTACGAATCCCGCTCCAACACGATGTTCCTGACCCGCTACCTTCCGGGTCCCGCGGCAGGGGAGGCAGCACGCTTCCTGCGCGCCGCGTTGACCGGACGTCTGTTCATCCCGGTCGAGGACTTTGCCGACGACAAGTCGCAGACCGCCTACGGCGCCGCCTACACCGAAGCCCTGGCCCACCTCGGCGCGCGTCTCGTCGACCCGGCGTGCGACCCCGGCTCGGCTCGGCGTCACGTCGCCGCGGGAAGCGGTCGTCGTGGGCCGCGTGGCAACCCTTCGATCTGGCTCGAGAAGCATCGCGCGCTCGAACGCTCCGCCGTCGAAGGACCGGACGAACTGCTGCGCGACGCGCTACGCGGGTCGCGTGTGCTGCGTCGCCGCCTCGCGCGCGAGCTGGGCGAACGCCTCGGTAACGCTTTGCTCGATCGCGTGCGCGCGGGGCGCCTCGAAAAGAAAGACCTCCGGCGGCTGTTCACCAGGCCGCTGTCGCCGGCGCACGCCGCCCGTGACGTCCTCGTGCTGCTCCGCGGGTAGCAGTTGGCTATCCCGCCCGGCGCGCGCGGAAGGGCAGCACGCTCGTGGTCGTCGAGCCGGTGAGCCGCGCTTCCAACGTGCGCAGGAGATCGTCGAGCCGGTCGCCATCGAGCGGGTGGGCGGCGTGAGCGGCGTCCAGCCGTATCGGCACGTCGCCGCCACTGAGAACGACGGGGTCTGCGACGGCCCGGTCGACGATGGTGTGCCAGCGCCGGACGAGCTCGCCGCCACGGCTCTCTCCGGTCAGGACGAGGAACTGATCCGGTCCGAGGCGGACGAGCGTCTCGCGTTCGTCGCACGCTGCGGCGAGTCGCTGCGCCACCGTATAAAGAAAGCGATCGGCGGCAGCCCGGCCGTGACGCCGCGCGAGCTCGCTCAAGCGGGAGACGTGAAACGCGATGAGGCCGAAACCGNNTTGCCGGATCCGTCATCCCGCCCGACTCGGCGGGATCCTCCGCCGCGATCAACCCGGCCAGCAAGACGCCCACGCGTTCCAGGCGTTCGGTCCGTGCGGGATCGAGCGTCTCGGCACCCTCGGCGGAGATCGTCAGCCGGCCCACGGTCTCCCCCTCGTGGCTCAACGCCAACGTGCGCTCCTCGGTCGCCGTGTCCCGATCGCCATAACGAAACTCGTCGCCGTTGTTGACCTCGATGCAGAGGCGCTCGAACGGCACCACCGTGCGCAGTAGACCGGCGATCAACGTGAACCGCTCGCGCAGGCCGATCGGAAGGGCGGCGGCACGTTCGATCGAGTACAGCGTCTGGAGGTCGCGCTCCGCGTCGACCAGCCGTGTGTGACACGGCGTTCGGTGCGCCGGATCCGCGGGGCGCGTCAGATCCGAAGCGGTCGCTTCGAGTGGCTCGGCCAACTCGTCCAGGATCTCGAACATCAACGGATCGAACCGCTCCCCCGGATCGCTACGGAGCCAGGTCAGCGCTTCGGCGTGTGGTCGCGTGCTGCCCGACGCGGGGTGCGCGAGTTGATCGTAACGATCCGCCACGGCCAGGATCCGCGCGCTCCGACAGATGCGCTCGCCCCGCAGACCGCGCGGACCGTCGCCGTTCCAGTGCTCCTGGCTCTCGATCAGGATCTCGCGGACCTCGTGGGAGAAGCCGAGCTGGCCGATCGTGGTTTCGATGACCCGCGGGTGCACTTCGACCTCGGCGTCGTCGTAGGCGAGCCGGCCCACGTGATGCAGCAGCGCGGCCTGTCGGAGCCGGCGGATCTCCACGGGTTCCGCTCCCAACCGTTCGGCGAGGGCGGCGCAGAGTGCCTCCACGCGCCACAGGTGGCCGCCTGACGCCCCTTCGGGAAGCGTCCGGGCCAGGGCGGCCGCGGTCCGGTCCCGTAGGCGGCTGTGGGCCGTCAATTGCCTGCATCGTCGTTTGCGTCGGCGCAGCGCCGCGATCGCGGACCCGACGAATGCGCCGAGGCGGAACGCGGGAGCCGCGACGAGCCAGAATCGCAGCGATGGCTGGCTCCAAATGGTGACGATCATCCAGGACGCCGCGTAGCCGGCGACCAGGATGGCGCCGGTCAGCGACGCGTTTCGTAGCCAGCGGGTTCCTGCAGTGCCGGCCAGCAAGCGGCGGATGGCTTGGAATGCGGCCAGCACCAGTCCGAACGCCGCGGTCATCACCAGGGCCGACCCCCCTGCCGTCGCCGCGAGGCCGTCCGCGGCGGCCAACGCGAGTGCCGCCGAGCCCGCATCGTAGGCCAGGCGCCCCGGTGTGCGACGGATGGCCCGAGTCAGCCCCGAACCGACCGTCGCCACGACGGCCACGAGCATGGCGGCGCCGGTTCCCTCGATGACCCAGGCAGCGGCCACCCAGGGCAGCGCCGCCGGTGCCGGCCAGCCGGCCCAACTCCGGGACACCCCCGCCAGCGCCGCCGCGAGGCAGAGAAGAGCCACCCAACTGTCCTCTAAGGTCCCTGTATTCAACGGGATCCAGACGGCCAGGCTCATCCCCAGGCCGTACACGGCNNGCCGTACACGGCGCCGAGGAACAGCTCGCTGCCGGTCCACCTCTTGACCTCTCTCAAGGGCCACCCTCCGGGGCCGAATCTAGGGTCTGGGACCGTCCGTGGCAAAGTGCTGCAGGGCTTGTGTGCAGGGGTGCAAATCGGTTAGTTTTGCGCCGTCTAGACTCGAAACAAACAAGGTATTGGGGGTTCTTGCCGGTTCGGCAAGGCCGGTGGTTGAGATGGGCTATGTCCGTTCGTATACTCGGCCTATTCGATTCCCTTGAAACCTGGATGGAGTACCCGGCATGGTGAAAACCAATGCAGAGATCGCCCGTCGTGTTTATCGCGCGTTGAAGACCCCGTCGGACGACAACCCGCGGACCGACCCGATCCTCGCCTTCCACTTCAAGGGCAAGGACGACTACATCATGATGCGGTGCAACAAGAACCCCGAGGTCTCGATCAAGGGGAAGGACCAGACCGCCGGTGAGGTCAAGTTCTTTGCGTACAGCGATTTCGCCGACTACCATGAGGCTGAAGTCCTGTTTCGCATGCGCGACGAGATCGAGCTGATCGAGTTGTACCGCCGCGGAGCCGTAGAAGCGAAGACGTTCGACTCGTGGCAATCCTTCATGCAATGGCTCGATACACTCGACGAGAACGGCGTGCAGATCTCGCTCAAGCTGCCGTGCCTGGTCTACGCCGCCGTGCGCGGGCAGCAGCCCTCGATGCAGAACTTCATCGTCGAGGCGATCAAGTCCGCGATACGGAAGCAGGGCGACTGACGATCCTCTCGCGCCTGACGATCGCGTTTCTCCTGGCGGCCGGAACGGTTGTCGGCGCGACGACCTATGAAGAAGGCGCAACCGGTTATCTCCTGACCACTCTCGAGGGGCGGCTCGTCGAACGCATTCCGCTGCACTACATCGGCACCTACAGCGACTTCTTCGGTCCCGGATACGATCTGCACCTGGTGCAACTCGAGGGTCCGGTCGCCGAACACATCGGCATCGCCAACGGAATGAGTGGGTCTCCCGTGTACCTGGGAGACGAGTTGATCGGCGCGCTCTCGATCCGCATGGGTGCGCTCCCCAAGGACGCGATCGCGGGGGTGACCCCGATCGAGGCGATGCGCGCGGCCTCTCGAAGCGCCGCGGTCCCGGCACCGTCATCGGGCGACGCGCAACCGATACGCACGCCCGTGTCGGCGACCGGTCTGCACCCGGAACTTCGCGAGTGGGCGCGCGAGCAACTCGAATCGTCGGGATTCGTCTGGACCGACGCCGCGACGACGGCCGGCGGGACGCAGGACGAGGAAGCTGCGAACGTGCTCGAGCCCGGCTCGCCGATCGGCATCGCGCTGGTTCGAGGCGATTGGTCGTTTGCCGCAACCGGGACGGTGACGGCGATCGAGGACGGTCGCGTTCTGGCCTTCGGTCACCCGTTCCTGGGAACGGGCGACGTGCAGTTCCCGATGCACACGGCCACCATCATCCACGCGCTCGCCGATGCCGCCGGGTCGCGCATGCTCGCACGCATCGGCAGCGAAGTGGGCGCCATTGTCGACGATCGTTTGGTTGCGGTCGTCGGGCGGATGGAACGGAAGGCCGAGATGATCCCGATGGTCGTCCGCGTCCACCCGGCAGGGGAATCGTCGGCGCGGGAGACTCGACTCGAGGTCGTCGATACACCCGGATTGACGCCGCTGCTGGTCGGGCTCTCCGTGTCGAATTCGATCCTCAATCATGTCGACCGCGAGATTGCGGTGACGGTGCGGGCGTCCGGCTCGATCCGGTTGGCGGATCATCCCGACGTGCCGTTCGAGCTGGCCGCCGCGGGAGACGGTCTCGTCGACCCCCTGATTTCCGTCTCCTCAGCCGTCCAGCAGACCCTGGGGATGCTGTGGAACAACCCGTTCGACCGCCCGAGGGTCGAGGGGATCGACGTCGATGTCGACCTGGTGACCGAGTTGCACCGGTATTTCGTGGAGACCGTTCACTACGACCGGCAGGCGGTGCGCCCCGGCGACTCCGTTCGCGTCCAGG
>WVWW01000157.1 GCA_011773795.1 Acidobacteriota bacterium
GAACTCGGTTCGAAGCGCCTCGGCGATCGCGGCCTTGACGGTTTCCGCGTCGACGCCGCCTCGCCTCCGAATCTCTTCGGCAATCGGGTTGCCGAAAACGAGGCCGTGGGCAAACTTCTCGTAATCCTGGACGGCCTTGTCGAGTCGAATGGTTTCCCCACGAACGTCCGCGAAGCCGGCCCGAGCCAGGGCGCCGGTCACTTCCTCCACGTCGTGGTAGGAAAACGGCAAGAGGTAGAACTGGGGCGGGTTTTCGGAGAAGAAACTTGCGGCCGCGTCGTAGGCAATCTGTGCGAACGGGTTGTGCTCGAGAGCACACCAGACGTTGAAGACGTACCGCCCGCCGGGTTTCAGCACGCGGAGAGCCTCACGGTAGGACTGCTCCTTGTCCGGGAAGAACATCACACCGAACTGGCAGCAGACGGCATCGAAGGAGCGGTCCTCGAACGGGAGCTCCATCGCGTCCGCCGGCCGAAAGCTCACGCGCTCACCGGCGTCGAACTTGCTTCGGGCGAGGACGAGCATTTCCTCACTGAGGTCGGTCGCGACCAGTTCGCAATTCGCGTCGACCGCGTCTCGCAGCACACGTGTCACGATGCCCGTACCCGAGGCCAGCTCGAGAACGCTACGAGGATTCAACGCGCCGACGCGACGTGACAGGTCCGCGCCGAAGTCACTGAAGATGACGGGACCGAGACCGCGGTCGTAGTTCTCGGGGATGCTCCCGTCGAATCGTGTGAGATCGTCGTTCACCTAGGCAGGCTATCACGGGGACTCTTCCGGGGTCGGCGGGTACCGGTGCACGATGCGGCTGACCGTGTCGCAGGGCCGGCAGAGCGCGGACGGCAGGCCGGAATTGCGTCGGGTGCGGCCGGACACCGCCTTGAAGACCGGCCCGCTCCTGTCCTCGTCGCACCGGATGCACTCGTTGAGGGCGCCGTCGTCGTCGTGGTAGGTGGCGCCCAGACCGGCGAGACAGGGTCGGGAGCACTCCTGCCGGGTGTGCCGCGTGTTGTAGTACCAGATCTGCGCGCACGGCCGCTGGAAGCCGATCGCTTCGAGGCACGCCAGGTGGGACTCCATGGAGCCGAAGAAGTTCTTCAGGGCGCAGCGGCGAACGGGCGTGGCCAGGTCGCTCTCGCGCATGTAGACGGCAAGGTCCGCGAGACTCGAGCAGACCCCGCACGCCCCGGTGTGGGTGATCCAGCCGCCGGCCTCGCGCACGGCCTGCTCGGAATCGAATGACTCCAGCCGGTAGGTTCTTGCCTCCGGCGATTCCGGGACGACGGCGCAAACCTTCTCGTCGAGAGGCGCCTGCCCGGCGGGCGCGGCGTAGGGATCGGCGATCAACTCGGCCGGGGGATCCAGCAGGACCCACCCGTTGAGCTCCCGAATGTCCTCCTCCGTGTAGTCGGGTGGCTCGAACACGCCGTCCTCGCACTCGCAGCGCGCGGAGCACCGGCTGTCGTCCAGTCCGGTGATTTCGTTCGGGCGACCGAACAGGCCTTCGCAACCGTCGGCGACTTCGGCGAGACAGAGCAGTGTGGCCACGGTCCAGACCCAGCGAAGTCGAAGATGTCGCCGTCGGAGCACGACTCAGATGATAGTCCGAGTCAAAGGACTTCTCATCGCGGAGCTTACTGCTGCGTGCCTTCCGGCCACTGGGCGAACACGCCGCCCGTGAACGTGATCGAGTCGTTGAAGCCGGTGGTCGCCCCGGCACCGTCGGTGGTGCAGGTGCCCCCGTCCTTGCCGCCGGAGCAGACCGTGTACTGACCGGTGACCGAGGCAACCTGGAACGTCCGGCTCCATCCGTCGACCACGGGTGCGGCGCGGATATAACTCGGCTCGATGAACGTTTGAAGCGTGGTCATCGCCGAGGCCACCGGATACACGTTGTTGTCGATCGCGTACTCCTCGACCGCCGTGCCGACCGATCGGAGATCGGCCATCGTGCGCTTCTGCTTGCCGCGGTCGATCGCGTTCAGCAGGTTGGGAATCGCGATGGCGGCGATGATGCCGATGATCGCCACGACGATCAGCAACTCGATTAGCGTAAAGCCCTTTTGCACGTGCGGCCGCATGTCGGGTACCTCCGTTCCGCAGGATCCACCCTCCAGGCAAACTTAGGGCGGCCGGACGGGCAGAACAAGGGAGCCGCAAATGCGGGTAGGATTCCGAGGATTTAGCTTAGGCCCCGTCTTTTTTCTTCCTTACAATGTCCCGAGGAGGTTTCCCGATGAACCAACGATCCGTCACTGTTTGCGCTGCCGCCGTGCTCGTGCTGGTCTCGTTCTCGGCGGGCGCGTTGTTCGCCAAGGGCGAGGGGCTGAAGCGGCTGAACCTAGCCGGGCGCTCGGACTCGCGACCCTTCACGCACACCGTCGTCGCCGGTGAGACGATCTACATCGCCGGCTCGATCGGCGTCGATTCCGAGACCGGTCGTGTGCCGGAAGACCCGATGGACGAGGCGCGGCTCATGATGGACTCGTTCAAGGCGAAGGTGGAGCTGGCCGGGGCCACGATGAGCGACCTGGTCAGCGTCCAGGTCTTCTGCTCCGACGTCACCCTTTACAACGATTTCAACGAGCTCTACGGGAGCTACTTCACCGAGAAGGGTGCGTACCCCGTACGAGCCTTCATCGGCTCCGGTGCCCTGCTCTTCGACGCACGCTTCGAGATCAACGGGATCGCCGTCAAGCGCTGACGGCGATCACTCCTCGACGGCGAGATGGAAGTTCGCCAGCAGCAGTTGCCGGACTTTCTACTCGAGCAGCCCGTTCGCGGACAGCGCGAAGATGTACCCGACCTCGCCGGCCTCGACCTTGTTCACCGCCCTTTTCTCGCTCATAGCCCCGAAGGCGAGCCGCCCAAACAGCTTCGATTGTCGCGTCTCCGGCTCAGTCTCGGAGCGCCGCCGTGATCGCCTCGAACAACGCTCCCTGCAAGCTCCAGTCGTCGGCCTGGCTGGCAACCTCACGGGCGCTCTGCAGCGCGATGACGACGTTCTGCTCCGGATCGATGTGGATCCCCTGCCCGAAGATACCGATCGCCGAGTACGCTCCGCCTTCTCCCAGCCACCAGAGATAGCCGTAACGCTCGGACGCCGGGGAGGGCTCGGTGGAGCGCCGCATCCAGTCATCCGGCAGGACCGCGGTCCCGTCGGCTAGGCGACCTCCCCGCAGGGCGAACAACCCGATGAGCCCGTAGTCGCGCAACGTGGCGCTGATGCAGCAGCCGCCTGTCTCGCCACCGCCTTCCTCGGTCAGCAACCAGACGGCGTCGGATTCCATGCCGAACGGCCGCCAGATCTTGTTCGACAGGTAGGTCGACAGGTTGTTGCCGATCGCCGCACGGACGAGCGCACCGACGATCTGGGACTCGGCCGTGTTGTAGTTGAACGCCTCGCCGGGTTTGGCGACACGGTTCTTCTTGCCCATGTAGCGGTACATGCCGACCGCGTCGCGCGGCATGCTGTTGACGTCGGACTCGGGGTCCGCGTAGTCCTCGTTCCATTCGACGCCGGAGGCCATCTGCAACAGGTGCCGGATGGTGACGTCGTCGTAGGCCGAACCGGCGAGACGTGGCAGGTAGGCCGTCACTCGCTCGTCGATGCTCTCGATGTACCCGTCCCGCACGGCCGCCCCGACGAGCATGGAGACGACCGACTTGGTGACGGAAAAGGAGACCCAGCGGGTGTCACCGGAATTGCCCAGACCGTAGCGCTCGTAGACGACCCTGCCGTCGTGGATCACCAGCAGACCGGCCACGTTCTGGCGCTTGAAGTACTCGTCGACGGTCAACGCGCGCTCGCCGTCTTGGATCTCGACCGCGCCCAGGGCGCTGAACGTCGAGGGCAACGGGAACGAGTCTTCGCCCGTGGCGACGATCCGCGTCGGGAAGAGTCGATCCATGTTGCGGAAGCCGGCCACCTTCTCTTCCGGCGTCCAGAACAACGCACGCTCGGGCGAGCCGAAGTGTTTGGCGTCGTCGGCCGGATCGATCGTGGGCGCATCCGCCAGCGCGACCGGCGCGATCAACAGAAGGGCTGCAAGGAATCTCGACAAGCGCATCGTGCCTCCGTGGGGACGAATGATTCTCGCACGGCTGGGCCGCGGGTGCGCCGGCCGCTATAGTGAGGCATCGAGAATGGCACGTACCATCGTCATCACGGGGGTCAGCCGCGGACTCGGTAAAGCGCTCGCGGACCGCTGGATCGAAGCCGGGCACACCGTCTCCGGGTGCAGCCGCGGCGGTGACGCGGAGAACCGCGTCGATGCCGTGGACGTCGGAGACGACGCTGCGGTGGGTCGCTGGGCCCGCGAGGTGCTCGACCGCGTCGGCCCGCCCGATCTCTTGGTGAACAACGCCGGTCTGATCAATGCCAACGCCCCGCTGTGGAGCGTGCCGCCCGACGAGTTTCGACGGGTCGTCGACACCAACGTCGCCGGCACCTACCACACCATCCGGCACTTCCTCCCGGCGATGATCGAGGCCGGTCGCGGCGTGATCGTCAACCTCAGCTCCGGCTGGGGACGTGGAACGGCCCCGGAGGTGGCCCCCTACTGCGCCACGAAGTGGGCCGTCGAGGGTCTGACGCAAAGCCTCGCGCAAGAGCTGCCTCCCGGCCTCGCCGCCGTGACGCTCAATCCGGGCGTGATTCACACCGAGATGCTGGAGAGCGCATTCGGCGCGTCGGCTTCCGCTTTTCCGGATCCGGACGCGTGGGCTTCACGGGCAGCGAGATTCATCCTCGAGATCGGGGCGAAGGACAACGGCAAGGCTCTCACGGCGCCCTGACCCACCTTTTCTACTGCTTCGGTTTCCCCTAATGCCTCCCCGAAGGGCGCCCCTTTATCATTCTCATAAGCCCTTACAAGACGAAGAGGAGGCCGTATGAGCGACTTGCCGATGGTGGAGGCGCTCCTCGAACGCCAGGGTCGCTTCCGGGAGTTGCGCCGGAGGCTCGAAGCCGAAAGGGCGGGCAGGCTGGCCGCCCCCAGCGAAGGCCCCTGGATCTCGATATCGAAACAGCTGGGTTCGGGCGGCATCGAGCTTGCCCGGCGGCTCGGGCACGAGCTCGGGTGGCAGGTCTACGACCGTGAGATCCTGACCACGATCGCGGAGAACACGCACACGAGAGAAGCGGTCCTGTCGCAAATGGACGAGAAGTCGGTGGGCCCGCTGACCGAGTACCTGCGACGACTGCTGGACTCGAGCATCCCGGGGCAAGTTCCGATCATGCGCGAAACGGTGAGCGTGATCTGGAGCCTGGCCAAACAGGGCCACGCAGTGATCGTCGGGCGCGGAGCCAACTGGTTCCTGTCACCGAAGTGCGGCGTGCGGGTGCGGACGATTGCTCCGCGGGAATACCGGACCGCGACCGTGGCGCGAGAGGCGGCCATCGATCTGGCCGAGGCAAAACGTACGATCAACGACGACGACCGGCGGCGCGCCGACTACATCCAACGCGCGTACCGCCAGGACATCGAGAACCCCGAGGGCTATGACGTCGTCCTCAATCTGGCCGTCCTCGACCTGGACGTCGCGCAGGAGATCGTGTTGACCGTCCTGCGCCGCCGCATCGGGGACGCCTGGCTGAGACCCGTTGCCTGAATAAGACGTATGCCCATGCCGCGGGTACTAGCGGGGGGCGGTCAGCAGGTCGCGAACGAGTCCCCTCAGGCGGTCGTAGTGGCTCCCCGGCCAGTACAGGCGATCGCAACCGCGGCAGAGCGACACCTGCTCGAAACGGCCGCGTACACGCGGTGGCAGCTCGTCTCGGATCGACGTCTCCTCGACCGGCTCGAGCGCGTGGTTGCAGACCATGCAGCGGGAGAACTCGCGAACGCTGCCTCGTAAATCCAGCGCCTCGACAGTTTCCGCGATCTGCAGCCTCGGCCGGGTGTGGCGCAGCCAGTAGCCGCGGGTCACCTCGTTGCGCTTGAGCAGTCCCCGGTCCCGCGTCAGCAGGATGCGCCGTTCCCGGCTGGCGATCGACGCGATCGCGGCGTCGTCGTAGTCGCGCTCGTAGATCGCGTCGAACCCGAGCAGGCGCAGGTAGCGCGCGAGCTTGCCGAGATGAACGTCGAGCACGAAGCGCGGATCCCGCAACGGCTGCGGGCGCAGCCGGGTCACGGGCGCCACGTCGATGCGTTCGAACATCGGGTAGACCGCGACTCGCTCGCCCCCCTGCAACCGGTGATCGAACCCGACCGACGCGCCGTCCACCAGGATCAGATCGATCTCGGGGTGCGG
Source organism: Acidobacteriota bacterium (assembly GCA_011773795.1). Lineage (GTDB taxonomy): Bacteria > Acidobacteriota > Polarisedimenticolia > Polarisedimenticolales > Polarisedimenticolaceae > WVWW01. The sequence goes on from WVWW01000157.1 coordinate 6,259, forward strand.
GACGCCGATCGCCTCGATCACGTCCTTGACCGCGGGTGTCCCGTTGAACGGGTGATCGAAGGCAGCCTTGCGGCGATCCGGTGGGAGAAAATCGTTCAGCTCTTCGTAAAAACGGAAGGTCGCGTGCTTGGTCACAACCACCGCTCGTCGAAGCGCCATAGCCCCGCCTCGCGAGCGGCCGCGAAGGCGGCCGCCACTTCGTCCTTGCCGACGCGGCGGTTGATGGCGCCGTACCTGGGCTCACCCGGGCCGACCCGGTGCGTCGGCCGGTACTGATCCATGACGTTGACGTAGGTGTCCGGGGAGATCTCGGCGGCGAGCCACTCGAAGATCTTGCGCGCGTCGCCGGCGTGACTCGGCATCACGAGATGCCGCACGAGCAGGCCGCGCCGCGCGAGCCCGTCGGGCCCGAAGCGCAGGTCGCCGACCTGCCGGTGCATCTCCCGGATGGCCTCCCGCGCGCGCTCGGGATAGTCCTTCGCCTTGAGGTAACGACGCGACGGTTCGTAGCTGAAGAACTTGAAGTCGGGCATGTAGATGTCGACGAGCCCCTCCATCAGCTTCAGGGACTCGAGCGAGTCGTAGGCGCTCGTGTTGTAGACGATCGGCACCGAGAGCCCGCGCGGCACCGCCTCCGCGATGGCCTCGACGACCTGCGGGACGACGTGCTCGGGCGTGACCAAGTTGATGTTGTGACAGCCGTTGTCCTGCAGCCGCAGCATCAGGTCCGCGATCTCCGGGCCGCTGCATTCCCTTCCGGACTGCTGCTGGGAGATGTCCCAGTTCTGGCAGAACACGCAGCGCAGGTTGCAGAGCCCGAAGAAGATCGTGCCGGAGCCGTTCCAGCCCCGCAGGCAGTCCTCCTCGCCGAAGTGGGCGAACGCGCTGGAGACGATCGCGTGGCGTCCGGTGTTGCAGACACGCGGGCGCTCTTGCAGGCGGTTGACGTGGCAGTTCCGCGGGCAGGCGCAGCAATCCTCGAGCTCCTCGAGCCCTGCCTGCACCTTGGCGGCGAACAAGTTTCGCTCGTGAGTCGCGCGGTAGGCCGGCTCGAAGTCCCGGATCAGGAACCGCCGGTCGACCTCGCGCGGCGTGCGAGTCACCCGGAATCCGGACATCATCGACCTCGATTCTAGCGCGATTCGGAGAGGTCGGAGAGCTAGTCGATCACGCTGTAGAACAGGAGGTTGAACCCATCGGCGTTCTGGTCCGTGTCGCTGCAGTTGGGCGTCGTCATGTAGAGATTCCCCGCATCCTCCAGCGCGACCGGCGACGTGTTCCGGTAGATCTCGAACAGGTTGGAGTAGCCGCTCCAGCTCAGCTCGATGTCGATCGAGCCGCCGCCGACCCGGGTCTTGTCCAGCATCAGGACCTGCGGCACCGTCGAGTGCCCCTTGAACGGCCAGAAACCGAGAGACGTCCGTGTCCCGGTGGGACAGGTACTCACCCCGCCAGAAACCGGAGCGGAGGTGACGTGCATCGCGTAGCCGGATGAAGTCATCCGATCCGCGACGCTCGCCACCGTGAGCCGCTCGAGCTTGGTGGAACCGGACGTGACGTCGCATGCGTCGCCGCGGCCGTCGCCGTCGGTGTCCACCTGGCTGGGGTTCGCGTCCGTGGGACAGTTGTCGGAGTCCGCGATCATCGGGGGATTGAATCCCGTGCCCGCGCAGATCAGGTCGCCGTCGGGGTCGTTGAGCGGATCCCCCGGGCAGACGTCGCAGGCATCGCCGAAGGCGTCCCCGTCCGCGTTCTCCTGGCCCGGGTTCGGCACGCCGGGGCAGTTGTCCGAGAGCCCGCACACCGCGTCTGCATCGACGTCGTCGGTCGGATCGTTCGGACAGACATCGCACAAGTCACCGGTACCATCGCTGTCCGCGTCGAGCTGAAGCGGGTTGAACAGGCTCGGGCAGTTGTCGTCGACGTCGCAGATCGTGTCCGCGTCGGTGTCCGTCGCGCACAAGGGACCCTTGATGATGGTGTAGTAATCCCGCACGGTTCCGGTGTCGTCGATGAAGGTCGCTTGCAGCCGATTGCCGAAGACGTCCAGGACGACGGATCCGAGAACGTTCAGCGACTCGAACATCACCGGGTGGTTGAGCGGGCCGCCGCCGAGACTGCTGGCGTTCCCGGCCACGGTGTGGACGATGCCCTCGTGAGCGGCAGGTCCGAGTGTCGGCTTCATGTAGGCGCCGTTCCCGTCTTCACGGCCGTCGCCGCCGTCCTTCTCCATCGTCGGCACGAACGTCGACGAGTCGCCGTAGTGCCCCTCGATCAGTTTCGATCGTTCGTAGCTGTGGCTGTGCCCCGCCAGCGTCAGGTCGACGCCGTAGTCATCGAGGATCGGGATGACGTTCTGGCGCATCTCCATGAGCTCGGTCTCGGTGTCCGAGTCGTGCGAGCCCTTGCTGTACGGCGGGTGATGCCAGAAGGCGATGACCCAGTCCTGTGCGTTCGCCGCCAGGTCACTCTCCAGCCAGGTCAGCATCGCGCTGCCGACCGAACGGTCGGTCTCGTGCGAGTCCAGCACGATGAAATGGATGTTGCCGTAGTCGAACGAGTAATACGCCTCGGTACCCGACGCGACACCGCCGGCCTCGGCCGCGGTCGGCAGGCTGAAGATGTCGTAGTACGGGCCCGTCTGTGTCGCCGAGTCCGCCGAGAATCCGTCGTGGTTCCCCAGCGTCGGCCACAGGACCGTCTTCTTCAACATGTCCGGGTAGATGTCGAACAGCTTGGCCTGATATTCCGCGTCGGTCCCGTCGTTGTACGCGTTGTCTCCCAGCATCAGCCAGAGGTTCGTGTCGGTCGGACCGGTGAACGTCTCGTAGGCGTCGCGCACCGCCAGCGCGCTCGCATTGCCGTTGCCGGTGTCCCCGGTGACCCAGATCCGGGTGGGCAGCGGTCCACCGGTCGGCGGCGCCGTGACGAAGAAGGTGTCGGCCGTGCCCCCGACGAGGACCTGCCCGATCGACCCGATCGCGTAGTAGTACTTCGTATTGGGCGCCAGCCCCGAGACCAACAGCTCGTGCTCGGTGGTCTGCGTCGCCGACTGCGCGCAGGACGTCAGGTTCTGGAGGTCCGTCCCGCACAGCACCTCGCTGTCGTCCAAGAACTCCGTACGCCAGCGGACGCGGACGCTGTTCGCCGTCCCCAGCTGCAGGTAGGGGCCGCGTACGACGGTCTGGTTCCTGTTGATCATCAGTTGCGGCGAGAGCACCAGATCCGTGGTGTCTCCCGAGCCGGTCCAGGCGCCGATCGCCAGCGTGTTCGTGCCGTCCTGGAGCATCGGGATGGCGCTCGAGATGTTCTGCCACTCGTACACCGGGGCCGCGGCGTTACTGGATTCGTGGTTCGACGGGTCGGTTTGCCACGTCAGAGGTCCGAGCGGCATGCTGGCCGAGCGAAACACCTCGACACCGTTGATCCAGGCGGTGTACCCGTCGTCGAAATCGTTTCCCAGGAACAGGTTGGAGACCTGGCTCGTGTCCTCGACCTCGAACGTCGTGCGCGTGAAGACCGACTTGACTCCCGCGGGGACCACCGTGCTCAGCAGGTCGGTCGCCCCGGGAGCGTCCGTTTCGAAGCCGATGCCGTACGTACCGACCGACCACCCGAGGTCGATGAATCCGGGCACGACCCAGGACATGCCGATGCCCGGATCGGTCGAGTTGGCGAGGTAGGTCATCCACGAACCCTGATCGATGACGATGTTTTCCCCGACCTGAACCGCCGGGTACAGGCTCGCGATCCTCTCGCCTCGATACGTCGCGATCCTTCCGCCGCTGGGATCGTGGGCCCACAGCTCGAAGACCTTGACCGGCACGTTGTCATCGGTGACCTCGATGATCCGGGGATGCACCTCACCCAGTCCGAGAGTCGCGCTCTCCACGCCGTCCACGTAGCCGGTTCCACCGAACGTCAGCAGCCGGTTCCCCGTCATGGGAAGCCAGTCGGCGTCGGAGATGAACGATGAATAGATTCGCTCGGCAGCGTCCTCGCCGTACTCCCAGACCTGGCGGATGTGCATGTTCTGGGTGTCGATGCTGTATTCGACCGCCCGGCTGAACGCCTCCCAGGGGGCATCCGGGGTCGTCCCGTCGAACGGGCTTGCCCGGAGGTTGCCGTTGTCGAACAACAGGAGGTTGCCGGATCCCGTCCACATCGGAGCGTGCTGGTGGTACTGCCATCGAAAACCCGGTCCGACCGGATGCAGCAGGTACGGCTCGAACGCCGGGGACCAGTTGTCGTGAGGACCGAGGATCCACTCCAGTTGACCCGTTTGTCGGGAGAACTTGAAGACGGCATCCTGGTGCCGCACCGAGACGATGATCGAGTCGTCCTCCGGCCTGTAGGTCACCGCGTTCGAATGCGTCCAGTCGAGCCCGTTGGCCGTCGGGTTCAGCGAGCCGTAACCGATACGCGTGATGTCGAGATGGTCCACGTGGGGCCACTCCTCACGCAGCGTCCCGTCGGGCAAGAACTCCACGACCGAGTCGTCTCTCAGGAGCGCCGGCGCGGTCGGTGCGTTGGGATCGGTCTCGCTGGTGGGGAAATCGGCGACGTTGACCTCCTGGCGGTCCAGGCTGAGATACGTCCCGAGCGGGGTCTTGACGAGATCGTGATGCAAGGCGACGCCGGGAATGGCGAGTGTCAGGCNNGATCGCATCGCTGCCCTGTCGGTAAAACAGGTTCCCGTTCGGCAGCTGGTAGCCCGCCGAGAAGCAGTGCGTGGTGTACCAGACGACCGCACCGGTGGGGTCCACGATCGTCGTGTAGGTGGGCCGCGCATCGCCCTGCCCACGCCGCATGCAGTCGATCAGCGTGTACCCCGGTTCCATGTTGGGCGGATCGCTGACGACCACCGTCAGCGTGGGGAAGTCCGCGGGAAGCGGAGGTGTCGTGGCGAAGACGGTCCCGACGCGGCCGCCCGGGATGAGGTCGATATCCACGGTATAGGTCCGGTCCGGCTGCATGCCGAGAACCGGCAAAGAGTGTTGCGTCGTGGGTTTCGGGAACTGGACGACTCGAACGTCGGCGCCGTAGGTGATCGTCAGCTGCGCCTGCACCGGGATGTCGGTCGTGAGCTCGACCACGCCGGCCAGCGGCGTCCGGGCGTTCGGGTCCATCGTCAGGGTCGGTCCGGTGAGCACCGTCTGGGCGGAGGCGCTGCCGAGCAGGATTCCGGCTGCAAGAACCGTGGCGCAGAAGGCGTGCCTGGACCTCCGCCGCGACAGCACAATCCTCTCTGCACTCCCTTTGGAGTTCACACGGAGACCCTCATTTTCACCGGCAACCCTGAGACCCGCCCGTGCCCCCGAGCAACGACCGAAACGGGGTGATCGAACCTTGTCGGTGTTCCTATACTCAGATTTTCCCGAGGCGTCAGCCCGACTCGCAAATTACCTCAAAAAGGTTATTATGATTGGGTTTTTACGGAATCTTTGAGGTGCGAACCGACCCCCCGCCCGGGGACCGGTTCGCCACCCGGTCTAACGACCGTTCGCGTGCTTCGCGAGCCTCTCCTCGGACACGGCCTTCAGGCCCGCGTGGCGGCCGCGATTGACGTAGAGACTGTCGTAGATGGCGGCCTCCGACGCGTTCCCGAGACTCCACAGTGCGGTGGCGAGGTGGTGGAGCGCCTCGTCGTAGTCCGGGTCGATCGAGAGGACCCGACGGAACAGCTCGGCGCTGCGCGACCACTCTTCGGGCGAGTCGCCGTTCTTGTAAGCGTACGCGAGGTTGAAGTTACCCTGGCGATGGTCCGGAGCAATCGACAACAACTCCTCGTAGACTCGAATGGCCTGCTCGCGGTCGCCACGTTTCTGATAGGCGAAGCCGAGGCCGAAGAGAATCTCCGGATCACGCGTACCGAGCTCATGCAGCCGCTGGTACGCGGCGAACGCCTTGTCCGTCTCGCCCTGCTGTTCGTAGAGGCGGGCGATGAACTGGTGGCCCTTCAAGTAATCGGGTCGCAGCTCGAGGGCGGCCAGCATCTCCTTTTCCGCCTCTTCCGCGAATCCCGCTCGACTGAGCCCGTAGCCCAGGTACAAGCGCGCCTCGGGAAGGGTCGGCCAGAGTGTCACGGCCTGCCTCAAGTGAAACAGACCCCTGTCGTAGTCGCCTCGCTTGACGAGCGCGTTGCCCAGGTTCAGGTGAGGGAAGGCGTAGGATCCGGCCTCGACCGCCTTTTCGAACTGCTCCAGCGCCTCGNNGCTCCAGCGCCTCGTCACTTCGCCCCGCCGCCTCCAGCGCCAGGGCGTAGTTCATGTGCGGTCGCCAACCGCCCCCGTGCCGGGCCGCGTCCTCCCAGAGGGTCAGCGCCGAGGACCACACGCGTGTGCGTGCCTGCGTCGCGAGGGCCAGCGCGACCAACGCGACCAGCATGAGCGCGCCGATCGAGCCTCGACCGAATCGCTTCCCGACGGATAGATCCGCCAGCGCGATCGGGAAGCGGCTCCACAAATGAA
>WVWW01000026.1 GCA_011773795.1 Acidobacteriota bacterium
TGCTCGATCGGTAGGCACCCCGGCCCGTTAGGCGTTACCCTGGCGGTCCATGGCTTCGCGGGACGCGATCGATCAGCGGCTGTTACACGGTGTGCGCGCGACGGTGCAGACCGTGATCATCAGCACGCTGCTGGCGCTGATCAAGGTTGCGTCGGGCATCGTCGGCCACTCGTACGCCTTGATCGCCGACGGAATCGAGTCCATGCTCGACGTGGTCAGCTCGCTGGTCGTCTGGGGCGGTCTGCGGATCGCTCGGCAGCCGCCCGACCGAAGTCATCCCTACGGACACGGCAAAGCCGAATCCCTGGCTGCGGTGGTCGTGGCGCTCGTCTTGCTCGGCGCGGCCGTCGGCCTGGCCGCTCAGAGTGTCCGTGAGATCGTGACCCCGCATCATGCTCCCGCACCGTTCACGCTCGGGGTCCTGGTCGGCGTGGTGGCCGTCAAGGAATGGCTCTTCCGCAGACTGACCCGAGTCAGCCGCGAAACGTCAAGCACGTCGCTGCGCGTGGACGCCTGGCACCACCGCTCCGATGCGCTGACCTCGGTGGCGGCCTTCATCGGGATCTCCGTCGCACTGATCATGGGCGAAGGGTATGAAGCCGCCGACGACTGGGCCGCGCTGCTCGCCTGTGGGATCATCGCGTGGAACGGCACGCGGCTGCTCAAGACATCGATCAACGAGGTGATGGATGTCGCCGCGCCGGACAACCTGCTGGAGCGGATCCGCGCCGCCGCGCAGGACGTCGACGGAGTCGTCGCGATCGAGAAGTGCTTTGCCCGAAAGAGCGGGCCGGGCTGGCTCGTCGACATTCACGTCCAAGTCGACGGTCGGTTACCGGTCGTCGAGGGCCACGCCATCGGTCATCGGGTCAAGCGCGAGCTCCGCGATTCGGGGCTCGGGATCCTGGATGTGCTGGTGCATCTCGAGCCCGACGTGGATCCCGAGATCGTCGGGCGGTGCGGCCACGATGCCGAGCCGTCCGGCGCGGCCGACGATGCGAAAAGCGGACCGGCGTGATTGAGCGGTCGGGTCGCCCCATGCCGAGATTCACGGCTCAGGAGTGGTCGCGGGCAAACAGCGCGAGGCGCTCTTCGAGCGCCGCCAGCTGGGGTTCGCCCGTCAGCGAGACGCAGGCGCGCAACCCCTCGATCCGACAGCTTCCCGTCGTCGCCAGCGTGATGGCGCTGATGCCGTAGCGCAGCATCTCCTTCAGCAGCGCGGCGCCGTCGTCGAAGCCGGGATAGGCCACGGTGAAGTAGAAGCCGTCGGCCAGCGGCTCGCCCAGGTCGTTGTCGTAGACCAGGCGGAAGCCGTTGTCGAGGAACATCGCCTTCATCCGCTTGGCCCGTCGCGAGTACTCCGCGGCGGCGGCGAACACGCCGCGGTCGCCCGAGTTCGCCGCGCGCAGCAGCGCGAGCAGGCCGTGCTGCGGCGTCTGCGGCACGCTGGCCGCCGTCGGGTACAACGTACCGTGGAGCAGAGCCTGTCCCACCAGCGCCGTGCCGTGGAAATCGGCCAGCTCCGGAGCGTCCATCTCCATCAGCCGCTGGGGGACGTACACCATGCCGATGCGCTGCCCGGCGTAGCTGAAGATCTTCGAGCTGCTGACGATGCAGACCGCGCGGTCGGTGTAGCGCAGGACGGTGGGCTGGTAGGGCGGGCGGCCGGGTTCGAAGTAGTCGACGCGGGTGTCCATCCCGAAGTACGCCAGGTCCTCGATCGCCAGCACGGAGTGCTCGTCGCAGATCCGTGCCAGTCCCCGCAGCTCCGACTCGCGCAGCACGATCCAGCTCGGGTTGTTGGGGCTGGACCAGAGCATGGCGCAGACATCGCCGCGACGGACCCGTTGCTCCACCGCCTCGACCAGGCGGTCGCCGCGGTGGTCGTAGAAGTCGAGCGTGGCGCACTCCAGGCCGAGCACGCGGAGCTGGAGCAGATTGACCGGAAACCCCGGTTCCAGCAGCAGTACGGTGCGCCGCTCTCGTTTCAATCGCCCGGCGACCATCAGGCTGGAATAGCAGCCGTGCATCGCGCCCACCATGGGCAGGCAGCTCTCCGCCGGCAGGTCGAGGTCCATGAAGTTCTTCACGAACAGGGACGCTTCCTCTTTCAACGCCGGCAGGCCCTCGAACGGGGCGTACACGTGCGCCACGTTCCGCTTCAACGCCTCGATCTCGGCGGCGACGGCCACCGGGGGCACGGGCAGCCCGGGGATGCCGAACTCCATGCGCACGAACTTCATGTCGAACGCCTGCTCCAGCGCGTTGACCAGGTTGTTCATCTGACGGATCGACGCGGTGCCGGGTTCGGCGCCCCCTCGATCGATGATCCGCTGCAGCGCATCGATTCCGAGCGGCAACGTGGGATGACTCGTGTCCCTTTTCTCCCGATCCAGCATGGTCATGTCTTGCCGAGCCTCCGTGAATCGTCGGCACCGTCCGTCCCGGTCATTCTGTCACAGCCGGATGGCGGCGTTGACGTGTCCCCGTTTCCGTACAGCGTGTCGCCTGAAGCGGTCGCGCTGCGGCACGCGAACGGCTCCCGGTCGCCGATTCCGGCACTCCGGGAGCCGTGAATCGACTGCAAAAACAAGAGTGAAACCATGGCCCGAGATTTGCAGTAATAAGAGTGTCCGTCGATCCCTCGGAGGCTCCGCAAGAGGCCCGAAAGGAGAAAACGATGAACCGGCATCCCGACTTCACGAACCCGGGCAACCTAGGCATGAAAGTCGTACGCCACGACCGCTACGCCGTCGCGCGTCGCTCGGTGCTGGCGCAAAGAGACGTCTTCCGCAGCTTCATGTGTGCGGGCTCGGAACGTGACGCTTCGGGCCGGCCCGGGCGTGCCCACACGAACTCCGGCCTCCTGCTCGCCGAGTTCCAACGTCTTGTCTCCGAGCTCCCGATCCTGAGCGCCTGAGCGGCAGGATGGCGCGCAGGAACGAACGCGAGTTGAACTGAAAATTGACACCTTTCGCGGCCGTCNNGGCCGTCAGTAGATTGGTGCCCGCCATGATCACAACCGCGACAAACTAGGAGATGTCATGCCTCTGATTACGTGGGGACCTCAACTCGAGACGGGGATCCCGACGATCGATGCTCAACACAAACGACTCGTGGACATCATCAACAACTTGAACGACGCCCTCAACGCCGGTCGCCGTGACGAGGAAATGGGAGCGATCTTCGATGAGCTGGTCGCCTACACCGAGACGCACTTTACTTATGAAGAGAAGCTGCTCACGAGTCACGAGTACGACGAGCTCGAGGAGCACTGCAGGGAGCACCGGGTTTTCACCGACCAGATCAAGATGGACCGCGACAACTTCAACGCCGGAGTCTGGGAGTTCGAGCAGAGGTTCCTGGACTACCTGCGTGGCTGGCTGATCAATCACATCCAGGGTACCGATCGAGCTTACGTGCCCACGTTGAAGGAGGCCGGGGTCGAGTAGCTCTCGGTGATACACCCCGACTTCATCGACGGGTTCCTCGAAGGCGGCCCGTTCGCCGTCGTGGGGGCGTCGCGCGACCGCCGGAAGTACGGCAACAAGGTGCTGCGTTGCCTCCTGCAGCACGGTCGCGAGGCCTACCCGGTCAACCCCAACGCACGTTCGGTCGAGGGCCTGACGTCCTACCCCGATCTTCGCAGCTTGCCGCAGCGGGTTCACGCGGTTTCCGTCATCACCCCTCCGCGGGTGACCGAACGGATCGTCGAGGACCTGCCGGGTTGCGGTGCCGCCTGGGTCTGGATGCAACCGGGCGCGGAGAGTGCGGATGCGGTGGCCCGGGCGGAACGGCTGGGACTCGGCGTCATATCGGGCGGCCCCTGCATCCTGGTTGCTCTGGGGTTCAAGGACGAGCCCTAGTCCCGGGCGCTCGGTCCGCCTTCCGATTTCGGCGCGTTTCGATCTATCTTCTTTTCCCACCGGGCGCGCGTTCACGCGACCCCTGGTGCGGAGGGTCGGGACATGCCATCACGTCACTTGCGTTGGTTCCTGCCGGTCATGCTGACGGCGAGCTGGCTGTCGGCGGCTTTCGCCGGGCCCGAAGACCTCGCCTCGTTCGAGGCGAACGGAAGCGTCGTCGAGATGCGCACCGTCGAGGGCTCGTTGCTGCGGGTCTCGTTTCTCGCCGACGACCTGTTCCGCGTCCAGGCGACCCGGGGAGACGAACCGGAAGACGAGGGCAGCGGCAAGGCGCCGATCGTGCTCGAGGCCGAGCGCACCCCACCCCGCCTGCGTGTCCATGACCACGGGACTCACCGGACGGTGGGCACCTCGGCGCTGGAGCTCGTGGTCCGTCCGTCCCCGTTGCTCCTGGAGCTCCGCCGGATCTCCGACGGGCGGTCCCTGTGGCGGGAGCTGAAGCCGCTGGTCCTTGCCGAAGAGGGCTCGACCCAGACACTGAGCAGCGACCCCGATGAGCGCTTTCTCGGCGGCGGCCAACAGAACGGGACGTTCGAGTTCAAGGGCCGGTTGATGGAGATCTCCTATTCCGGCGGCTGGGAAGAGGGCGACCGGCCCAGCCCGGCCCCGTTCTACATGAGCGACCGCGGCTACGGCGTGCTGCGCAACACCTGGAGCGACGGGGTCTACGACTTCCGCTCGGCACGCTACCTCACCGCGACCCACGCCGAGGAGCGCTTCGACGCCTACTACATGGTCGGCGATTCGGTGCACGACGTGCTCGACCTCTACACGCGGCTCACCGGCCGCGCCGGTCTGTTGCCGCGCTGGGCGTTCGGGTACGGCGACGCCGACTGTTACAACGACGGCGACAACAAGGACAAGCCAGGCACGGTCCCGGACGGCTGGACCGACGGCGGCACCGGCACCACACGCGACGTCGTGACCGCCGTCGCGGAGAAGTACCGCGAGCACGACATGCCGGGCGGCTGGATCCTTCCCAACGACGGCTACGGCTGCGGCTACACCGAGCTGCCGGATGTGGTTGGCCGGCTCGCCGAGCTCGGCTTCCGCACCGGTCTGTGGACCGAGAGCGGCGTGGACAAGATCGCCTGGGAGGTCGGGACCGCCGGCACGCGCGTGCAGAAGCTCGACGTCGCCTGGACCGGGAAGGGCTACCAGTGGGCGCTCGACGCGAATCACGATGCGGCGCAGGGCTTCCTCGACAACTCAGACTCCCGGCCCTTCATCTGGACGGTCATGGGCTGGGCCGGCATCCAGCGTTACGCCGTCACCTGGACCGGCGACCAGTCGGGCAGCTGGGACTACATTCGCTGGCACGTACCGACGCTGATCGGCTCCGGCCTGTCGGGCATGAACTACTCCACCGGCGACGTGGACGGCATCTTCGGCGGCTCTCCCGAGACGTTCACCCGTGACCTGCAGTGGAAGAGCTTCACGCCGGTCTTCATGGGGATGTCCGGCTGGTCCAAGGCGGCGCGCAAACATCCCTGGTGGTTCGAGGAGCCGTATCGCTCGATCAACCGCCGCTACATGAAGCTGCGCCAGCGTTTGATGCCGTACCTCTACACGCTGGCCCGCGAGACGGAAACGACGGGGGCGCCAATGGTGCGCGGCGTGATGTGGGACCACCCCGACGACCCGAACGGATACGAGCATCCCTACCAGTTCTTTCTCGGTCGTGACCTCCTGATCGCTCCCGTCTTCCGCAGCCAGGCGGCCAGCGGCGGCTGGCGCGAGAACGTCTACCTGCCCGCGGGGCGCTGGATCGACTACTGGAGCGGGGTCGTGGTCGACGCGGGTCCCGGTGGGCGACTCATCGACATCCCTGTCGACCTGGGCACGTTACCCGTGCTGGTCCGGTCCGGCGCGATCCTTCCGATGTATCCGGAGTCCCTGTACGACGGCCAGCTGCCGGCGGACCCCCTGACCCTCGACGTGTATCCGGACGACAGCTCGGAGCTCGTGATCTACGAGGACGACGGCAACACGCGGGCCTACCGCGACGGTGCGTTCAGCCTCCAGCGCATCACGGTCACGACACCGGACGCCGGGCGGATCGAGATCGCCGTCGAGCCTGCCGCGGGTGAGTTCGAAGGGCGTCTCGACGAGCGCGGGCTCGTCCTGCAGGTCCACACCCGGGCCGCACCGGAGTCGGTGGAATTGAGCGGCGACTCTCTGCCCGTCCGGCCGTCGCGAGAGACGTTCGAAACGGCCGCCCGAGGGTGGCGTTACGACGCCGCGGACCGCTTCGGCGTCCTGCACGTCAAGGCGGGGCGGATCGACACTCGCGCGGCGCACCACGTGGTCGTGACGATCGTTCCCGAGGCGGAGCCCACGGCCACCGGCGACCACCCCGCGAAACCGGCCGGCGACGCCACGATTCCGCCGGACGTCCTGAGGGTGATCGGACGTTCCGCCGAGGAACCGGGCCATCCTCTCGAGAACGCGTTCGACGGGAACCCCGACACCTGGTTCCGCACCGTGCGCGACCAGTCGGTGGCCTACGGGCCCCACGAGTTCACGGTCGCGTTGGGGGGACGACGCGTCGTGGAGGGTTTCCGCATCCGCCCGCGCAACGACCGCCACTGGAAGTACGGCCAGGTCCGCGACTACGAGGTGTACCTCGCCGAGGTGAACGGCCGCTGGGGCGATCCCGTCGCCACCGGCTCGCTCGAACAGGTCGAAGAGGTGCAGGAGGTTCGCTTCGCGCCGCGCGCCGGGCGGCTGCTTCGCTTCCGCGTGTTGAGTACCCACGACGACGGTGTCGATCCCATGGTGCTCGGCGCGTCGGAACTGGGAGAGAAGCCTTACGACGCGCATGCCGCGGTACGCGTGAGCCCGGCGACCCTGTCGGAGTTCCGAATCCTCGAGCGCCCCGTACCGACGCGTTCGCGGGTCACGGAGTACCTTGCCGGACGAACCGTGTCCGGCGAGAAGACCGTCCGCATGGACGGTCTCGACTTCGAGCACGTCCTCGGCGTTCGCGGCGACAGCCGTATCGAGTTCGAGTTGACCGGTGACTGGCACACGTTCAGCGCCGAGGCCGGGATCAGCGAAGATTCCCGCGAGGGTGCGGCGGTCCGCTTCCAGGTGTGGGGTGACGAACGGTTGCTTTGGGACAGCGGTCCGGTGACGGCGCCGGATATCCTCAAGCCGAGACTCGACATCCGCGGTGTCCGCAGCCTGAGCCTGAGAACGATCGCATCCGGTCGAGAAACGGCCGCGGGCTGGGCAGAAGCCCTGGTCGCCGGATACGCGGGGGACAGGGTCATCGCCGGCGGTTCCCCATGAGTGCCTGGCGGACCGAACCGTGTCCGCCGCCGTCGGCTTCATCCCCATGGCACGAGCTTCAGGAGCATCAAGCGCGATGCCGTTGCACGCCCGGGCGTAGAGGATGTCAGGCGCTGCGGCGACGCAGAACGACGACGAGCGAGACCAGGTAGAACAAGCCGGCGACCAGGTAGAGATTGTTCAGCCCGATCTTCATCGAGCCGTACTCGAGAAAGCCGCCGAGCACGGCGCCGATGAGGTTGGAGCCGAAAGCAAAGCCGATCGACTTCGTGGCGCTGAACAGCGTGGCGAAGACGATTCCGGCGAACAAGATCGGCAGGGCAATCACCAGCGACGATCCCACCGTCCTGATCCAGTAGCCTTGGCCCAGGAAGGAGCTGGCCGGCAACAGGTAATTCAAAAGAAGCGCGCCGAACAGCCCCAGGTAGGCCCACTCCACGCGGCGGATGCCGAATTGCTGCACGAGCAAGTTTGCCACCAGGATCATCGACAGAATCGCGCCGAAGACGAACGCGTTGACCACCCATGTCGACCCGTGCAACAAAGACAGGGTCGTCACGCTCTTGGTCTCCAACAGCATGAAGGCACAACCGAGGCTGAGGAAGCTCAGGTCCGGCCCGCGTATTCGCCCGGGAGACAGGATCAGGATCGGTACGATCGAGATCGCCGCCAGGACCAGCACGCCCTTCAGATAATGTCCCGGGATCGAGCGTTTGTTCAGGTACAGGTAGGGCCAGTCGTCCGTCGGGAGCTCGTGGCCCTCCGCGCCCGAGGGCATGGTTCGGAAGCCGTACTTCCGTGCGGTCCGGCGTACATCGTCCGTCAAGCCGGGCCCGGCGATCGCCATCAAGTTGAACGGAAACGGCTCGCCCACCCGAACGATCGGGGCCGGCTCCGGAAACACCTCGAAGGTCAGCGTGAGTAACTTGGAAGCCAGCCAGTCGGACGGCACCGAGAACATCAGCACCGCCAGGCCGTCGGGAGCAAGGAGACGCTGGGCATCCCGGAAGCACTCGACGGTGTAAACGAAATTGTCCAGCCGAACCGACGACATGCCGGAAAGCACCGCCTGGGAATCGAGGGTGCCGAAGACGATCATGTCGAAACGCTCGTCGGTTCGGCGCAGGAACGATCGCGCGTCGTCGATGACGAGCCGCACCGTTTCGGAGTCGTAGGGTCGCAACGGATGACGCTCGCGGCCCAGTCGTGCGATCTCCGGGTCGATCTCGACCGCCGTTATCTCGGCGACTCGCTCCAGATTGGCGATCGCCACGTCGTTGCCCGTACCGGCCCCCAGGATCAACACCTTTTCCGGCTTCTTGAAGCGGTAGGGCAGGGAGTACTTTTCACGCAGCGGACGGTGGGTCGAGAAATTGAGGGCGTGCTGGTGCAGGAAGTTGTTGACGTAGACGTCGAACATTCCTTCGTCACGAGGCGTCGTGTTGATGTTGTAGTACGGCGACCAGATCCCGGGGCGCGCCGTCAGACCCACAATCAAGACGACCGCCGCGCAACACGCGAGGGCCAGGAACAACAAGCGGCGCTTCCCGACGAAGAACCATGTGGTGAGCAGGCCGACCAGGCCGAACCAGACTACCGGCCGGTCCACGACGCCGCCTGTAAACGAGAGGGCGCCGAAGGCAACGATTCCCAGAAGACTACCGACGATGTTGAGCGTGTAGGCCTGGATGGGACGAAACGTCTCCATCAGTTTNNCCAGCTTGACGCTGGGGTTCACCAGCCGGTTGGCCGCGTATCCGCTCCAGATCCACTCGCTCTCCCCGGTGGGCACGACGACCTCGAAGAACCGGAACGACAGGAACGCGCCGACGGCGACGAGCAGCATGATCGGAAAGGACGGGAGCAGGCTGCGGCGACGCGTCATCAGACAGCCGAGGCCGAATCCGAGGAAGGCGGAGATCAGAACGATGTTGGAGAAATACGCCAGCGAGAGAACGTTGGACGGAAGCCAGCGGATCAGCGCCAATTCGAGAAACAGCCCGAGGAAGCTGATGACGAGCAGTGAGATCTTCCGATTCGGTCGTGTGTCGGTGCGTGTCATGAACAAGACGCTACGATCGGGGGGGCCAACGCATTCTCGGCGACCGGCTCGTCGCCGTCAAGAATCCATGGAGCCGCCGGGCAACGTTGCGGTGAAGGCGAAGACGCTGGGCAAACAGAACTCGATCCACCTCGAAGATACCTCCGAGGTCAGGATCAACGCGTTGCCGGAGCTGTTGATTGCGGCACGGGTTCACGATCACCCGGAACCGATCCTCTGCAGACGCTCGTTCGAGTGACGATCCAAAACAATGAAGACTTCCATCGTTTTGGACCGCGCAGACTGCAACGCTGGCGTGGCGTTCTCGGTAAAGCCTGCATAGTCGGCCAAACGTGGATCGGTGTTGCATGCCACCAACCTGGCAGGGAATTTGCCTACCCGATGCCCCAGGGATCCGCTCAGGATCCGACGACAACCACACACTGTCAATCCAAGAGGGGTTAGAAGGGGAATTCAATGAAGAGGATGGTTTGTCTGAGTCTGTTGCTGGCGGGGGCCCTGATCTTGCCCGCGCCGGTGCTCGCCGATGACGACAAGGTCACGATCACGGGCGAAGCGTTCGCTCGGACCGAGTACCTCGATGACTTCGATGACTTCGACAGCAATGCGGGGCGGAGTTGGGACTTCTCGACCTATCGCATCCGCATCGGTTTGGATTTCGAGCTCACCGACAACATCGACGCGTTTGCCCAGGTTCAGGCCCACGGCCTGTGGGGCGACTCCGAGTTTCGCGCTTCCGGCGATCCGGCCGGCGGCGCCGTCGGTCAGGCCCCGTTCGACAACGACAGCCTGCTGTTGTACCAGGCCTATGTCAATCTGAACGACCTGGCGGACGGCCCGGTTTCGCTGCGCATCGGTCGTCAGGAGCACGTCCTGGGCAACGAGCTGCACCTGGGCGACAACAGCTTTTACAACGGCCAGTTCTTCGACGGCGTGCGCGCCATGATCGACCTGGAGAAGACGGATCTCGACATCTTCTTCTACAACGTCGAAGAGCGGGATATCACGGCCGACTTCGGCGGGGTCCCCGGAAGCAACGACACCAAGCTCGGCGGGGTCACGGCGAACTTCGAGGTCGCAGAGGATCAAAAAATCGAGCCGTACGTCCTGTACTACCACGACGGCTCCCCGGCGGGTCCCGCCAGCTACGAGCTGTACACGGTGGGTGCGCTCTACATGCGACCCGCGGACGACGACCGCAAGTTCGACTGGAGCGTCGAGGCGGCGTTCCAGAAAGGCGACGTGAACGACCCCTCGGCCTGCCCCGGCGGGACGCCCTGCGACCTGAAATCCAGCATCTTCGAGGGTTGGTTCGGCTACAGCTGGGGTGACGACTCGCGGCATCGCGTGCACGTCGGCGCGCTGGCGATCGGCGACGGCGACGACCCGGTCGACGCCGAGTTCTTCATGTCGATCGCGCCCGACACGCACCGCCGTGCCGGCGCAATGGACCTGTTCACCGAGGGGCCGGGGACGTCGTTCCTCGGTACGGACTCGTTCCACAACCTGACGACTTACAACGTGGGGTATGCCTTCACCGGCGAGCGCCACGGCGTGAGTGCCACGTACCACGACTTCACGCTGACCGAGGACTTCGGCGCGCCGGCGGACGAGCTGGGCCAGGAAATCGACGTGATCTACAACTTCAAGCTCAAGGAGAAGGTGGGTTTCGAGCTCGGCGTGGCGCAGTTCATGCCGGACGATGTCTTCGTCGCCCCGGCCGATGACGATCCTTTCCGCGTCTGGGCGATGATGAAGATCGGCAAGTAAGCTTTCTCTTCGGTATACAATCCGGCCCCGCGGGTCTGACGGCTCGCGGGGCTTTTTTGTGGTCAAGACACATCGGACTTCGGGACACCGCCGATTCGGTAAGATGGGCTCGTATCGAGAACGGAGGAGGGCGAGGAACCCATGAAGACAATCAAGCTAGTGCTCCTGGCAGCGGTCACGACGCTGCCCTGTTTGGCGCAGACGCCCATCATCCAGCCGGGTGCGCCCGGCGAGCCGGTCCGCGAGCTCAGCGCCGAGGAGGCGATCGAGATCGCCGACACCAGCTACTCGCCGGACGACGTGCGGTTCATGCAGGACATGATCCCGCACCACCACCAGGCCGTGGAGATGTCCGCCCTGGTGGCCGAACGCACCAACCGCCCCGAGCTGGTCGACGTGGCCGGACGCATCGACGCCTCGCAGGCGGACGAGATCGCGTTCATGCAGCAGTGGCTGCGCGATCGCGGAGAGCACGTCACCGATCCGACGGACCACCACGACATGCACACCTCGCACAAGATGGCCGGCATGGCGACGCCCGAGCAGATGGCCGAGCTGGCGACGCTGAAGGGCACCGCGTTCGACCGCATGTTCCTCGAGCTGATGATCCCGCACCACGAGGGAGCCGTGACGATGGTCGAGGAGCTTCACGAGAAGCCGGGGTCGGCCTACGATCCGGTACTGTTCGAGTTCACCAACGACATCGTCAACGACCAGACGGCGGAGATCGAGCGCATGAACGCGCTCCTGGCCTCGCTCTCCGACGATCCGCGCGCGACCCTCGAGCCGGGATTCCGAGACGCCGAGCACGCGTTGCTGAATCTGGAGCTGGTGATGACGCTACCCAAGCCCGCCGGCTTCTTCGATCCCGCCAACCCGGCGGGGTTGCCCCCAAAAAAGCCGGAGAAAGACGACGCGGAAGGGAAGGAAGACGAAGAAGAAACGGAAGACGAGGACGACGACGATTGGCGCGGCCCCCTCCTGGACTTCGCCAACACGGACATGGCCTTCGCAGGCGACGTGCTCGTGGCGGGCAACTACCATGGTTTCAACATCTACCGGTTAGAAGACGGTCGTCCGAACCTGCTCAGCTCCGTGGTCTGCCCGGGCGGCCAGGGCGACGTCTCCATCGTCGGCGACCTGCTGATCATGTCGGTCGAGCAGACTCGCGGGCGGCTCGACTGCGGCCTCGAGGGCGTCAGCGAGGACGTCAGCGCCGAACGATTCCGCGGCATCCGCATCCTCGACATCAGCGACCTGACACGGCCGGTGCAGGTCGGCGCGGTTCAGACCTGCCGCGGCTCGCACACCCACTCGGTCGTCTCCGGCCCGGACGAGGACGGCAAGATCATCGTCTACAACTCCGGCACCGCCTCGATCCGCGAGGAGGAGGAGATGGCGGGCTGCATCGACGAGACCCCCGGCGACGACCGCACGGCGCTGTTCCGCATCGACGTCATCGAGATCCCGGTCGACCAGCCGGCCGAGGCGCGCATCGTCGCCAGCCCGGCGGTGTTCGCCGATCCCGAGCAGGGCCGCCTGGCCGGGCTGTGGAAGGGCGGCGACCACGGCGACGACACGCAGGAGACCAACGTCACCGATCACTGCCACGACATCACCGTGTTTCCCGAGAAGGGGATCGCCGCCGGCGCCTGCTCGGGCAACGGCATCCTGTTCGACATCTCGGATCCGCTGAACCCCAAGCGCATCGACGAGGTCGTCGACAAGGGCTTCGCCTACTGGCACTCGGCGACGTTCAACAACGACGGCACCAAGGTCATCTTCACCGACGAGTGGGGCGGCGGCGCGCGGCCGCGCTGCCGCACCTACGACCCGCTCGACTGGGGGGCGGACGCGATCTACGACATCGTCGACGGCAAGCTCGAGTTCCGCTCCTACTACAAGATGCCGGCGCCACAACTGGACGAGGAGAACTGCGTCGCGCACAACGGCTCCATCGTGCCGGTGCCCGGTCGCGACATCTTCGTCCAGGCCTGGTATCAGGGTGGTATCTCGATCATCGACTTCACCGATTCGGCCAACCCGGTCGAGATCGCCTACTTCGATCGCGGGCCGATCGATGAAGAACACCTCGTGACCGGCGGGTTCTGGTCGGTCTACTTCTACAACGGCATGATCTACGGCACGGAGATAACCCGTGGTCTGGACGTCCTGGCTCTCTTGCCCAGTGAATACATGTCAGAAAACGAGATCGCCGCGGCGGCGCTGGCCGACTTCGGTGGTGTGTTCAACCCGCAGCAACAGCTCCGGGTCGAGTGGCCGGCCGAGCCCGTCGTGGCCGGGGCCTACCTGGACCAGCTGGGACGCGACGGGGCAGTGACCGACTCGCTCGCAACGGAGATCGCCGCGGCGCTCGATCGTTCGCAGGGACGGCTCGAGGCCGGCAAGCTCGACAGGGAGCTGGCCGCCGGGCTCGAGTCCCTGGTGTCGGCGCTCAAAGGCGAGGGTGAGAGCGACCCGCTCGCTCTACAGCGGAGGGCCGCGTTGGCCGAAACGCTCGAGGGGATCGCGGGTCGACTCCGTTGACGACCGATCGTCCGGAACGGGCCGCTCAGTGCGACACGTTGCGGATCCTCTCGGCGAGCGTGGCCAGCAAGGGGGCCGCGACCCGGGCACGAGGCAACAGGCGGCGCCGGAACTTCTCGCCCGAGACCCGCAGGACGCGAATCCCGCCGGCCTTCGGCCTCGCCGTTGCGCTGCGCGGGCTGCCGTCGAGCATGGACATTTCACCGACGACCTCGCCCTCCGCCAGCACGGCGACTTCCCGTTCTCCGTCCGGCGTCGTCACGCTGACGGAGGCGCGACCCTCCAGGACGACGAAGAAATCATCGTTGTCCACGTCGCCTTCGCTGCACAGCGTCTCGCCGGGCCGGAACGTCTCCTCGGTCACGAACCCGCACAGGTCGTGGAGGTCCTCGGGATCCAGACCGGAGAACAGACGAATCCCACGTAGGTACTGCATCTTCTGTAGATCGGCGAGACCGTTGAACGGGACGTAGGGCGGGGCCGGCTTGCCGAAGAGGATGCGGTGGGCGATCTCCCGTACCAGCGGGTCCGCGTCCTTCAACCCGCCGCCCACGATCCGGCGGGCCCCGGGCTCGTCCGACTGGCTCGCGACCCACACGATGGCACCGCGAAGATAGCGGTCCGAGGAGAGCGCCAGCCTCTCCCTCGCTCGCGCCCAGGCGGTCTCGTCGTGGACCGGTTCCGTCGGGACGGGGTCGACGATCCACGGCTCGAGCTGGCGAACGATCTCCACCCCCACGCTGCAGGTTTCCGCGAGTTGTTCCACGACTCGGCGGCGTGACTCACGGTCGCCGCCGAACAAACGGAAACGCAGTGCACGGACCGACTCGCGCGGTCCGATGGCCTCCAGCACCTCGAAAACCCGGCAGATCGCGGCGCGCTGGTCGCGTAGAAGAAGGAACGTCAGGAAGGCCACGCCGTCGGTGACGCGACCCGCGCTGAACGTCTCGAGATCCCGGCGCACCACGCGAACGTGCTCGACCCGATCCCGCGCCCGCTGGACCAACGCCCCCGCACCGCCACGCAGTTGCCGGAGCAGCCGCTCGTGGTCCTCCGGCGTCACGCCGAACGCCAGACGCAACGCGTCGACTTCCGCGTCGGAGGCACGGCGCAGCAGCGCCTCGGCCAGCGCCGCCTCGTAACCCTCGAGCTGCGCCCGTCCCTCGATGCCCGCGCCGTCCTCGCGCTCGAACAGGTCGCGCTCCTCGGCGGACAACCGGTCGATGACCTTGGCATGCTCCCGCTCGGAGATCCCGAGCTGCTCGCGCACGCCCTCGAGCAGCCGCAGCTCGCCTTTTCGCACCAATCCGTCGGCGATCATCTCGCGCACCGTGCTGGCATAGGCGGCGACACTCTGCTCGTGTGCCAACTTTCCGGCTTTGACCCAGCCGTAGACCTCGCGCGGGTCGTCCGGCGGCGGCTCATCGAAGGGCCAGCTCTTCAGCAGCTTCGCGGCGCCCTTCTCGCGGATGAAGTCCTCGTGCGTCCGGTTCCAGCGCTTCACCAGGAACAGCGTCGCGAGTAACGGCATCGTGAAGGCCACGACACGGGTCCCGCCGGGAACCTGTCGCAACGACGGCGCTCCGGCGAAGAAGTAGAAGATCGAGAACGCCGAGAAGGCGGCGAGGCCCAGCGCGAGATGCCGGCGTCGCTCGGGTTCATCCACCACGCCGGCCATCGAGCGCTCCACGAGCAGGAACACGGCGAGACTCGCCGCGGAGAACAGGGTCAAGGTCAACGTGGCCGCAACGACTGCGGGAAGCTCGGGCCAGAAAAAGAACCCCTGGCCGAACCAGAGCTCGGCATCGACCAACCGCCGGGTCCAGCGGCCGTCGAAGTAGGCCTCCCAGTCGCCGTGGCGCAGCCAGTAGTAGGTGTAGAAGGCGAGCACGAGGCCCGGGAAGGCGAAGGTCGCCAACCGTCGTCCCGACGATGTCAGGTCGCGCCAGTAAGCGTTCTCGGCATCGATGTCCGGACAACTGCTCTTGCACGCGGTGCAGCGCGTGCACTGCGAGTTCGGTGTCCTGCGTAGCGAGCGCGGCTCGGTGTAGAGCCTCTCGACGAACGACACCGGGCAGAAGAAGTTGCACCAGGTCTTCCCTGTGAAGATCGTGTTGGTGACCAGAGCGGCAATCGCCAGCACGACGAGCAGACCACCGAGCCAGCGACCGTCGCCGTTGGTGGCGACCAGGCGGAAGACGAGCATCGCCAGCAGCGCCGCGAACGCGATGCCGAAGAACCAGCGCTCGAACCAGCGCGGCACGCGCCGTTGCGCTCCGCGGTTGAGCTTTCTCCCGATCTCGCCGAAGAAGGCCAGGGGACAGATGCGTCGCCAGCGCCCGTAGCCCATCAGCACGATGGACACCGGGAGCAGGGGCAGCAGCATCGTCCAGAAGACCCGCGGCTGCACGTCGGTGACGAAACCGAGCACGACGACGCCGACGTAACCCACCACGAGGAGGACACGCACGAAGGCTTGGGCCCGCGTGAGACCGGGTTTCGACCTCGCCGCCACAGCCGTCTCCGTAATCGGCTAGTTGCCGCCCGGGGCAGCCCGGGTTTGCAGGCTGCGCAGGAACGTCAGGAGGGCTTCCCGGTCGGTCGCGGCGAGCGCGGCGTACGCGTCACGCGATTCCTGCGCCTCGCTGCGCCCAGCGTCTCCCGGAGCCGGCGGGTCGTCCTCACCGTGCCAGCGAATGGCCTCGTCGAGCGTTCCCGCGCGGGAGTCGTGCAGCCAAGGACCGGTGCTCCCGACGCCCCACAGCTCCGCCGTCAGCCATACGCCCGGGTCGACGACCGCCTTCTCCCCGTCGATCGTCAGCGGAGTCCCGTTTGCCGTCAGCGGATGCTGCGGTCCCGGCGGGTCGGCCAGCTGCCGGCCCATCTGGTGCCGCTTCAGATCGCCGTAGGAACGCACGATCGCACCCCCGTCCGGGTGCGGTTCCAGTCGCGGCTCCTGGGCGTCGACCAGCAGATCGAAACGTGCCGGGCGGGCCGGGTCGTAGTTCTCGTCCTTGCCGGCCAACCGCTGATTGTAGTAGTTGCCGTTGCCGCGGCTGGTCGGCTCCTCGAAGACGGTGTCCTTCAAGTGCAGTTCGGGGACGTGGCAGTCCGCACAGCCGACCGAAGCGAACGCTTCTCGCCCACGATCGATCGTCTCCACGGTCGCCGCGTCGGGCGCCGCCACCAGACCGAGCTCCGCGAGCCGCCCGATCGACTCCGGGGTCTCCTGCGATGCGGTGTAGACGGCCATCGCGGTGACGTCGCCGACCGAGAACTCGCGCTCGACGCCGTCGCCGTCGGGATCCGGGTTGTAGTCCTTGCCCGGTGGCGGGAACCAGGTGATCTCCTCGGCCAGCATCCCCATCAACCCGGCGGAGGCGCCGAGGGTGACGGTGCGCACCGTCGGCGCGAGTCCCTTCCAGAGCAAGGGACGGACGACGAGATCGACATCGATTCCTTCGAGACCCGAGAGATCGAGCTCGGTCTCGCCCGAGGCGCTCGCGGTCGCGGCGAGCTTGCCGTAGGAGATGCCCTTGGACTCCAGCGCTCGCTCGACCGTCGTTCCGGGCGCTTCCCCGGCGGCGGTGAGCGCCTCGTCGCGAATCGCCTGAAGGTCTTCCGTGATCTCCTGCGCCAGGAGCTGGACGACGCCGTTACCCCACAACGATGTCGTCGACCTCTGCACGAACGGAGGCAATCCGTCCTTGTTCAAGTCGAGGGCGCGATTCGTCGAGGCGAGGCCCGCCGCGGCCGCTGCGGGGTGGTTGTGGCACTCCACGCAGGACTGCGAGGAGACCATGCCGCCGCCCTTCCCGCCGGTCGGCGGCACGCTGAACCTGTTCAACGGGGTGCCGTCGGGCAGGCGGGAGATCCCGACCCCGTCGAGCCCGTTGTAGGGCGTGTGAAAGAGCTCGCGGCCGGCCTCGAACAACTGCTCGTGGTCGTAGTCACCCGCGGCGATGGCCGCCGACTCCAGGTGCGCCTCGAGCGGGAAGGCGGGCCCTCCTGTCAGGTCGACGACCGGTACCTCGTCCGGCTCGACGGACGCGGAGCAGCCGGCCAGGGCAACTGCCAACAAAACGGCAAGACAACGGGCGCGCGAATCAAAGGACATGACGCTACTCCTTGTTTACGGAACGTCGCCGAGTTTACCGCAGTCTCCCGGCCGGGCGCCGGGAGACGTCCCGGCCAAAGGCTGATCCGCAGGCCCAATCGGGGAAGATTTTCCCGGGAATAAGCAATCTTCCCTATTTCTTTCCCGCGGCACCGGTGGTACCACGTGTGCAAGATCGGACAGTCGGTCGTCGCCGGACTGTGCCGACGCGACGTGTCCGATCGGACTTAGCTTCGAGCAATGGAGGCCATCATGGCTTTGCAGACAACGGAAAGAACCACGAACAAGCGTCTCCTGGGTTGGGTCAAAGAGATGATCGATCTCTGTTCCCCGGATCAGGTTCACTGGTGCGACGGTTCGCAGCGCGAGTATGACGAGTTGTGTGCCCAGATGGTCGACACCGGGACGTTCGTCAAGCTCAACGAGGAACTCCGCCCCAACAGCTTCCTCTGCCGATCGGACCCGGCGGATGTGGCCCGGGTCGAGGACAGGACGTTCATCTGCTGCAAGAATCGGGACGACGCGGGCCCGACGAACAACTGGGTCGAGCCGGTGGAGATGAAGTCCACGCTGCTGAAGCTTTTCCGGGGCTGCATGAAGGGGCGCACGCTGTACGTGATCCCGTTCAGCATGGGGCCGCTCGGCTCGCCGATCGCGCACATCGGCGTCCAGATCACCGACTCGCCCTACGTCGTCGTCAACATGCGGATCATGACCCGGATGGGCAGCCAGGTGCTGGACGTGCTCGGCGACGGGAAATTCGTGCCTTGCATGCATTCCGTCGGGATGCCACTGAAACCCGAACAGGAAGACGTCCCGTGGCCGTGCAACGCCGAGAACAAGTACATCGTCCACTTCCCCGAGGACCGCGAGATCTGGTCCTACGGCAGCGGCTACGGCGGCAACGCGCTGCTGGGCAAGAAGTGCCTCGCGCTGCGCATCGCCTCGACCATGGCCCGCGACGAGGGCTGGATGGCCGAGCACATGCTGATCATGGGCGTCCAGTCGCCCGGGAGGGAGACGACCTACGTCGCCGCGGCCTTCCCGAGCGCCTGCGGCAAGACCAACTTCGCGATGCTCGTTCCGCCCGAAGCCTACGAGGGCTGGAAGATCTCGACCGTCGGCGACGACATCGCCTGGATCAAGCCCGACGCGACCGGCCAGTTGCGGGCGATCAATCCCGAGGCCGGCTTCTTCGGCGTGGCTCCGGGCACGTCGTACGAGACCAACCCCAACGCGATGGAGTCGATGAAGGCCAACTCGATCTTCACCAACGTCGCGCTGACCGACGACGGCGACGTCTGGTGGGAGGGGATGACCGCCGAGCCGCCGGAGCACCTGATCGACTGGAAGGGCGAAGACTGGACGCCCGACTGCGGACGCGTTTCCTCGCACCCCAATGCCCGTTTCACCGCGCCCGCGGCGCAGTGCCCGACGATCGACCCGGCGTGGGAGGACCCGGCGGGCGTGCCGATCAGCGCCTTCATCTTCGGCGGGCGGCGGACGACGACGACGCCGCTGGTG
>WVWW01000069.1:0-1363 GCA_011773795.1 Acidobacteriota bacterium
CCCTTGTCGAGGTAGAAGATCTCCAATGCGGTCTCGATGCGCTCCAGACGCTGGCGGCTGGCCAACCGGTGCAACGTGTCGGTCGAGGGGTCTTCGAGCGCCACCTGCCAGGGGGTCCAGCTGTTGTTGGGCAACGTCGAGAGTGCGGCCGCCACGAACAGCGTCATCGTCAACCCCAGCACCAGATGAAAGACCTTCTCGGGGAGGCGGCGAGGCGTGCGGGCAACCGTTGCGGCGTTGGGACGCTTGACCTCCTCGATCAGCTTGCGGTTCATCAGATCCGCGAGCAGACGGTAGGTGTCGAACTCGCCCATGTTCGCGTGGTCGTTGATCTCCAGGACGGTTCGAGATCCGTCGACGAGGCGCAGGATCTGCCGCTCGTCCTCACTCACCTCGATGCCGCAGTCTTCCTTCTCTTCGGGCTCCGACGCCTCTTCCTCGGCCTGCTTGTCGAAGATGAAATCGAACTCTTCGTCGGCCGTCGCGGCCGGCCCGGCGAGCAGATCGAGCTGTTCCCCGAGCTCGGACAGCCGGACGACCATGTCGTCGGAACGGATCCGCCGCTCGATGATCGGCCACTCGTCGATCATCCGCGCGCCTTCCATCAGGATCGTCTCGGCGCTGATCGGTGTGAAGTGCTTCTGGTCGTAGTCCAGGTCGTCGGAGCCGATGAAGCTGTACTTGCCCGAGCGCCAGCGGAACAACCGGTAGACGATCTGCAGCGACTGCACGCGCAAGGCCTCGACCAGCTCCTCCTCGTTGATGAAGTCGTTCTTCACGAGGATGAAGCCGAGTCTTTGCAGGGTCTTCTTCTGAATCCCGAGCGCCTCGTTCAGTTGCCCGGCGGTGATCCTGCCCGTCCGGACCAGCACGGCGCCCAGCAGATCCTCGACACTGGCGGAACGGGTATCGGCACCGACGACCTGACCCTCGAGGAACTTGACGGTGACGGCGTCTCCGTCCTCCTCGAGCGTCAGGACCCCGGTCTTCCGCTGGATCCCGATCAGCTGGAAGATGTCGCCCAGCCCGAAGTCCTTGATGGTTCCGGAGAGTGCCACCGCGCTATGCCTCCCGGCCCCGGATCGACCAAGTGTTCGCGGCGAGCCAGACGATCGATCCCATCAAAACGGAGAGGATGCTCAATGCGCTGAGAGACCACGCTGCGGGCACCGCGGCGGTCTCGAGGAGGTCGAGCCGGAGTCCCGTCCCGATCAGCGGGTCGAGCAGGCCGATCAGCCCCGGGAGCGCACCGACCCAGGCGGAGAGCCAGACGAGCAGCAGCAACGTTCCCAAGACCGCTCGCCCGGCAACCAGCTGGGCCGCTCCCGGGAGCCCCAGCGAAAGCCAGCGTCGGAGAGATTTG
>WVWW01000069.1:1384-9906 GCA_011773795.1 Acidobacteriota bacterium
TCACCGAGAACGAACAGGTGGACGCACTGCGTGCAGTACTCATGACCCTCGGTGCTGCGCTTGCAGTAGCCGCAGAACGGGTTGCCGCAGCGGATGCAGCGACGAGCCGGCTCGCCGCCGCGCGTCAAGAACACGAGGGCGAGACAACCGAAGAGCGCCGCCATCGATCCGATCCCGATGGGATTGGCCAACCCCGCGGCGACGGACTTGGCCGAGAGTCCCGTGCCGCCGTGACCGCCGAGCGCGGCGATCCAGACTGAACCGATCTCCAGCTGTGCGTCGACAACGGTCGCCCGCTCACCCGAGCTCGCGCTCAGCAGCTCGGTGACCCGCTCGGCATCGATCGCGCGTGCGGCCCTCAACGTCTCCTCGGCCTCGCGGAACTTGAACGACTCCGATTGGACGAGATGCATGTTGAAGTGCGCGAGCATGGAATCGGGGGCGATCTCGATCGCCTGCTTGTAGTTGGCGATCGCTTCGCCGTACTGTCCCGTAGCGGCGAAGATGTTCCCGACGTTGATGTACGCCTGCTCCAGCGCGGGATCGATCTCGATCGCCTGCTTGTAGGCCTCGAAGGCCTCCTCGAAGAAACGGCCGTTCTTGTACAACCCGCCTAGCAGGAAGCGATACGACGCGTGCTCCGGGTGGGCGTCGACGAGTTTCCGCAGGCGCACGATGCGATCGGGATCATACTCACCATCCGCCGATGCGAGCGTGGTACGCACGACGGGGTCGGCGGCGAGCGCGTAAACCGCCACCGAGCCGCGGTAGATCGGCAACGCCGTGACGCTGGCGAGCAGCAACAGGGTTGCGGCGAGACGCTCCGAGCTGCGCATGAAGCGGAACGTGATGGCGATCCAGTACAACGCGGCCCAGCCGATCAGGACCCAGACCAGGAACGGCGCGAGCAGGACGATCCACCCGGCAGGCCGGGCGAGGCGTTCGTCGGCGAAGCGTAGAACGAACTCCTCGACCTCATGTCGGAACGGGACCTGGTAGCGCCAGACCATCATCAGGGAGAAGAGGAAGATCGTGCCGGCGAGAGCAACGACGAGGGTCAGGGCGATGCGACGGAACAGGCTCAGATCCCGGATCGAGTTCGCGAACGCCGCAGTGATGCCTTTGAAGAGCTCCGCTACGGCGGCGACGTTGCGGCCCGCCGACTCCCAGTAGACCTCGGCGCGGGCCAAATGAATTTGCGGGCGTCCGGGATCGACGGCCTCCGCCAGATCCAGCGCGGCCAGGGCGCGGTTGTAGCGTCCCTTGTTCAGATGGCGCTGGGTCTCGGCGAGCAAGGCCCCGGCGACGGTTTCGAGCCGCCGAATCCCCTCTTCACGGCAGAACGCCTCGATCAGATCGGATTGTTCGGCGGCGTTGTCGTCTGCGCCGTCGACGAGGAACGCCTTACGCTGGAACCACAACGACTCGAGGCGTGTTTCAAACCGCTCGTAGTTGAACCCGCGACGGTTGTCACCGTCTTGCACCAGCGGCTTTTCGCCGGTGATCGGCTCGGCGCTGGGCTCGACGGGCTCGCGGGGACCGAGGCGGATGACCCCGTCTTCCTGCGCGATCGCCAGCGAGGAAAAGAGAAACAGGACGAGTGCCAGGCAAGCGAGGACTCGGTCAGTCGCCGGGAGGTGCCGGTGCGTTGGCCCGTTCGACACAGCGCATCCGCAGCTGGTAGAGCAGGCCGTCGAGGAGTCCCTCTTCTTCATTCGTCAGATTACCCCGGCACTTGTCTCGCAACAGTCCCAGCAGATCGATCTGCAGGCGGGCCTGCTCGAGGTTGACTTCCGGCTTCCCTGTCGCTGGGTGGGCAATCTCGCCGAGGAAGATCAACGCCGGCTGCGCCATCGCGTTGATCAACATGGTGAAGTCGACGTCGCGGTGGTCCTCCGCCGGCCGCCGCTCGAATCCGGCCTCCGGACCCGGCGGCTCCGGATCGGGGCGCTCCGTTTCACCGGCCGCGGCCTGCTCCTCGGGCTCCGAGTCTTCCTCGGCCCCGTCGCGCAACTCGCCGTCGGCGGTGAACAGACGTCGATCGTTCACCTTCAGTTCGGTGTCGTCGCCTCCCTCGTTTCTCTCCTTCTCGAGGTCGTGCTTCGCCATGATCTCCCCCAAAGCGCCTCTTTTCGGGCAATTCCAAGCGGTGAGCCGATGCTATCATCGGGTCTCCGATAGCTTCAAATTGCCCGAGTTCCGGCCCCATCAAGGGAAATCCGACCCCGGTGGCCAAACATCAGTCCTGCCCCAGTCCAAGTCAAGGTGAGTCCCGATCCATGAACGATCACGAGCGATTCGGCAAATTGGTCGAGATCATGGACCAACTTCGCGAGCCCGGGGGCTGCCCGTGGGACCGGGAGCAGGATTGGACGAGCCTCCGGAGCTACCTGCTCGAGGAGTGCCACGAGGCGCTGGAAGCCCTCGACGCGGGCAATCTCGCAGACCTGCGTGAGGAGCTCGGCGATCTCCTGCTACAGATCGTGTTCCTCTCCCGTCTGGCCCAGGAGGAAGGCGCCTTCACCGCGCGCGACGTGGTTCGCGGGATCGTCGAAAAAATGATCCGCCGCCACCCCCACGTCTTCGCTGAAGAGAGCGCCGAGGATGCCGACGAGGTGCTGCGCAACTGGGAAAGGATCAAGAAAGCGGAGAAGGCCGCCCGAGGCGACCATCGATCCAGCGTGCTCGATGGCCTGCCGCAGGGTCTCCCTTCGTTGTTGCGGGCCCTTCGACTCGGTGAGAAGGCGTCTCGTGTCGGGTTCGATTGGAACGAACCCGCCGACGTGCTGGAGAAGATTCGCGAGGAACTCGAGGAGCTCCGGGCCTCGGTCCGGGCCGGGGACCGGAACGGCACGAGAGAGGAAATCGGCGACCTGCTGTTCGCCACGGCGATGCTCGCGCGCAAGCTCGACCACGATCCGGAATCGGCCCTGGAGGCGGCCAACCGTAAGTTCACCCGGCGCTTCAAGACGCTGGAGCGGCGGGCTCGGGAATCGGGCCAAACCGTCGAGACGCTCGACCCGGAACGGCTCGAGGAGCTCTGGAACGAGGTCAAGGCGGCGGAGCGCTAGCCGACGCCGAACACGCCCATACGCCGGAACCGATCGTGGCGCATGCGCGTCAACCCCGCTCCGTCGAGCGCGGCCATCTCCTCGAGTTGGCGCTCGATCACGTCTCCGAGAATCTCCGCCTGCCTCGCGTGGTCGACGTGGGCCCCACCGTTCACCTCCGGGATGATCTCGTCGACGACGCCGAACTTGTGTAGATCCTCGGCGGTGAGCCGCATCGCCTCGGCGGCCTCGCGGTTCTTTCCGGGATCGCGCCACAGGATCGCCGCACAGCCCTCCGGGCTGATCACCGAGTACGTCGCGTGCTCGAGGATGTTGACCTTGTTCCCGACACCCAGGGCGAGCGCCCCGCCGCTGCCACCCTCGCCGGTCACCGTGACCACGATCGGCACGCTGAGTCGCGCCATCTCGCGCAGGTTGAGCGCGATCGCCTCGGCCTGCCCGCGCTCCTCCGCACCGATCCCGGGATAGGCACCGGGTGTGTCGACGAAACTCACGATCGGGCGTCGGTACTTTGCCGCGAGCTGCATCGCACGCAGCGCCTTGCGATAGCCCTCGGGACGCGGCATGCCGAAGTTGCGGCGGATCTTCTCCTTGGTGTCGCGCCCCTTCTGGTGGCCGACGATCATCACCTGCCGCCCCCGCAAGCGACCGAACCCGCAGATGATGGCCTGATCGTCCGAAAACTTCCGATCGCCGTGGATCTCGACGAAATCCTCGACCAGGTGGGTCACGTAGTTGAGCGTGTGCGGGCGGCGCGGGTGCCGGGCGACGAGCGTCTTCTGCCACGGGCTGAGATTCGAGAAAACGCTTGTGCGCAAGGACTCGAGCTGCTGTTGCAGCTGCTCGCGCTGACGCTGGGTGACCGAGTCGTCGCCGACACCCGACAGCGCCTCGATGCGACGTTCCAGGTCGAGGATCGGTTCCTCGAAGTTGTCTTCGTCGACCGCCATGCCAGCTCCCGGCGTTAGGGATAGTCGAACCGCACCGGGGGTGTCAAGTTCCGTCGTTCTCGAGGAACGGTCGGATCCTGGTGTAGTCGTCCGATCGAGCAAGAAGCGCGGCCAGTCGCAGAAACGGCGGGTTCGCAGCTCGACAAATCGCCGCGCGCCCAGCGTGGCCATCGGCGCGGCTCAAACGCGCGAGAATCTCGTCGACCCGCTCCGGACCGGAGACGAGGAGCCGTCGCTCGACACGCATCACCCGCAGCCGATCCGCGATGTTCAGGCGGGTCTCCCGCGGCAGATCGTGAAACGCGCAGGCGAACAGGAGGGCGACGCGTTCGCGATCCCCGAGACGGATCGCTTTCATTCGGCGCGCCGCGTGGCGCAGCCGCTCGACACCCCGCGGGCCCGGCGTCGCGGGTGCGCCCCAGCTCGCGCCCAGCTCCCAACGGGCCAGGAGCCCCATCGTCGCGGCCGGGCGACCCTCGCGCAGCACGTGCCTCAACTCGGCGGCCACCCGTTCCCCGCTGAGCCGACAGGGCTCGCCCCTCGACACCGAATCCAGCAACCAGGAGTGCGTCCTCTGCTCGACGCGGAATCCGAAACGAGTCGCGAACCGGGCGGCACGGAAAACCCGCGTCGGATCGTCGGCGAAGGAGGCCTCGTGAAGCACGCGCAACCTCCCCGCATCGAGATCGGCGCGGCCGGCGAACGGGTCGAGCAGCTCTCCGCAGCTCCGCGGCCGTATCTCCAGCGCCATCGCGTTGATGCTGAAGTCGCGGCGGGCGAGGTCGCGAGCGATGCCCGCCGGTCGAACGCGAGGAAGCCTGGCTGGAGCGGCATACGTCTCGGTCCGGGTTCGGACCAGATCGAGGCGGCCCACGTCGAACGAGATCACCGCGGTCGAGAATCGTGGGTGCCAGACCAGACGGCCGCCGAGTTCGCGGGCGACGGCGCGGCCCACCTGCTGAACGGCCCCGTCGATGGCCAGGTCCACGTCGGTGACGGCGCGACCGAGCAGCAGATCACGGACCGGTCCTCCGACCAACCACAGGCGGCGTCCGCGGCGAGCCGCAAGCGCCGCGACCCGCCGCATGCGCGAGCGGTCGCGCGCAGACATGTGGCGTGCCAGCGCGCGCTCGATCGCCGAAACGTTCAAGCGCGTGGATGAAAATCGCGGTAAAGCCGTTTGAGCCGCTCGCGATTGACGTGGGTGTAGATCTGGGTGGTCGAGATGTCGGCGTGCCCGAGCATGAGCTGGACCGCCCGGAGGTCGGCGCCGTTCTCGAGCAGGTGGGTCGCAAAAGAGTGCCGCAGCACGTGGGGCGAGAGCGGCTGCGAGATGCCGGCGCGGATCCCGTAGAGCTTGATCCGTTTCCAGAAGCCCTGGCGGCTCAGCGAACCGCCCTGCCGGTTCACGAACAGGAACTCGCTGCGGCGGCCCTCCAGCAACAGCGGACGACCATCGGCGAGATAGCGCTGAACCGCCGCGTCCGCCTGGCTGCCCAGCGGAACGACACGCTCCTTGCTGCCCTTGCCCCAGCAGCGCAGGTAGCCGGCGTCGAGATGGATGTCGCCCAGCCGCAGCCGCAGCAGTTCGCTGACCCGCAAACCGGTCGCGTAGAGCAACTCGAGCATCGCCGCATCGCGCAGTCCGTGAGGACTGGAACAATCCGGGGCGGACATCAGCGCGACGACGTCGTGCCCGTCGAGAACCTTGGGTAAGGGTTTCCACGTCTTGGGCGCGTCGATGTGGGCGGTCGGGTCCTCCTCGATCTGGCCCTGCGAGATGAGGTAGGCGAAGAACCCGCGCACCGCCACGACCCAGCGCGCGATGGAGCGTGGCGAGCGGCCCTCGATACGCATGATGCGCATGAGCTCGACGAGGTCCTTGTGGGCGGCCTGTTCGAGTCGACGCCGCTTCAACGCACGGTCCAGGCGAGCCAGGTCGGCGCGGTAGGCCTCGATGGTGTTCGGCGCCAGCCCCTTCTCCACCGTGAGGTAGTCGAGATAGCGCGCAAACCAGCCGCTAGGCGATGCGGGCTTCATGCCCCCCCCTGCGGCGGCTCGAGCAGGATCGTGACCGGGCCGTCGTTCACCAGCTCCACCTCCATCATCGCACCGAATCGGCCACTGGCGACGGTCAAGCCACGACTCGCGAGGCGGGCCATGAACCGTTCGTACAGCGGGATGGCGGTCTCCGGCGCGGCCGCATCGGTGTAGGACGGGCGGCGGCCTTTGCGGGTCCGCGCCGCCAGGGTGAACTGCGAGACGACCAGGACCGCCCCACCGATCTCTTCCACACTGCGGTTCATTTTCCCCGCGTCGTCGGCGAAGATCCTCAGCTCAGCGGTCTTGTCCGCGTACCGATCGGCCGCCTCGGGCGTGTCGTCGTGCTCGACGCCCAGCAGCACCAGCAAACCGGCGCCGATTTTCCCGGTCGCCTCTCCGTCCACCCGGACCTCGGCACGGGACACGCGCTGGAGCAGTACCTTCACGCCGGTCAGTGTAACGTTTCCGAAGCCGAACCCCGTAAATCCTTGCCGGGCCCGGTTTCGCGAGGACTCTCGCGTCGCCTTTGACTATAATGCGGGGGTTACCCGGAGCCTCTTCAGCCAAGCCCCACGCGGGGTGCACGGAGTCCATGCATGGCGAGCGTCAACAAAGTCATCCTGATCGGAAACCTCGGCCGCGATCCCGAGGTCCGCTACACGACCGGCGGCAGCGCGGTCGCGAACTTCACGATGGCGACGACCGATCGGTGGAACGATCCGCAAACCGGCGAAAAGAAAGAGCGCACCGAGTGGCACCGGGTCGTCGTCTGGGGCAAGCAGGCGGAGATCGCCGGCGAGTACCTGCGCAAGGGCCGCCAGGTCTACGTCGAGGGCTCCCTGCAGACCCGCGAGTGGACCGATCGCGACGGCAACAAGCGCTACACGACCGAGGTCAAGGCGCAGCGGTTCCAGATGCTCGGGCGGCGTGACGACGCCCCCGTCGCCGTGTCGCAGGAGGCACCGTCGATCGCCGAGCCCGACGCGGGCTACAGCGAAGACGACATCCCGTTCTAGACACCCGCCGGATCAGCTACCCAGGAGCTCGCGCGCCTGACGGGCGCTCGAGGTGGCAGCGTACTCGTCCACGATCCGCTGCCAGCTCCGGCGTGCCGCGGCGGCGTCGCCGGTGGACTGCTGCACCAGACCGAGCTGCAGCAACGCCTGCTCGACGGGGTACGCGGAATCCTCGCCGATCACTTCTTCGAGAAGCGCGATGGCGCGAGCGGAATCCCCGGCGTCGGCGTGGAGCTGCGCCAGCAGCGCGCGGCCGGCCCAGTCGAGCGGGCTCTCACCGCTGGCCTGGCCGACAAACCGCTCGAGCGCTTCGGTGGCCTCGTCCGCACGGCCCAGGCGATGCAACGTGACCCCGCGGTAGTAAGTGGCCAGCGGACCGGGAGCGGAGCCACCCGCTTTGGCCTCCGCTTTTTCGAAGAACACCAGCGCGTCGGCCAGCGCATCGATGTCGCTGAACTGCGACGCCGCCGAGCGGTTGAAGGCCGCCGTGCCGGACTCGAGCGCCCTGGTTGCCTGTTTCACGCGTTGCTGTCGCCAGCCGAAGACCGCCGCGATCACGACGGCGGCGAGCACGAAGATGCCCGCGCCTCGCAGCACCGATCTCCAGTGCGTCTCGAACCACTGACCGAGATCGAATGCCGTTTCCAGAAAGTCGTCTTTTTTCGTCACCGCCATCGATTGTTTCCTTCGCTTGGTGAGCCTGGAGGGAGTCGAACCCCCGACCCGCGCTTTAGGAGAGCGCTGCTCTATCCAACTGAGCTACAGGCCCCCCTTCGAATCATTCCTCGAAGTGAATCAACGAGAACACACGGTCGGGAGGCAGCTGATCCCGTCCGTTCAGGTAATCGAGCTCGACGAGGAACCCGCACCCCTCGACGACCGCGCCGAGGCGCTCGAAGATGCGGCAGGCCGCCGCCGCCGTCCCGCCGGTGGCCAGCAGGTCGTCGACGACGAGCACCCGTTGGCCCGGCTCGACCGAATCCCTGTGGACCTCCAACGTCGCTTGCCCGTATTCCAGCTGGTAGCTCTCCGCCTCGACGGCTGCCGGGAGCTTACCCGCCTTGCGCACCAGTACCAGACCGAGATCCAGGCGATAGGCCAGGACCGAGGCCAGGCTGAAGCCGCGCGCGTCGATCCCCGCCACCAGGTCGATCTTCTCTCCGTGGTAGCGGTCGACCATCCGGTCCATCGCCGAGACGAACGCGAGCGGATTCCGGAACAACGTCGTGAGATCCTTGTAGCCGACCCCCGGCTTGGGAAAATCGGGGATCTCGCGGATCGTCTTCTTGAGTTCGCTGACGAGCATGCCGGATTCCTGAGCTCTCTCCCGGAGGCGAACCGGGCGCGCGGATTATAGAACCCAGGCCCCGGAGGGGCCAGAATCCGCCTAGGACTCGCCGCGAAGCTGCCGCAGAAGCCGCTGTGCGGGGCCGTAGTCGGGC
>WVWW01000069.1:9963-10270 GCA_011773795.1 Acidobacteriota bacterium
AGTGGGGCCGCGCGTCTCCAGGTCTCCGCTGGTCCCAAAACACCATCGCGAGGTCGAAGTGGGCCGAGGCCAGGGACGGGTCGAGCTCCAGCGCACGCTCGAAGTGCTCGATGGCCCGGTCGGCC
The DNA here is from genome assembly GCA_011773795.1 of Acidobacteriota bacterium. Lineage (GTDB taxonomy): Bacteria > Acidobacteriota > Polarisedimenticolia > Polarisedimenticolales > Polarisedimenticolaceae > WVWW01. The sequence continues at coordinate 10,089 of WVWW01000069.1, forward strand.
AGGCCTTGACCGCGATGAGCGACTCCCAGCCAGTACTGCACGTTGGAGTCGCCCGGGTGGGTCTCGTCGGCGATCACGAGGTCCTCCAGGGCAGCCTCGAAAGCCCCGGCGCGGATCTTCTGGACCGCACGGGCCAGCGCTCGCGTCCCGCTGACGCCGCGCCCGACGACCTCCTCCTCGAA
>WVWW01000075.1 GCA_011773795.1 Acidobacteriota bacterium
TCGTGTCGAGCAAACTCAGATTCGAGGCCTGGACGACGGCGACGCTGTGGGAGATACGATTGAGCACGTACAACCGGTCATGACCTTCGTGGAGTGCGACGCCGGTCGGTCCCTCGCCGGTCTCGACCGTATCGGGGGCGGCCCGAGACGTGCCGAAGATGCAGCTTCCGGTGAGACACGTGCCCGAAACGCGGAAGACCTTGCGCGAGCCGATCGCCGTCAGGTAGCCCGTGCTGCCGGTCGAGTTCCAGACCATCATCCCGGGCTGCGAGATGCTGGCCAGGCGCTCGGCCAGGTTGGTGGCCGGGTCGCTCGCGCGATTGATGTGCGTGTTGAGGTCGACGCGGGTGACCGAGTTGCCCGCTCCGGGATCGACGATCGACAGTTGATTGTCGACGACGTGCCCCTGGACCCCCAACGGGTGCTCGAAGCGAACGTGATTGCGGGCTTCGGTGTTGGGGACGTAGATTCGCCCGGTCCCGGGTTGGATCGACACCTCGAAGAGCGAGGTGCCGAGATGATCGACTTCCGTCACGGCCAGCGTCGTCGCGTTGATCGAGAAAAGGTCGTGGTCGGGAAGCCGGTAGGGCAGGCAGTGAGACCAGTCCGACCCGGCCTCGTCGGCCCAGCGCGCGTTGGCCTCGTCCCACCGGACGATCAGGCTGACCGGCGGGTCCTCGGTGGGTCCCGGGTCGGTCAAGGCCGGGTTTCGCGCGATGCCCGTCGGCAGCGGCGGGTAGCCGGGCGGGGCGCCGTCGCAGGTGATGTCGGTCAGGTTCATGGCAGCCAGTCGCGATGCGCTCAGGCCCGACTGATTGTTTTGAAAGATGATCTCCGCGTTGACGATGGTCGTCTCGTTGCCGGACCGCAGCGCCACGGCGTACACCTGCGCCCCATCGGTCGCCAGCGCCCGGATGTCGCGCGCGAACAGCGGGACCATGCTCGGAGCGGATCCCGGGCTGGCCAGGTTGTAGACCTTGACGGCATCCTCCTGGGAGACGGCGACGAACGCCTTGCCCGCGGCGAAGGCGACATCGGTCGGCTCGTCCCCCACGTCGAGCGTCTGCGTGACGGTGCCTGCCGCCAGATCGACGATGCTGACCGAATCGGAGAGGTTGTTGACGACCCAGGCTTCGGTGTCCGTCCGGGCAACGACGGTCACCGGCTCGAGACCGACCGGGATTGCCGCCTCGCGGGTCAGCGAACCGTCCGTCTCGACCGTCCACACCTCGAGCAGGGCGTCGGGCGTGTTGACGGCGAGCAGGCGTCCGCCCGACGGCGTCAGTGCGATCGGATGGACATGGGAGGACTCGAAGTTGACGTAGGTGGCGGCGTCCGCCGGCGCCGCAACGGCCACGAGACAGGCGGCCCCGACCGCCAGCGCGCCGAATAGATGAGAAGTTCTCCACACGGCCTTTTCTCCGAGAAAGACCCCCCGAGCCCGAAAGTACGATCGTTCCCCCGAAAAGGGAACACCTCGCCGAGAAAGCCCGCCGGAATCCTGTCAACCTTGCCTCGAGGGGCCTCCGCTGAGGTAGTCTTGGCCCGAGCACACCCACGGGAGAGATTCCGGCATGAAAATCCGAGCAGCGGTCCTGGAGGAATTCGGCAAGCCCCTTTCGGTTCAGGAGCTCGACCTCGCCGAGCCTCGCGACGGGGAGGTCCTGGTTCGGTTGGTCGCCTGCGGGGTCTGCCACACGGACCTGTACACGGCGAGCGGCGCCGATCCCAGCGGTTACGTCCCGACGGTGCTCGGCCACGAAGGCGCCGGTGTCGTCGAGCGCGTCGGCCCTGGAGTGCACTCCGTGGAGCCGGGCGATCACGTGATCACCCTGTTCTCCCCGGAGTGCCGCGAGTGTGAGCACTGTACGAGCGGCAAGACCAACATCTGCACCGCGATCCGCGAGGAACAGGGCAAGGGGCACCTTCCCGACGGCACGACGCGTCTCTCGCGCGACGGCGAGCCGATGCGCCACTTCATGGGGTGTAGCACGTTCGCCGAGTACACCGTCATGCCGGAGATCGCGCTGGCCAAGGTCAATCCCGAGGCTTCTCTGGAGTCGGTGTGCACGCTCGCGTGCGGGGCAACGACGGGACTCGCGGCGGCGCTCTGGAAGGCGGAAGTCGTTCCCGGGTCAACCTGCGCAGTGTTCGGCGCCGGGATGGTCGGTCTCGGGGCGCTCGTCGGCTGCCACCTCGCCGGGGCCAACCGGATCATCGCCGTCGACCTTTCCGAGGACCGCCTCGAGCTGGCGAGGAAGTACGGCGCCACGGAGACCCTCGTCGCCGGCCCGGACACGTTGGAAGCGATCCTCGAGATGACCGGGGGACTCGGCTGTGATTACACCTTCGAGGCCACCGGTCGGGTCGAGGTCATGGGCCAGGCGGTCGAGGCCGCGCGGATGGGCTGGGGGCTCTGCACGGTCCTGGGCGTCGCGGGCAAGGGCGAGAAGCTGGAGATCGTTCCGCGCTTGCTGATCACGGGGCGCCGCGTCCAGGGCGGGAGCTTCGGGGGCGCCAAAGGCCGAACGCACGTCCCGATGCTGGTCGACATGTACCTGCAGGGGAAGATCGATCTCGACGGTTTCGTATCGCACCGGTTGACGCTCGACGAGGTCAACCGCGGCTTCGAGTTGATGGAGGCGCAAGACGGGATCCGCTCCGTCATCAAGTTCGATTGACGGAGGTTGAGCGAATGATCATCAAGAAGACGATGAGTGACGGATGGCTGTCCAACACCTACCTGGTGGCGGACAGGCCCGGCGGGCACGCGGTGCTGATCGACACCGGCGGCCCGATGGGCCCGATCCTCGAGGCGATCGAGAACGAACGCCTCGAGTTGACTCACATCCTGTGCACGCACCATCACATCGATCACGTGCAGAACAACGGCGAATACAAGAGCAAGTTCGGCTGTCCCATCTGCGGCCACACCAGCGAAGCGCGATTGTTCGGCTCGCTCGACGTCGAGATCTCCGACGGCGACGAGCTGGTGAGCGGGGACTTGCACATCCGCGCGCTGCACACGCCCGGGCACACGCTGGGGATGCTGGCCTTCGTCGTCAACGACGAGCGGGTCTTCACCGGCGACACCCTGTTCCGTCGTACGGTCGGCGGCACGCGTGCTCCGGGCCACACCAGCTTCGAGGACATCCGGCACTCGATCATGGAAGTGCTGATGCGGCTGCCCAAGGAGATGGCCGTCCATCCCGGCCACACCGATCCGACGACGATCGGCGAGGAGTGGGAGGAGAACCCGTTCATCCGCATGTGGCGCGGCAAGGAGCCCGAAGGAGAACGGCGTTGCACCGCCTTCGGCGAGCCGGCGACGTTGCTGCTCTCCGCCCGGGACTACGACGGCGGCACGAAGTGCTGGGTCCGGTTCGACGAGGGCAACAAGCTCGACATCGTGCCCGGCTCCCAGGTCAAATCGCTCGACTGATCCCCGGTTCCCGATCAGGCGTCGGGCGCTTGCTGTAGCTCATAGCGCATGATCGAAGCGTGACGCCCGGATTCCCGTTCGAGTCCGTAAACCTCACCGCGCAAGCCGTCGGGGAAATCGCGCTCCAGCGCGTGGTGGTCTTCGCTATCCAGGCGAAACCTGAAGACCCGTTCGTTTCGCTCGAGATGGTGCGCTCCCGAGGCGCCGACGATGGCCGCCGCGACGGAGGCCCTTTCGAGCACCCAACGCACGGCCACGCCGGCCGGATCGACGCCATGCTTCTCGGCGACGGCGCGCAGGGTTTTTAAACGCTGTTGCTGCGCATCCCACCCGCCGCATTCGTCGACGATCAACAGGTACTTGACCAGCGAGCGGTTCAGCCCGTCCACGTCGGGGCGCGGCACACCAATCCAACGCTCGCCCATGAAGCCGCCGGCGAGCGTCCCGTAGGCCAACAGGGCCACGCCACGCCGCCTGCACACGGTCGCCAACCCGTCATCCGGCCGACGGTCGAGCAAGGAGTACTGCACCTGGTTCGTGCGGACAGGAAGACCCGCGTCGAGCAGCGCGCTCAACCGCGCCGTATCGAAGTTCGTGACGCCGAGATGACGGATCTTGCCGGCCTCGCGCAGCCGGTCCAGCGTGTGCAACGACTCGATCCACCCGTCCACCTTGAAGTCCCACCAGTGGAACTGGACGAGATCCAGCCGTTCGACACCGATGCGTTTCAGCGAGCCGTCGATCATGGCCTCGAGGTCGGTGGCGCGGAGCCCCGGAAGCAGGGAGCGGTCGGGCACGCACTTGGTGTGCACCTGGACCTCTCCCGGCGAAAAACGCGCGGCGACGCGTCCGGCAATCTGTTCGACGCCGGAGTAGATGTCCGCGACGTCGAACGTCGTGAACCCCGCCTCGACCAGCCCTGACCATTCCTCCACGATTCTCGCGGTTTCTTGCCCCTGCTCCGCGAACGAGAGCTGCCAGCCACCGTTGATCACGCGGCAGAAGTCGTAGCTCCCGGCGAGCTCGTACCGGCGCTGTCCGTCGGGTCTCATCGATCAGGGCATCGGCACGACGGTCACATCATCGTGTCGAAACACGCGCTTGCCGGTACGCCTGATCCGGAACAACGCCCCGCAGTGCGGATCGGGGCAGGCGATGTCGGTGTCGGTGGTCATCCAGTCCGCGTCGTCCGTGAGGCGTTGCTTGGCCGGGAGTAGCGGCAGCAGGGCCGCCAGCGCGTAGATCGAAAAACTCTGGCCCGGCGGCAGGCTGAGCTCCTCGCCGGAAAGCTCGAAGTAGTCCCCCAGCCTGTGATTGCACACCATCTCGCCGCGACACTCCGCGACTTCGACGCGTAGGTCGTAGAGCGTGAACTCGTCCCGCGCTTGGGCCATCACGATCCTCCTCGCGGCGAGCGTAACACGGGCACGCGGCTGTTAAGCTTGGCGCCGATGCGACCTCTCGAGTTTCGGTTCGGTACGGCCGGCATCCTCGCGCCCGTCGTCTTGTTTCTCGCCGGTGTCATCTGGCTCGGTCTTGCGGGAGCGCCGGACGAGCGTGGCTTTTGGCCCGTGTTGCTCGCGGCTCTGGCGCTGGGCCTGACCCTCGCGCGGGACCGCAGGGCCTACGCGGAGGCGGCGGTCGCCGGGGCGGCGCGTCCGATCGTGCTGTTGATGATCTTCGCCTGGATGCTGGCCGGTGTGATGGCCGAGCTGATGAACGCCAGTGGTTTCGTCGAGACGCTCGTTGCGACGGCCTCGGCGGCGGGGTTGTCGGGAGGCATGTTCGTGGCGACCGCGTTCCTGATCTGCTGCGCCGTGTCGACCTCGACCGGAACGAGCCTGGGGACCATCCTCCTGTGTGCGCCGCTGCTGTACCCGGCGGCGGGCGACCTCGCGGCGGATCCGAGGATGCTCATCGGCGCGATCCTCGCCGGTGCGACGTTCGGCGACAACATCTCCCCCGTCTCCGATACCACGATCGCCTCTGCGACGACGCAGGGCGCCGAGATGGGGCAGGTCGTACGCTCGCGTCTACGCTACGCACTTCCAGCAGGTGTCTTCGCGCTCCTGGCGTTTCTGGGCTTTGGTGCGGGCTCGGCCCCGGACACGTCCCTCGCCGGAATCGTGCGGCCCGACGCCGATCCGCTCGGCTGGCTGCTGCTTGCGGCCCCCGTCCTGGTCGTGGCGATGTTGCTCAGGGGACGCCACCTGATCGAGGGGCTGTTCGCCGGCAGCGTGGCCACGATCGCGATCGGCCTCCTCACCGGACGGCTTCAGACCGGTCAACTGATGTACCTCGATCTCGAGCAATTCACGGCCAAGGGCCTGATCGTGAGCGGCGTCGAGCGCGCGGTCGGCGTGAGCGTCTTCACGATCCTGCTCATGGCGCTCGTCGCCGGGCTCGAGGCCAGCGGTTTGCTCGAGCGCTGGATGACCACCGCGGGACGGCGCGTTCGTTCCGCGCGCGGTGCGGAGCTCTCGATCTTCGGGATCACCTCGGCTTGCGTGTTGCTGACGACACACGCCGTCGTGGCCATCCTGACCGTCGGCGGGGTGGCGCGTCGCCTGGGTGAACGGTTCGCCGTGGGCGCGAATCGGCGAGCGAACCTGCTCGACTTGACCGTGTCGACCTATCCCTTCGTGTTGCCGTGGTTCATCCCGACCGTCCTGGCGGCCGGGATGACGGGCCAGGCCGAGGGCGTGCCCCGGCTCGCGGTCACACAGGTCGGACTATTCAACTTCCATTCGTGGGCGCTGTTCGCGATCGCGTTGATCGCGATGATCACGGGTTGGGGGAGGCGCTCGGGCTAGGGACTTCCCTTCGTTGGAGCCTCCGGGGCGAAGCTCATGGCCGTACCGGTGAATTCCGTCCCGTAGGTGCCGTCTTGAAACATCCGGTGGCCGCGGGGTCAGCCGTCGCCCTTCGCGGCCCCGTCCGGCAGCGGTAAGTCGTGGTAGTGCTCTTCTCGACAGTTGTCGCACAACGAGTGCGTGAAGCTCGTGTCGTAATTCTTGGCGATATAGGCCTCGATCTGATGCCACGTGTTGTCGTCGTCACGGATCGATTTGCAGTGCATGCAGATGGGCAGCAGCGCGCGCAACTCGTGGACCTCGGCGAGCGCCCGTTCGAGCTCGTCAACCTTGCCCTGGAGCCGGGTGTTGAGCGTCTCCACCTCGCTGATCCTGAGCTCCTTCTCTTCTAACTTGCCGCGATGGGTCGAGTAGAAGTTCAGCAAGAC
>WVWW01000082.1:0-432 GCA_011773795.1 Acidobacteriota bacterium
GGTCGCGGGTTTCAACTTCGGCGATTTCGAAGTCGACACGCGGGACGACGAGATCGCGGCCATGACGATCGAGTTGTTTGCTCCCAAGAGCGGTTTCGGCCGCGCCGGCCTGAGCGACAACGTGATGGCCGACGCGATCAACTCCGCGCGTTTGTTCACCAGCGTCTTCGGCCCGCTGTCTTTCGACCGCGTCGCCGTGTCGCAACAGCCGCAGTTCAACTTCGGCCAGGCCTGGCCCACGCTCGTCTATCTACCTGCGGCCAGCTTCATCAACCAGACGCGGCTGGGTACGGCGGAGATCTACGGGATCGAGTCCTTCATCGACACGGTCGCTGCCCACGAGATGGCGCACCAGTGGTGGGGCCACGAAGTCGGCTGGTCGAGCTACCGCGACCAGTGGCTGTCTGAGGCGTTCGCGACGTTTTCGGCCAA
>WVWW01000082.1:450-1462 GCA_011773795.1 Acidobacteriota bacterium
AGCTGATCGGCGAGAAGCACGGCAATTACAGGAACTACACCGTCGGCCCGATCACGACGGGCCGGCGGCTGGCGACGAACCGCAGCCCCCTGGCCTACAACGCGCTGGCCTACTACAAGGGCTCGTTCGTGCTGCACATGCTGCGCATGATGATGATGGACACGCGCTCTGGAAATCCCGACGAGCGGTTTTTCCGGATGATGTCGGATTTCGTCGAGACTTACCGGGGCGAATTTCCGACGACCGCGGACTTCAAACGCATCGTCGAAAAGCACATCGTCCCCGAACTCGACGCGACGGGTGACGGAAAAATGGACTGGTTTTTCGACCAGTGGGTCCACGGCACCGAGATCCCGACTTTCGAATCGAACTTGTCGGTGGCCCGCGCCGGCCGGGAGTGGCGCATCCACGGCACGATCAAGCAAAGCGGCGTGTCGGAGGATTTCCTGACTCTCGTGCCGATCTATGTCGACTTCGGCAAGGGCAAGCTCGTGCTGTTGGGCAGGCTGCCGCTACGAGGCGAATCCTCCGGTCGGATCGATCGGACGGCAACCATGCCCCAGGCGCCCGAGGGCGTGCTGATCAACGCGCACCACGACGTGTTGTCGTTGAACACGGGCAGAAAATAAGACCTATTCCGGTACCGGGAACCCGCGGTCGCGCATCAAGGCGTCGATCTCGGCGTCGCGCCCGCGGAACGCCCGGTAGGCCTCGGCGGGATCCACCGCGTTGCGCACGGCGAACAGGTTGTCGACGAGTTTCCGCGCCAGCTCTGCGTCGTAGAACCCGCCCGGCGCCTCGGCGAACGCCTCGGCCGCGTCGGAGGTCAGCACGTCGGCCCACATGTAGCCGTAGTAGCCCGCCGAGTAGCCCTCGCCGGAGAAGATGTGGCCGAAGTGCGGGCTGCGGTGCCGCATGACGATCTCGTCGGGCATGTTCAGCTCGGCGAGCGTCTCGCGCTCGAACGCGTCCGGGTCGAGTCCCGTCGGGTCCGTCGTGTGGTAACGCATGT
>WVWW01000082.1:1502-1779 GCA_011773795.1 Acidobacteriota bacterium
CGCCGGTTTCGTGGTGCACCAGGTAGTTGTCGATCACCTCGTCGGTCGGCAGCCAGCGCTCGAGCAACTGGGACTGGAATTCGGTGTAGTCGCGGACCCCGCCGTTGAGCGTGGGATACGCGACGTTGGAGGACAGCGCGTGAAGCGCATGGCCGAATTCGTGAAAGAACGTGCGGGCGTCGTCCCAGGAAATCAGAACGGGCCGGCCCTCGGCGGCCTTGATGAAGTTCGAGTTGTTCGCGCTCAGCACCGTTTTCTTGCCGTCGAACGTTTCGTG
>WVWW01000099.1:0-200 GCA_011773795.1 Acidobacteriota bacterium
TACTCCGCAAAGCTCCCGATCGTGGGACCGCCGTTGCCCCAGCGCGCGCAGAAGGCGGTCGGCATGCCGCCGCTGCCCTCCTCGACCTCGAAGCCCTCGCGACGCAGCCGCTCGACGTACCACGCGGCGGAGCGGTACTCGCGCCAAGCCGGCTCGTGATAGTCCCAGATCTGGTCGTGCCAGGCCGAGAGATCCTTGCG
>WVWW01000099.1:315-814 GCA_011773795.1 Acidobacteriota bacterium
CGCGACCCGATCGGCGATCGAGTCGGCGAAGCCCCGCAGCGGTTCCGGCAGCTCGCTGGCGAGCAGGTCCGCGACCTGGCTGCGCTCGTAGACGAGCCGTTCGACGACCTCGACGTCGGTCAGGCCCGCGGCGCGCAGCCCCTCGAGGTACGAAGACTCGTCGATGGTCCCCGCGAAGCAGGACGCGTGACGGCTCTGCAGCTCTCGCAGATCTTCGGGCAGGTCCTCGACCACGATGTCGGAGATCGACATGCGCCCCCCGGGCTTGAGCACGCGCGCGATCTCGGCGAAGACGCGCGGCTTCTCGGGCGAGAGGTTGATCACGCAGTTGGAGATCACCCAGTCGACCGACTGATCATCGACGGGCAGGTCCTCGATGAGCCCCTTGCGCACCTCGACGTTCGCGACGCCCGCGGCGGCGACGTTGGCGCGAGCGCGTTCGATCATCGCGTCGGTCATGTCGACGCCGATCACCTTGCCGTCCGCCCCGACGCGCTGA
>WVWW01000099.1:949-1230 GCA_011773795.1 Acidobacteriota bacterium
TCGCCCTTGGGAATGGACGCGGAGTCGCGACAGCAGGCGGGCACACAGCACTTGCGACTGGTGTGCACGAGCTCGTCGTAGGTCTTGGAAACGCTCTCTCGAATCTCTTCGGCCGTGCTCATGATTCTCTCCACTCTTACGTAGTTGGTCCTAGGTCTTCGCGGCGCAGCAAGCGTTCTCGGACCCCGGGCAACACTCTTCGATCGCATCCGCGATCGAGCGGAGCGTGGCAGCCAGCGCGGAGGCGTCGAGCTCGTAGTGCACCTCCTTGCCGCTGCGAT
>WVWW01000099.1:1315-1637 GCA_011773795.1 Acidobacteriota bacterium
TGCAGGTCGCGAGCTCGGCCAGCACCGCGAGGCGGCTCGGGTCGCAGAGCGCCTTGAATAGATCCTGCGGAAGCGCTTCGGAGAGCGCCTCACCATCCCGCCTTCGCTTGCTTGCTTGCGCCATTGTGCAAACGTTAGCACCACCCTCCCGGGCGTCAAGGGGCTCCCGGAGGCGAAAGAGGACCCTCCGCGCCGGGGGATCCGGAGCCCTGCGGGGCCCCGGCTCGAGTACAATCGCAGGCCGGTGGCCGGCGCGGCCCGGCGGGTCCGGGAGGAGCGCGCTCACGGGCCGCGCTGTGATTTCCCCATGCGAGAGGTCGAT
>WVWW01000099.1:1730-1939 GCA_011773795.1 Acidobacteriota bacterium
CCGCCCAACCAGCGGCGAACCCGGAAATGGCCCGTGCTCGACTCCAGCGGCGCACCCGCGATCTCCGCGGAGAGCTGGAAGCTCGAAGTCGGCGGCCTCGTGCGCTCGGATCTGGCGTTCGACTGGGACGAGTTTCGCGCGCTGCCGCGCGTCAAGGTCTTCGCGGACATGCACTGCGTGACGCAGTGGTCGCGGCTCGGAAACCTCTG
>WVWW01000103.1 GCA_011773795.1 Acidobacteriota bacterium
CCAAGGTCTACGACATGGGTGAGGTTCAGGTCCACGCGCTTCGCGGCGTCGATCTGCAGCTGATGGACTCCGAGTTCATCGTCCTGCTGGGGCCCTCGGGCAGCGGCAAGTCGACCTTGCTGAACATCCTCGGCGGACTCGACACGCCGACGCAGGGCCAGGTCTTCTACCGCGGCTCCGAGCTGACTCGCGCCGACGAGTCGCGGCTCACGACCTACAGGCGGCACCACGTCGGTTTCGTGTTCCAGTTCTACAATCTCATCCCCACGCTGACCGCCCGCGAGAACGTCGCGCTCGTCACCGAGATCGCCGACGACCCGATGAGCCCCGAGGACGCGCTCGACGTCGTCGGCCTGACCGACCGGATGGATCACTTCCCGTCGCAACTCTCGGGCGGCGAGCAGCAGCGCGTCGCGATCGCACGGGCCATCGCCAAGCGGCCCGACGTCCTGCTGTGCGACGAGCCGACCGGCGCGCTGGACATCTCGACCGGCGTCCTGGTGCTCGAGGCCATCGAGCGGGTCAACCGGGAGCTTTCGACGACGACCGCCGTGATCACGCACAACGCCGCCATCTCCAACATCGCCGACCGCGTCATCCGGCTTGCCGACGGCCGCATCGACGGGATCGAGATCAACGAGAAGAAACTCCGCCCCGATGAGCTGAGTTGGTAAGAGACGATGCGAGCGATCCAACGCAAGGTGTTCCGGAACCTCTGGCAGCTCAAGGGGCAGGTACTGGCCATCGCGGTGGTGATCACGGTCGGCGTGGCGATGTTCATCGCGTATTTCTCGACGTTCGATTCGCTGAGTCGAACGCAGGCGACGTTCTACGAACGCTACCGTTTCGCGCATGTCTTCGCCGGGCTCAAGCGCGCTCCCAATCACCTCGCCGCACGTTTCGAGTCCATCCCGGGCGTGGCGCAAGTGGATACGCGGGTCGTCGCCGAGGTCAGCCTGGACGTCGAGGGCATGAGCGAGCCGGTCACCGGACGTTTGATCTCGATGGACGTGCTGCAACCGGCACGGCTCAACGACCTGGCATTACTGCGCGGTCGCCTGCCGGAGCCGGGACGGCCCGACGAGGTCCTCGTCGGCGAGGGTTTCGCGCTGGCCCACGGGCTCGACCCGGGCGATTCCTTTCACGCGGTGATCAACGGCCGCAAACGCGAGCTCGACATCGTAGGGATCGGGCTCTCGCCCGAATACGTCTATGCCATTCGCCCCGGCGACCTGATGCCCGACGATTCGCGGTTCGGCGTGATGTGGATGGACCACAAGGCGCTCGCCACGGCGTTCGACATGGAAGGCGGCTTCAACGACGTGGCGCTCACCCTCGTTCCCGGCGCCTCCGCGGACGAGGCCATCGCCTACCTGGATCGCTTGCTCGAGCCCTACGGCGCGCTCGGTGCATTCCCGCGCGAGCTGCAGATCTCCAACTGGTACCTCGACAGCGAGCTGCGCCAGCTGCGCGGCTTCGGACTGTTCGTTCCCGTGGTCTTCCTTTCCGTCGCAGCATTCCTGCTCAACGTCGTGCTGCGCCGCATCGTCGCGGTGCAACGCGAACAGATCGCGGCGCTCAAGGCCCTAGGTTACTCCAATGCGCAGATCGGCTGGCACTATGCCCAGTGGAGCCTCCTGATCAGCGTGGTCGGGGGCGCCTTCGGCATCTGGCTGGGCAGCTGGATGGGGCGCGGGATGATCGCGCTGTACAACGATTACTTCCGGTTCCCGTTCCTCGACTACCGGCTGACGCCCGGCGTCGTGCTCACGGCAACGCTGTTCGGACTCTCGGCGGCGATCATCGGCGCGCTCGGCGCCGTGCGCCAGGCGGTGCGACTCCCGCCGGCCGAGGCCATGCGCCCGGCCCCGCCGGCGTTGTACCGCAAGACCTGGATCGAACGCATCGGGATCGAGCGCATCCTGTCGCAGCCCGCGCGGATCGTGCTGCGCAACCTCAAGAGCCACCCGCTGCGCACCAGCGCCTCGATCGTGGGCATCGGCTTCTCGGCCGGACTGATGATCATCGGCCTGTTCTTCCTCGACACGATCGACGTGGTGATGGATCTGCAGTTCAACCTGATCCAGCGACAGGACATCACGCTGAGCTTCGCCGAACCGCGCTCGTCGGCGGCGTTTCGCGAGGTGGCGCGCCTGCCCGGCGTGCTCGACGCGGCTCCCGCGCGTTCCCTGGCGGTGCGTCTCCGGGCCGGGCACCGGACACGCCAGGCCGCGATCATGGGCATCGAGCCCGCCGCGCGACTGCAACGCGTGGTCGACACCGACTTCCAGCCCGTCGAGCTGCCACCCGAAGGACTCGTCCTGTCGAGCAAGCTGGCCGAGATCCTGCACGTGGAGCCGGGCTCGACACTGACCGTCCAGGTGCTCGAGGGGACGCGACCGCTGCGTCAGGTCACCGTGACCCGCACGGTCGACGAGTACATGGGCGCCCAGGTGTACATGCACATGGACGCGCTGCACGACATGATGCGCGAAGGTCGAATCCTCTCCGGAGCCTACCTGCGGGTCGACCCGCGTCTCGCCGACAGCCTGTACGCTCGACTGAAGTTGATTCCGGCGGTGGCCGGGGTGGCGCTGAAGTCCGCGGCAGTCGTCGAGTTTCAGCGCCAGATGGACGAGATGATGGGCGTGTTCATCCTCTTCAATATCGTCTTCGCCGCCGTGATCACGGTCGGCGTGGTCTACAACGTCGCCCGCATCGCGCTCTCCGAGCGCCAGCGCGAGCTGGCCAGCCTGCGCGTCCTGGGCTTCACGCGCGGCGAGATCTCGTCGATCCTGCTCGGCGAGCTCGCCGTGCTGACCGTGGCCGCCATTCCCATCGGCCTGGTCATGGGCTACGGCTTCGCCGGCTTCATGGTGATGGTGTTCGACACCGAGCTGTACCGCTTTCCTCTGGTAATCACGCCGCGCACCTACGCCGCGTCCGCGCTCGTCGTGCTGTTCTCGGCGGCGTTGTCGGGCCTGCTGGTGCGCCGCCGCCTGGATCATCTGGACCTGATCGAAGTCTTGAAGGTCAAGGAGTAGGGTCATGGCCAAGAACCGTTGGGCCTGGATCGTCCTCGCCGTCGCCGCGCTGGCGATCATCGTCGTGATGCTGCTCCCCGAGCGCGTCGAGGTCGAGCTCGGCACCGTCGACCGCGGTCCGTTGCAGGTCACGCTCGACGAAGAGGGAGAGTCGCGCGTCCGCGACCGCTACGTGATCTCGGCGCCGGTCGCCGGTCGCGTCCTGCGCATCGAGCTGGAACCGGGCGATCCCGTCGTGGCCGGGGAGACGGTCCTGGCGACGTTCCAGCCCGCGCCGCCGAACCTGCTGGACGCGCGCACCCGCGCCGAGGCGCAGGCACGCGTCGAGACCGCCGAGGCGGACCTCGGCCTCGCGCAGGCGGAGCTGGCGCGCGCCCGGGCGGAGTACCGCTACGCCGAGTCGGAGTACGCGCGCATCGAACGGCTGGCCGCAGACGAGATCGTGTCCCAGGAGATGCGTGACGCCGTCCAGCTGCAGCTCGATGCGGGCCGCGAGGCACGGACGGCCGCCGAGTTCGCGGTCGGCGTCGCCGAGCACACCCTCGAGCAGGCGCGCGCCGCCTTGATGAGCGAGGACGACGCGTCGGCCAAACCGATCACGATCCTTGCGCCGATCGACGGTGTCGTGCTGCGTCGCCTGCGCGAGAGCGCCGCGGTGGTCCCGGCCGGAGATCCGTTGATCGAGGTTGCCGATCCCGATCGCCTGGAGATCGTGGCCGACTTCCTCTCCGAGGACGCGGTGCGGATCCGTACGGGAGCGATCGTCCTGATCGAACGCTGGGGCGGCGAGCGCAGCCTGCACGGCCGCGTGCGGCGCGTCGAGCCCTCCGGCTTCACCAAGATCTCGGCGCTCGGCGTCGAGGAGCAGCGCGTCAACGTGGTCATCGACTTCGACGACCCGCGCGAGGCCTGGCGCGCCCTCGGCGACGGCTATCGCGTCGACGTCCGGGTGGTCGTCTGGGAAGCGGCGGACGTGGTGCGCGTCCCGGCGAGCAGCCTCGTTCGTAGCGGCGAGGGCTGGTCCGTGTTCCGAGTCGCGGGAAAGAAGGCCCGCCTCGTTCCCGTGGAAGTCGGCTGGCGAACCGGACTCCAGGCCGAGGTCCTCTCCGGACTCGACGAGGGGGATCGCGTCGTACTCTACCCGTCCGACCAGATCACCGACGGCGTGGGGATCCAGCCGCGCGAGGGCTAACCGAACAGTTCCAAAGCGAGACGGCGAACGACGCAGCAGCGGCTGGAAGCGTGTTCGAGCCGTTTGACCACGCAAGCTTTCGACAAACGAGCGCCGCGGGTAGAATGACGCGATCTCGACCAACTGTTTGTAAACAAAAGGTAAACAGATGTTGAAACGCAGTTCGATCTTGGCGCTCGGTCTGAGTGCGTTCCTGGTGTTCGCGGCGTGCGGCTCCGGAGACGACACCGGTTCCTCGGGCAGCGGCTCGTCCGGGGGCCGACAGTTCCTCAGCGTCGGCACCGCGCCCGCCGGGGGCACATTCTTCGTCATCGGCAGCGCCATCGCCGAGGTGCTGGACGGCAACGCCGGGGACCGCGGCTGGAGCGTGACCGCCGAGGCGACCAAGGGCTCGCAGGAGAACATCCGCCGCATCGATGCGGGCGAGCTCGAGCTCGCGCTGGCCAACTCCGCGATCAGCTACTTCGCGGCGCGCGGCTCCGAACGCTGGGGCGACGCGGCCGACATCCGCGCGGTGATGACGCTGGCGCCGAACGTGGCGCTGTTCATCGCCCCCGAGGGCGGCGTCAAGAGTGTTGCCGAGCTCAAGGGCAAGCGTGTCTATCTCGGGCCGTCCGGCGCCGGGTTCGATTACTTCATCCGCCCGATCCTCGAAGCGCACGGCCTGACCTGGGAGGACCTCGTGCCCATCCACGGCGGCCAGTCGCAGGCGGTCGATTATCTCGCCGACGGATCCGCGGACGCGGCGTTCCTCGGTGGCGGAATCCCGGTGGCGTCGATCACGCAGGCCGCGACGTCGCAGGACATCGTCTTCATCCCCTATGAGGAAGAAGCCATCGAGCAATTGACCGGGGAATACCTGTTCTTCCGCCGCGCGACGATTCCCGCGGGCACCTACAAGGGCCTGGACACCAACTACAGCGGGCTCGACGTCGGATCGATGCACTTGATCACCAGCGCCTCGGCCGACGAGGAGCTGGTCTACCAGCTGACCAAGACGCTTTACGAGAATCGCGACCAGGTCGTTGCCAAGCACGCCGCCGGTAAGGCGATCAACCCCAAGAACGCGGCGCGTGACACCGGCACACTGTTCCACCCCGGGGCCCGCCGCTACTACCAGGAGATCGGCATCTGGGCCGACGAAAGCCCCGAGGGAGACGAAGCGAATTAAGCACTCGCGGCTCACCATCGCGCTCGCGGGGCTGCTTTGCGTGTTCACGCTCGCCGAGGTGAACTACCCGCACCTCTCCCCGCAGTCGCAGCTCGCGGTGTTCGCCATGCTGGGCCTCGTGCTGTGCTTCCTGAACAAGCCGCTGCACCGGCGCTTCGCCGGCAACCGGGCGTGGCGCGTCGTTGACATCGCCCTCGCACTGGCCAGCGTCGTCTGTTGCGCGTACGTCTTCGTGCAGACCGAGCCGTGGTTCGAGCGCTGGTGGATCGGCGGACAATCCTTGGGCAACCGCGCCGGCCAGGAGACGAACCTCGACACGGCGATCGGAGTGCTCGGCGTCTTTCTCGTGCTCGAGGCAACACGGCGCGCGATCGGCTGGGCCCTACCGATCCTCGCTTCCGTCTTTCTGCTCTACGCGTTCGTGGGGCCCTCGCTGCCCGACTGGTCGTTCCCGCACCGCGGTTACGACCTCGAACGGGTCGTCTCGCAGACGTTCCTGCACAGCCAGGGGGTCTTCGGCACCGCGCTGCGCGTGATGTTCACCTACGTGTTCCTGTTCGTGATCTTCGGGGCGTTGCTCAAGGAGAGCGGTGCGACGCAGTACGTGATCGACTTCGCGCGTCGCCTGTTCGGCGGCAGCCCCGGTGGGCCGGCCAAGGTCTCGGTGCTGTCGAGCGGGATGATGGGCTCGCTGTCCGGCAGCGCCGTGGCCAACACGGCGACCACCGGCACGTTCACGATCCCGATGATGCGCAGCGCGGGCTTCAAGCCGGAGATCGCGGCCGGCGTCGAGGCGGCGGCCAGCTCGGGCGGCGCGCTGGTGCCGCCGGTGATGGGCGCCGGCGCCTACATGATGCTCGAGATCGTCGAGCCGCCGGTGACCTACCTGCAGATCATCAAGGCCGCCCTGCTGCCGGCGCTCCTCTACTACGCCTCGCTGTTGCTGATCGTGCACTTCTACTCGCGGCGCATCGGCGCTGGCGCGGCGCAGGACGAAGTCGACCCGGGTGTCTGGAAGCGCTTCGACGGGCTGGTCTTCGTCGCCGCCTTCACCGTGCTCATCACGCTTCTCGTTGCCGGGTTCACCGTCTTCCGTTCGGTCAGCCTCGCGCTGGTCGCGATCGTGGTCGTGGCCGCGTTCAACGCAAACACGCGCATCACGCCGCGCAAGACGTTGTCCGCGATGGGCAAGTCGGCGATGGACGTGATCCCGCTCGTCTCCGCGGCGTCGTGTGTCGGGATCGTGATCGGGGTGGTCACGCTGACCGGGATCGGCACCAAGCTGCCGTCGACGATCCTGGACCTGGCTCAGGGCAACCTGGTCGCCGCGCTGGCGTTGATCATGGTCTCCTCGATCATCCTCGGCATGGGGCTGCCCTCCGCCGTCTGCTACCTGCTGATGGCGACGCTGATCGGTCCGGTGCTCGGCGAGCTGGGCGTCGTGCCGCTCGCCGCGCACCTGTTCATCTTCTACTTCGGCATGATGTCGATGGTCACGCCGCCGGTCGCGCTGGCGGCGTACACCGCGGCGTCGATCGCCGGGTCGGGGATCATGCCGACGTCGTTCGCCGCGTTCCGTTTCGCTCTGGTGGGCTTCACCTTGCCCTACATGTTCGTCTTCGAGCCCGAGTTGCTGATGATGTCGGCGGACGGCACGGCACCGGGTTGGGCGGCGATCCTGCGCTCGGTCCTGCTGGCGGCCGCCGGACTGATCCCGTTCGCCGCGGCCATCTCGGGCTACCTGTTTGCGCCTTTGACGCCCTGGTTGCGCGGCGTCGCTTTCGTCGCGGCGATGTTGTTGCTGATCCCCGGCCCCGAGCTGTCGCTCGCGGGGATCGATCTGCCGGTCTTCGACCTCGCCGGCCTCGTCGCGCTGGGCGCGCTTCTCACGGTCAACTTCGGCCGGCGCCGCCCCTAGAACGCGAACAGCCCCGCCGCCTGGATTCGGTGCGGTTAAACTCGGGCCATGAAATCCTCGTCGAATCGCATTGCGCTCTCATGTCTGGCCGCCGTCCTGGTTCTCGTCTCCGCCTGCGAGCCCGGTTCGCGCAACGCGACCACGATGGACACGGGCCTGCCGTTGAGCGAAGGCCTGCAGGCTTACGACGTCCTGCGTTACACGCTGCGGAACGAGATCCTCGTCGATCGCGAGGCGATCGCCGGCTCCGCGAGCGTGAGGTTCGCGGCGCTCCGGGACATGGACACGCTCGAGCTGGACTTCGACGGGACCTTCCACATCGATTCCATCGATGGGCCCGGAGGCACGCTCGACCATGAAGCCACCGAGTCGAAGCTCTTCATCAAGCTCGGTGAAACGGTCCCCGCCGGGGAGACCCGCGAGGTGACCGTGCGTTACCGCGGCAAGCCGGTCGTGGCGAAGAGACCGCCCTGGGACGGCGGCTTCCAGTGGGCCGAAACACCCTCGGGGAAACCCTGGATCGCCACCTCGTTCCAGGGCGAGGGGTGCGACATCTGGTGGCCCTGCAAGGATCACCCGAGCGACGAGCCCGACGGCGTCGACCTACACATCACCGTCCCCGGCGACCTGACCGTGGCGTCGAACGGCGTGCTGGTCGGCGTGACCGACGAACCGGACGGCCGCAAGACGTTCCACTGGCAAACCAACGTGCCCACGAACCTCTACGGCATCGCGTTGAACATCGGTCCCTACGAGTTGATCGAGGGGACGCACACCTCGACCAACGGCACCGAGATCCCGCTGGCCTTCTGGGCCATCGAGGATCACGCCGACGACGCCAGGAAGCTCTTCGATACCGAGATGAACGAGATGGTCGCGTTCTTCGAGAAGTTCGCCGGTCCGTATCCCTGGGGACAGGAGAAGCTCGGCATCGCCGAGACACCGCACCTCGGGATGGAGCACCAGACCATCAACGCCTACGGCAACGAGTTCAAGCGCGACAAGTACGGCTTCGACTGGTTGTTGCACCACGAGCTGGCGCACGAGTGGTTCGGCAACCTCGTCTCCGCGAGCGACTACGCCGATCTCTGGATCCACGAGGGGTTCGGCGCCTACATGCAACCGGTCTACACGCAAGAAGTGATGGGGGACGCGGCGTTCCACGCACGGATGTACGAGGCCTATCTCGGCATCCGGGCCTGTAACCCCGTCGCGCCTCGCGGCGAGTTCTCGGACGACCGGTTGCACGGCGACGAGGGCCCGGGAGGCGACATCTACGGCCGCGGCGCGTGGACCCTGCACAGCCTGCGCTACCTGATGGGCGACGAACCGTTCTGGGAATCGGTCCGCGTGCTGCTCTACGACACGCCGGACCCGGAGACGCTCGAGCCGCCCATTGCCGCGCGCCATCGAACCACCGACGACTACCTCGAGATCACCAGCACCATTGCAGGTCGCGACCTGTCGTGGTTCTTCGAGGTCTACTTCCGCAGCACGGCGGTGCCCGAGCTCGTCGCCCGACAAGAGGGCGCCGACGTGGTCCTCGAATGGAAGACGGAAGACGACCTGCCGTTCGACATGCCCGTCCCCGTGCGCCGCAGCGGCGAGGTCGTGCGCGTCGAGTTCTCGAGCAACACCGCGAGGCTCGCCGGACTGTCGATCGCCGAGGTTCAGATCGACCCGTTCATGCAGGTCCTGCGCAAGCTCCCGTCATTACCGACCTGCGCCGAGCGTGAGGCCGAGGCCAAGAAAGCCGAGTCCTGAACCTCAGTACTTCCGCGCCAGCTTCACCGCCCACTTGTGCAGCGAGTGATAGCTGAAGCCCTGGGACACGTACATCACGGCGCAGTGACCGCTCCGTGCATCCAGCCCCTCGTCCTCGGCCAGCTCGAGCGCCTCCGGCGTCTCGGTCCCCATGTGGATCCAGACGTCGTGGATCCCCGCGTCGGCGGCCTGTGCGATCCACTCCCGCGTCTCTTCCCTGGGGACCTCGATCACGATCGCATCCGCCGATTGCGGCAGGTGTGCCAGATCCGAGTAGGCGTGGTCGCCGTCGATCTCCGGCGTCGAGGAGTCGACCGGGATG
Source organism: Acidobacteriota bacterium (assembly GCA_011773795.1). Lineage (GTDB taxonomy): Bacteria > Acidobacteriota > Polarisedimenticolia > Polarisedimenticolales > Polarisedimenticolaceae > WVWW01. Next base: position 9,412 of record WVWW01000103.1, read on the forward strand.
ACCGTCTTGCCGAGATCCTTCAGGCCACGGTAGGTCAGCAGCGGGAAGTTCTTCTTCGCCGAGTGCCCGACCACGGCGAACGTGTCGTGGTTCCAGAAATCCTCGTAGGTGGAAGCCATGATTCGCCTCCTTCGATCACAACGATCAGGGTCCATGGTAGCTCCGCTCCCGCAGCAATCCATCGGAACTTCGGAAAATACGCACCCAAGGGACCATCTCGGTTTTTCCGCATGGGAGGGCTCCGGGCCCCTGGGTACCCTCGCAGGAGCCTTGGAGCGGCCTGTCCTGCAGGACAGATCGAGCGCAGGGCGCTGAAATCGAGGTAGGCCGTGCGTCGAGCGTACGAGAACTGGGTCGCCGACTACAGGTCGTACGCGCAGAAGCGCGGGTTCCGGACCTTCAACGACTGGCCATACCACCGGCGGGGTTTCATCGAGGCCTGGGCGCAGCCGGGGTTTCACCATTTTTGGCAGGTCTGGAATCCCGGAATCGGCTATTTCACGTACCGCTGCTACCTCGTGATGGGAGGTCGGAGGCATCGCTTCCTGACAACCATGGCCGCTTTCGTCGCCTGCGGCCTGGTCCACAGCCTGATCGTCTTCCCTTTCCTGGGTTGGTCCTACAGCATCGTGGTCGCGTTCACCTGTTTCGGCCTTCTCGCCAATGCGAGCCGCGGGTTGGCACCGCTGCTCCGGCAAGAGCGCTGGCCCGCAGCCGCCAACGTCCTGATCAACGTTCTATTCGTCCTCGCCTCCTTCGATCTGGGGTTTTCCGTCAACCGGGTTCTTTAGCGATGTCGGTCCTTCACGCGTCTTTCTTCCTCTTGAGGTCGAGCGCGGCGGAGTTGATGCAGTAGCGCAGCCCGGTCGGCCGCGGGCCGTCGGGGAACACGTGGCCGAGGTGGGCGTCGCACTGCGCGCAGCGCACCTCGATGCGGCGCATGCCGAGGCTGCTGTCCTCGATCTCGCGAATCGCGTCCTTGTCCAGCGCCTCGTAAAAACTCGGCCAGCCCGATCCCGAATCGTACTTGGTGTCCGAGCCGAAGAGCTGGGCGTCGCAACAGATGCAGTGGTACGTGCCGTCTTCCTTGCAGTCCCAGTACTTGCCGGTGAACGCACGCTCGGTGCCGCCGCAGCGCGTCACCTCGTACTGCTCGGGAGTCAGTTTTTCCTTCCACGTCTCGTCACTCATCGGCGATCTCCTCGTGCACGTAGCCCAACACTTCCAGGAACGCTTCTATTTCCCGGCTGGCCTCGGCGCGGACCTCGGGGTCGTGTGATCAGGATCCCACCCCCGCCGGTTGCCGGGTCAGCTTGTCGTACAGCCCGGGAAGTCGTGTCCTGTAGGCCTCGCGGACCTCGCCCTCGAGCGCCTCGAGCGGTTTGACCGGAATCAGATCGATCACCTCGTCGTTCGGCATCCTGGAATCGAAGAAGGCGGTCACTCCGCCATGGAGCATCTGTGCCAGTGCGTGACGAGTTGCCCGCTCATCGAGTCCGAAACCCCTACCCAGTGCCTCCAGCTCGGCGAACTGGTACCAGAAGTAGGTCGGGCCCATCGCGGTGAGGATCGCGTACGCCTCCAGCTGCTCGNNAGGATCGCGTACGCCTCCAGGTGCTCGTCCGGCACCTCGGGACATTCGCCGAGCACGCCGAGCCAGTCAAGAAAGTCCTTCTTGATCTCCGGAGGGATTCCGGACGCGAAAGCGACCGGGTTGAAC
>WVWW01000213.1:0-229 GCA_011773795.1 Acidobacteriota bacterium
CGCGTTCCAGGTGCTCGGCGCCGACTTCGTGTCCACCGAGGACGGCACCGGCGTCGTGCACATGGCGCCCGGCTTCGGCGAGGACGACCAGGTCGCTTCGAACGCCGTCGGAATTCCGACGCTCTGTCCGATGGACGAACACGGCCAGTACACCGCCGAGATCACCGACTACGTGGGCATGCACGTCTTCGACGCGAACCCGCAGATCATCAAGGCGCTCAAGGAGCGG
>WVWW01000213.1:314-508 GCA_011773795.1 Acidobacteriota bacterium
TCACGACTCGTACGACCACTCGTATCCGCACTGCTGGCGGTGTGACCGGCCGCTCGTGTACCGCGCCATCTCGTCGTGGTTCGTGAAGGTCAGCGCGTTCCGCGACCGGATGGTCGAGCTCAACCAGGAGATCAACTGGGTGCCCGAGCACATCCGCGACGGCCAGTTCGGCAAGTGGCTCGAAGGCGCGCGCG
>WVWW01000213.1:527-824 GCA_011773795.1 Acidobacteriota bacterium
GTGGCTCGAAGGGGCCCGCGACTGGTCGATCAGCCGCAACCGCTTCTGGGGCTCGCCGATCCCGGTGTGGAAGAGCGACGATCCGAATCACCCGCGCATCGACGTCTACGGCTCTCTGGCCGAGCTGGAGGCCGACTTCGGGGTCGAGGTCACCGATCTCCATCGCCCGTTCGTCGACGAGCTCGTCCGCCCCAACCCCGACGACCCGACCGGCAAGTCGATGATGCGGCGCGTGCCCGAGGTGCTCGACTGCTGGTTCGAGTCGGGGTCGATGCCGTTCGCCCAGGTGCACTACCC
>WVWW01000213.1:883-1047 GCA_011773795.1 Acidobacteriota bacterium
AGTACATCGGCCAGACGCGTGGCTGGTTCTACACGATGCACGTGCTCGCCACGGCGTTGTTCGACCGGCCGGCGTTCTCCAACTGCGTGAGCCACGGCATCGTGCTCGGCGACGACGGCCGCAAGATGTCGAAGTCGCTCAACAACTACCCGGATCCGACCGCG
>WVWW01000091.1:0-362 GCA_011773795.1 Acidobacteriota bacterium
CGGCTCACCGCGCGCATCCTCGTCCGCACCCGGGCCTTCGCCGACGAACATCAGCTTGGCCTCGGGGTTCCCCACCCCGAACACGATCTTGTTGCGCCCCGCGTGCAGCTTGCAGCGCGTGCACTCGCCGAGGTCGGTACGGATCACCTCGAGGGCCCCGGCGCGGGCCCCCGTCGGCGTGGGTGACACTGCCGGCGCGGCCGGCGCGGAGGGGGCCGGCACCCGTTTCGGTGCAGGCACGGGCGGTTCGGCCGCGACGGCGACCGGGGTGCTGCCCAGCTCGAGATCGCGGACCCCGATCTCCTTCAGGTACGCGACCCACTCGGCGAGGTCGTTCCAGGGGCCGCTCACTCGGTGGGCCC
>WVWW01000091.1:377-5257 GCA_011773795.1 Acidobacteriota bacterium
GACGCGCGGGCGATCTCGTGCGGGTCCCGCTCCCGTCCGAGCACCGTGACCGCGTTGTCGTCGGCGTCCATCCCCGTATTCTGCCCCGAGACGTCGTTGGCCACGATGTAATCCAGATTTTTTTCCCGCAGCTTGGCACGCGCGTTGTCGAGCAGATCCTCGGTCTCGGCCGCGAAGCCGACCAGCAACCGCTCGCCGCGCCGGGCCCCGAGCTCGGCGAGGATGTCGACGCCGCGATCGAGGGTCAGCTCGAGCGTGTCGCCGGATTTCTTGATCTTCTGTTCCGAGGCGCGCGGGATGTAATCGGCCACCGCCGCGGTCATGATCACGGTGTCCGCCCCGTCGCGCGCGCGGACCATCGCGTCGCGCATCTCGACCGCGGTGGAAACGTCGATGCGCTCCACGCCGAACGGCGTCGGCCGGTTCACGGGTCCCGCGATGAGAACCACCGTTGCGCCCCGTCGCGCCGCGGCTTCGGCGAGGGCGAATCCCATCTTCCCCGACGAGCGATTCGACACGTAGCGCACGGGATCGATCGGCTCGCGTGTGGGCCCCGCGCTGATCACGATCTTGCGCCCGCGAAGCTGGCTGGAGCGCCGCGCCGCGACTAACGTCTCCTCGACGATCGTCGCCGGTTCGGCGAGCCGGCCTTCGCCGACCTCGCGTTCCGCAAGCCAGCCGTCCTCCGGGTCGACGATGCGGACCCCGCGCGCGACGAGGTGCTCGACATTCTCGACCGTGGAGGGATGCTTCCACATCCGCGTGTTCATCGCCGGGGCCAGGACCACCGGAGCGGTCACCGAGATGAAGAACGTGGAGAGCAGGTCGTCGGCGACGCCGCCGGCGAACTTGGCCATGACGTTCGCCGTCGCCGGCGCAACGACGAGAGCATCGATCTTTCGTGTAAGTTCGATGTGCTGGATCGTTTCGTCGGTACCCAGGTCGAACGTCTCGACGAGGACGCGATTGCCGGACAGCGTCTGCAGCGTCAGCGGAGTGATGAACTCCGTGGCGTTGCGGGTCATGAGGACCTGAACGTCGCACCCGGCCTGGGTCAACCCGCGGATGATCTCGCAGGCCTTGTAGGCCGCGATCCCGCCGCTAACGCCTAGCGCGACGCGCATCGGAGAGTCTTATTCTTCTTCTTCGTCGGTCGCCTCGAGGATTTCCTCGGTCGCGGGTTCCCAGACGTCGACTTCACCCTCGGCGACCTCGGCCTGGGCGACGACCGTGAATTTTCGTCCGGTGACGTCGACGCGAGCGAGCGCGCCGGTCTGCAGTTGCTCGGCCCGCTTGGAGGCCAGGGTGACGAACTGGTACTTGCTCTCGAGATCCTCGGGCAGCTTGTACATCGACGAAGTCTCCTATCCGGCCTGGTCCGGGAATCCATCCAGGATGGCCTGGGCCGCTTCGGCGCAGCGTTCCGTGCGGCGCCGTTCCGCTCGAACGATCGACGCGACCTCTTCCACCGCGCGATCCAGGTCGGCGTTGACGACCATGTAATTGAAGTGCCGGTACTCCTCCGCCTCGACCCGGGCCTGGGCCAAACGACCCGCCCGCTGATCGGCGGCTTCACTGCCGCGGCCCGTGAGGCGTGCCTCCAATGTAGCGAAATCCGGCGGAAGGATCATCACCGAGACGGCCTCGACGGGTCCACGCCGCACCTGGGCCGCTCCCTGGACGTCGATTTCCAGCAGTAAATCGTGCCCGAGGGCCAGTTTTTCCTTTGTTTGGCTCAATCCCGTGCCGTACCGGTTGCCGAACACCTCGGCACATTCCAGGAATGCCCCGTCCGCTTCCATCGCGGCAAAGGTCTCGCCGTCGACGAAGTGGTATTCGCGTCCGTCGACCTCGCCCTCACGCGGTTTCCGCGTGGTGAACGAGACCGACCAGTCCAGATCGCCGAGTTCCCGCTGGACCCGGCGAGCGACGGTGGTCTTGCCGGTGCCCGACGGGGCGGAGATCACGAACAGGATGCCGGACAACGCTTACTCCAGGTTCTGCACTTGCTCGCGAACCTTCTCGGCTTCGGCCTTCATCGCCAGCGCGGTTCGCGTCAGTTCGAGATCGGACGATTTGCTGTTCACGGTGTTCGTCTCACGATGGATCTCCTGGAGCAGAAAATCCAGTCGCTTGCCGACGGGCTGGCCGTCGGGCTCGCCGATCAGCTCGACGGCCTGCGCGAGATGCCCCTCCAGCCGCACCAGCTCCTCCGTGACGTCGCTGCGATCGGCCAGCAGGGCCGCCTCCTGCGCGACCCGTGCGGGATCGAGCCCGAGGTCGACGCCGAGCGTCTCGAGCCGTGCGGTCAGGCGGTCGCGGAGCGCTTCCGGGACCGTGGCGGCACGCTCGGCCATCGCACGGGTCAGCGCCTGCATCGTCGCCAGTCGCTCGAGCAGCTCCGTGGCGAGCGCCTGCCCTTCGCGCAACCGGTCGGCGTCGAGCGCGTCGAGCCCCGCCGCCAGACACGCGTCGAGCACCCGGAGCTGCTCCTCGTCGCCCTCGATCACGGGAGCCTCGACGCGGAACATTCCCGGGATCGACAGGATCGCCGACACTTCGGGCACGCCCTCCAGCCCATGGTCGTCGCGCAGCTGACGCGCCCCGGCAAGCACCGCGGCGAGAAGCTCACGGTTGAGCGCCGGGGCGCCGGCCACGGTATCGCGCTCGAGGCGGACGGAGAGCTCGACTCGGCCGCGCCGGACACGGGACAGCACCGTCCGACGTACCCGTGCTTCCCAGCCGGCCAGCTCGACCGGCAGGCGGAAACGGACGTCGGCGAAGCGGTTGTTGACCGACTTGAGCTCGACGGTGACGCGCAGATCGTCGGCGGTTTGTCGGCCCTGACCGTAGCCGGTCATCGAACGAATCACAGGGTTTCCCCAAGAGCCGGTTGAAGGGTGGCGTCGGAACGCGGCATTGGATCACAGCGACTATGCAAAGTCAAACAAATACAGGACTTAGCCACTTTCGACCGGGTCCAGATTCGCCCGGACGCGTTCCGCCGCGCGGCGATAAACGCCCGGCTCTCCGAGTTTCTCCCGGACGGAACGCAGCGCCGAGCGCACGCGCTCCGCGTGGCCCGGATCGTCGAAGTAACGTTCGATCTCGGCGGCGATCCTCGCGGGGTTGCATTCGTCCTGGAGCAATTCCGGAACGACTCGAGTGCCTGCGATCAGGTTCGGCATGGCGACATGATCGACGCGGATCATGCGCTTCCCGATCCAGTAGGACATCGGGTTCATGCGGTAGATCACGACCATCGGAAGACCGACGGTCGCGGCGTCGAGGCTCGCGGTTCCGGAGGCCACGACACCGGCCGCACAGACGCACAACAGATCCGGAAAATCTCCCGCGTGAACACGAACCCGCTCCAGACCGGAGTCTCGAATCAAGCCGCGTAGCATTCGCTCGGGGGCCGAAGGCGCGAGCGGAACGAGGAACTCGAGCTCCGGTCTGCGGCGTCTTAGACGCTCGGCAACGTTCAGCAGGACCGGCATGTGACGCTCGATCTCCCCGGATCGACTTCCGGGGAGGAGGGCGACGACCGCGCTGTCGGGTTCGAGCCCGATGCCCTCGCGCAAGTCTGCGGGGGCCGGCGCAGGGGGCGGAGCTTCGGCGAGCGGGTGCCCGACCCAGGTCACCGGGACGCCGGCGTCACGGTAGAACTCACGCTCGAAGTCGAACAACACCAGCATCTCGCGAACCAGACGGCGAATCCGTCGCACGCGACTCTGACGCCAGGCCCAGACTTGGGGCGAGACGAAGTAGACGACGCCGACGTCGCGGCGCACGGCGCGGGCGGCGAGACGCAGGTTGAAATCGGGGAAATCGACGGGTACCAGCAACGTCGGGCGCTCCTCGTCGAGCGTTTGCTCGAGCCGGACCATCGCACGGCGGATCTGGGGCAGGCGTGACAGCACCTCGGAGATACCGACGACCGAAACCTCCGACGAGTCCTGTACCAGGCGCACGCCGGCGTCACGCATCTGCGGGCCACCCATACCGATCAGATCGATCGACGGATCTTGGTCGCGTAACGCAGCGGCCAGACCCGCGCCGAGACGGTCGCCCGATGCCTCGCCGGCGCTGATCATCACGCGGAGCGGACGGCTCACGTCGTCTCCACTGTCGGGCGCGGCTCCTCGATGGGGAACCCGGCCGCCCGGTCGGCTTCGTCGGTGACACGGTCGAGCGATCGCTCGAGCTCGCCTCTCATCCGGTTCAGACGATCGTCGTCGACGTCCTGCGGCACGAGCATCGGCTCGCCGTACACGAAGACACCGCGTCCGAACGGGAACGGAACCAGCGTACGATCCCACGAACGTAACCTGCGTGCGCGTGAGGCCCCGAACCCGACCGGCACGATCGGTTTTCCGGTGAACCTGGCCGCCGCGAGGACCCCGTCCTTGATGCGCCGCCGCGGCCCACGCGGGCCGTCCGGCGTGATCGCGAGGTCATAACCGTCGCGAACGCGGCGCAGCATCTCGCGCATCCCGGCCATCCCGCCACGCGTAGAGGAGCCGCGAGCCATCACCACGTCGAGACGCGCCAGCACACGCACGAGCATCTCGGCGTCGCGATGCCGGCTGGCCAGAACGGCCAGCTTTTCGTACGGGTGCGCGTAGCGCATCATCACCCAACGCGAGTGCCAGAAGACCATGATGTACTCACCGTGATCCTCGCGTACGCACTCGAGCACCTCCGCGTTGTAGGACTCGAACCGCATGCTGGCGCGGAGCAGCCGGATATACAGGTAGGCCAACCGGGGTGCGAGGGCCTCGACGAGACGGTCGAGTGGACGTTTCATGGGCGGGGTCGAGATTAGCCCGCGCTTACCCCCGGGTCAACGCAACGTGGTGCGAAGCGTGTGCACACAT
>WVWW01000018.1 GCA_011773795.1 Acidobacteriota bacterium
CTTGGCGAGCGGATAGGTCTCGCCGTCGATCTCGACCGTCTCACTGGTGGCGATCGTCGAGCGCGTGATGAAGCGCAGGTCGGAGGAGGTGTCCTGGAAGACGACCTCTCGGTATTCGGGGTGGATGTCGGGTTTCACGAAATGCTCCTCGGGACGGCTGAACGTTAGCTGCTCTCGCAACCCTTCCTACTGGCCGCTCTTGGCGACGCTGAGGAGGAACTCCGCATTCGACTTCGTGCTCTTGAGACGGTCGATCAGCAGTTCGATCGCACCGGTCTCGAGGGCGAGCAGCACACGACGCAGCTTCCAGACCTCGTTGAGCTCGTCGGGCGTGAACAGCAGTTCCTCGCGGCGGGTGCCGGACGCAGCGACGTCGATCGCCGGGTAGATGCGCTTGTCGGCGAGCTTGCGGTCGAGCCGCAGCTCCATGTTCCCGGTGCCCTTGAACTCCTCGAAGATGACCTCGTCCATGCGGGACCCGGTCTCGACGAGCGCAGTGCCGATGATCGTGAGCGAACCACCCTCTTCGACGTTGCGGGCGGCACCGAAGAAACGCTTCGGCGGGTACAGCGCAGTCGAGTCGACACCACCCGACAGGATCCGGCCGGACGCCGGCGTGGCCAGGTTGTGGGCCCGGGCCAGACGGGTGATCGAGTCGAGCAGGATGACGACGTCCGTACNNCCAGCTCCGACACCTGGGTGTGCTCCTCGGCAGGACGGTCGAAGGTCGAGTAGACGACCTCGCCCTTGACCGAGCGCTGCATGTCCGTGACCTCTTCGGGGCGCTCGTCGACGAGCACGACCATGAGGTGGCACTCGGGGTTGTTCGTGGTGATCGAGTTGGCGATCTCCTTCAGGACCGTGGTCTTGCCCGCCTTGGGCGGCGACACGATGAGGCCTCGCTGACCCTTGCCGATCGGGGCGACGAGGTCCACGATCCGCGGAAGAATGAGATTCGGGGAGCCATCGATCTCGAGACGGAGCCGGCTGTCGGGGAACAGCGGCGTCAGGCTCGAGAACTTCACCCGGTCGGCAGCCTGATCCGGCTCCATGCCGTTGACGGTGACCGGACGCACCAGCGCCGGGAACTTCTCCTGCGCCCGGGCGGGCCTGATCGGGCCGGTGACGATGTCGCCCTTCCGCAGACGGGTGCGGCGGATGATGTTCGCCGAGACGTAGACGTCCTTCTCGCCGGGGAGGTATCCGGTGCAGCGCAGGAAGCCGTAACCCTCGGGGAGGATGTCGAGGATCCCCTCGCGCACCTCGAGCTCGGACTCGTCGATCGGCTCACGATCCCGCCGGTTGCGATTGCGGTTGCGGCTACGGCTGCGGTTGCCACCGCCCTTGCCGCCGTCGCGCTGGCCGCCTCGATCGCTGCGGTCGCTGCGGTCGCTGTTGCCACCGTCGTTCGAGCCGGACTCATCGACGGCCACGGCTTCTTCGGCGACCTTGACGTCCTCGGGGATCATCGAGTCGTCGAACTTGTCGGCGCCCACGATGGCGGCGATGAGTTTCGACTTCTGCAGACCCTTGGGGTCGACATCGACCTTCGAGGCCATGTCGCGCAGGT
>WVWW01000199.1 GCA_011773795.1 Acidobacteriota bacterium
CCAGGGCCACGGCAAGACCGATCGTCAGCAGCAATCGTGCGTTTGAGGTCACGAGCCGTCCCCCTTACGTCTCGGACAGTCCATTTATACGCCCACTCGAGAAACCGCATCCGCGTCGTCGGGCTAGCGCCCGTCAAAAGAGCTGTATGGCGGGGTTATTCCCTCCGGTGGTGATCGCGCGCGCGACGCTTCGAGATGTTAATTCCGCGCAGCCCGTTCTCCTTCCCGGACCCCGGCTAGGCTTCGGCGTCAGCGTCGGGGGAGCCGCAGCGTGCCCACCAGGATCAGGTTCGCCGCCAGCCGCCCGCCGACCAGCGCGATCGCCGCGGCGATGGCTCCGACGAGCTCGTGGCGCAGGATCAGCAGCGCGAGGATCAGGGCGATCCCCCCGATCTCCGCCAGCGTCGCGCCGGTGATCGGCCGCGTGGCCCGGGCGTGCATGAGCAACGCGCGTTGCAGCGACAACAACACCGACAACGCCGGGATCGGGATCAGGATCCAGGAGGGGACGAGGGCAAAGCGATACAGCTCCTCGGTCAGGCCCGACACCGTCTGAAACCAGACACCCGCCATCGGGGTCGCAACGATGAGCGCCAGCCCGAGACTTGCCGATCCGCCGAGTAGCGCTGCGAATCGCAGAACCGGCCCGCGGTTTTCCTTCCTGCGATCCAGCATCGCGATCGCCACCTCCTGGTACGCCAGCCCGAAGCTGCGGAACACGAAGACGAGCGAGGTGATCACCGGCAGCACGGCGAGCGATTCCAGCGAGCGCGGCGCATGGCCCATGAAGAAGGTCACGATCGGGTGCGCCGCGAGGGCCACGACCGAGGTCCAGGCGAGGGGGACGTAGAACTTCCAGATGTCTCCGTAGGTGACGCGAGTGCCTTCAGACGGATCGGCACCGCTCAGCCGGCGCACCTCACTGTGCGCCATGATGCGCGCGGCGACCGCCTCGGCGAGGACACCCGCGGAGAGCGCGGCCGCACCGATCCAGGCGCCGTGGAGGTCGGACCAGAAGAACAGGGAGAAGGCCGTCGCGCTCATCGTGGTCAGCCGCACCGTCGTGCCGTAGGCGACCTTGCGCGGGGCACCGGCGCGGATCAGCAATCCCTGATGGAACCGGCGGTAGCCGATCGCGGCGGGCCAGGGAAGCAGGATCAAGAGTGCGCCATGCACGAGTTCCGCGACGCGCGCGTCGAGGCCGATCAGATCCTCGAACACTCTCCCGAAGGCCGGGGTGAAGACGAGCAACGCGAGCACTGCGGTGGTGATCAGGTTGAGCGCGTTCGTGAAACGACGCAGCCTCACGAAAGACACACGGCCGTCGACCAGCGCGGTCGAGGCCCCGAGCATCATGATCACGGGCGCCTCGATGATCACCGCGACGGCGAACGCGACACCGTGCGCGGCGAGGTTGTAAACGGGTTCGCCGAGTCGGGCGATGAGCGCCGCGAGGAACGGCCCCTCGAACGCCATCATGAGCCAGGTCGAGGCCAGCGGGAGCCAGAAGCGGAACAGGTCTCTCTGGCGTAGTCCGGAAGCGTCTACGGTTTGCTGCAAGTGAACTCGGCGCGGGCCACGACCCGATCGTCGGCGCGACGCGCCTCGACCGTCCAGCGCCCTTGCTTCCACAACGTCTTGGTGCTGTACGTTCTCCAGTCCGGGCTACCCACCGCGAGCTCGCGCGTCTGGATGACGTTGCCCTCGTGGAGCCAGACGTGGCGCAGCGTCTCGCCCCGACCGTCGACGACACNNCGCCGTCGCACCGGCGTTGAACCGAGCGGTCTCGCCGACCAGTTGAAGGTCGACGACCGAAGTCCCCACGCCCGATTCGGCGACACGCAGACCGTCCGGGGTGTGCGGTGCCGCTGGGACATCGATGACGGGCTCGGAGACCGGTCCGGCCGTTCGTTCCGGCGCCGGGGTCGCCAGCGAAGCGGGCTCGATCGGGGCCGGTTCCGGCCACCGGGCCGTCACGATGAGGGCCACGATCGTGATCGCGGCCAGCGCCGCGATGGCGAGTCGAATGTCGACGCGTGCTCGCGGTCGGGGCTCGAGGACCACCGGCTCCGGGGCGGGCGCTTCGACGGGCGGCGGCTCCGGGGCGGCGGTTTCGACGGCNNCGCGCGTGCCGGTGCCGGTGTCGGCGGCGCTACCCGCTTCTGGGGCCGCGGCTCGTAACGGATCCTGCGGCGACGCGGACGCTCGGGCCGCGCACCCGTCTCGCCGCTCTGCGCCTGCCGGCGGCGTTCCTTCTCGAACTCCTCGATCATCGCCTGCGGGTCGAAGCCCAGCAGGTCCGCGTAGGCGCGGATGTAGAGCTTGGCGAAGCCGCGGGGGCCCGGCAGGGCGTCGAAGTCGTTGTTTTCCAACGCCTCGAGGTAGCGCAGCCCGATGTGCGTACGCGCGGAGACTTCCTGGATCGGGGTGTTCCGGCTCTCGCGCTCGTGTCGGAGCCTATGGCCGAACGTGGGCATCACCAAGATCCTGCCACAGATCAGTAGGCCTTGGCGAAGTGCACCCTCTTCTCGGATTCACCGCCGCAGACCAGACACTTCCCGGCCTCGTCGGGCTGGTCGAAGGCGATGCAGCGGATCGTCGCCTTGGTCTCGTCCTGGACCTTCTCCTCGCAGCCGTCGCCGCCGCACCAGTGGGCCAGCAGGAAGCCGCCCGGATCGTCGAGGACCTTCTTGAACTCCTCGTAGTCGTCCACCGTGTGGGTCGCCTCGTCGCGGCGTTTGAGCGCGGCGTCGAACATCTCGCGCTGCAACTCGTCGAGCAGCGCCGGGACCCGCGTCTCGACCTCGTCCATCGCGACGACCTGCTTGGCGCGCCCCACGCGCTTCACCGTCATGACCGAGTTCTTCTCCAGGTCGCGCGGCCCGAGCTCGAGCCGCAGCGGCACGCCGAGCATCTCCCACTCGTTGTACTTGAAGCCGGGGTTGACGTTGTCGCGGTCGTCCACCTTGACGCGCAATCCGGCCTTCGCGAGCCGCTCGCGCAGCTGGTTTGCCGCGGCGACGATGTGGTCGTGCGGGTCCTTCCCGCGCCAGATCGGGACGATCACGCACTGCACCGGCGCGATGCGCGGCGGCAGCACCAGGCCGTTGTCGTCGCCGTGGACCATGATCGTGGCGCCGATCATGCGCGTCGTCATGCCCCAGGAGGTGTTCCAGCAGTGCTCCCACTTGCCTTCCTCGTCCTGGAACTTGACGTCGAACGCCTTGGAGAAGTTCTGGCCCAGGTGGTGGCTGGTGCCGGCCTGCAGGGCCTTGTTGTCCTGCATCAGCGCCTCGATGCAGTAGGTGTGGTCGGCGCCGGCGAACTTCTCGCGCTCGGTCTTGACGCCGCGCAGCACGGGGATCGCGCAGAAGTCCTCGGCGAACGTCGCGTAGACGCCGAGCATCTTGCGCGCTTCCTCCTCGGCCTCCGCCTCCGTCGCGTGCGCGGTGTGGCCCTCCTGCCAGAGGAACTCGGTCGTGCGCAGGAACAGGCGCGTGCGCATCTCCCAGCGCACGACGTTGCCCCACTGGTTGATCAGGATCGGCAGGTCGCGGTAGGACTGCACCCACTTCGCGAACATCGAGTAGATGATCNNCGAGTAGATGATCGTCTCGGACGTCGGCCGGACGATCAGCTCCTCCTCGAGCTTGCTGGCGGGGTCGGGGACGACCGTCGCCTTGCCGTCGACCACCTCGGTCTTGAGCCGCGAGTGCGTGACGATCGCGCACTCCTTGGCGAAGCCCTCGACGTGCTCGGCCTCCTTGGCCAGGAACGACTTCGGGATGAACAGCGGGAAGTAGGCGTTCTCGTGGCCGGTCTCCTTGAACATGCCGTCCAGCGCCGCCTGCATGTTCTCCCACAAGCCGTAGCCGTGCGGGCGGATGACCATGCAGCCCTTGACCGGCGAGTAGTCGGCCAGTCGCGCCTGCGTGCAGACGTCGGTGTACCAGCGCGCGTAGTCCTCGCCGCGTGGCGTGATCAATTTGCTGCCCATGGCTCGTGCTCCGTCCGGTTCGTCAGCGGCCGCGCATTATAGGGCTTACTGTTCCGCCTTGCCGGTCATCGGCACGAAACGCACGGGGGTCTCGACGCGCTGCTCCAGGCCCTGCTCGGTGCGCGTGACCACCACCAGGTCCTGGCTGCCGCGGCCGACGGGGATGACGAGCCGTCCCCCGAGGGCCAGCTGGTCGAGCAGCGGCTCGGGGATCTCCGACGGCGCGGCCGTCACCACGATGCCGTCGAACGGCGCCTCGTCCGGCCAGCCGTCATAGCCGTCGCCGACATGCGTGTGGATGTTGGTGTAGCCCAGGGAGTCGAGCCGCGCCGCGGCTTGGCGACCGAGCTCGGGGATGATCTCGATCGTGTAGACGTCGGCGACGCATTCCGCGAGCACCGCGGCCTGATAGCCCGAGCCGGTGCCGATCTCGAGCACCCGCATCTCCGGCTGCGGCTCGATGAGCTCGGTCATCAGCGCGACGATGTAGGGCTGCGAGATGGTCTGCCCGTGGCCGATCGGCAGCGGGCCGTCCCGGTAGGCGTCGTTCTCCAGCGGCGCGGGGACGAAGCGCTCGCGTGGGATGCTGCGCATCGCGTCGAGGACACAGGGCTGGTCGACGCCGCGTGCCTCGATCTGGGTCACGACCATCCGGTCGCGCCTCGCCTCGCCGGAGTCGCCGCCGGACGCACCTCCCGCGCCGCTATCGGCGGCGCAGCAAAGGACCGAGGCGGCCAGCAACGTTCCCATCGCGATCAACCTCATTGCGGCGTCTCCAGGGAATCCGCCCGAGAGAGCACCGTAGCGATTAGTCGCTCGCGGTGTCAACCCAACGTGGTGCGAAGATTGTGCTGAGCTCGTCCGTGGACGGACTGTCGTTGTCCGTGGGCGGACGGACACTGTGCCAGCGCCCCGTTTTCGGCACCCACCGGACGGCACAGACCTCGCAATGTGCCCTACCGATGTGGGAACCGCGTCAACCGATTCCCGGCAGAAGACGGGATCGTTTCCGACCACCACACTGCCCATACGAGGAGTGCCCAGCACACCTAGCCGTAAGTCACTACCGGGCAATCCACAAGGGCAGCTACCGGCGGAAACGGGACCCGTGGCGGCCGATCCCCAGATTCCGCTGCGAGACGTGTAGGCGGACCTTTTCGCGGGAAGCCTTCGCAACCTCGTATTTTCTCAAACGCCCCGAACTCTTGCTGCCGGTCGCCAATTTGCTCGTTTCCGGGTGTGCGAATCGTCAGATCGCGCGGCACCTGGGTTGTGCGCCTTCAACCGTGACGCGGCTGAGTGTTCGGCTGGGTCAGCACGCCCACCGTTTTCTCGAGCTGTCGATAGCGCGGTTGGCTGGGATCGGAGAACCGGTCGTCCTCGATCACTTCGAGACCTTCGTGCGCTCGCAACAAGAACGCCTCGGGATCGCTACCGCGGTGGGGCAGACCAGTTGGTTCGTCTATGCCTTGCAAGGTGCGGGTTATCTGAGACTTCGGGGCCGAAGTCGACGCAAGCGCGCACTCAAACGGCAGCCGACCTCGCCTCCGCCGGGCTCGGTCGTCGACTCGACCCAGAGAATACTGGAATGTGTGCTCCGCCGCTCACCGGGAGGGCTCGACCTGATCAGTGACGACCACCCTGCCTATCGTGTCGTCGTACGGCGGCTGGGGTCGTCCATCCGCCACCAGGTCCATGCCAACCCGGATCGCTCGCCGGGGGGCGATGCGACCCGGGTGCGGGCGCGCGATCGAGCCCTGTTTGCCGTCGATCTGCTGCACAAACTGTTGCGACATAGCCAAGCGCATCATCGCCGAGAAACCATCGCTTTCGGACGAAAGCGGGCGAGCGCACTCGGCCGCGCCGCTCTGTTTGCCGTCTGGCGCAACATGATCAAGCTGGTCAGCGAGCGGCGCCCGACCCGACTTACGCCGGCCATGAGGATTGAACTGACCTCACGGCCGTGGACCTGGGTCGACGTGTGCGCCCGACGGCTGTTCGAGCGACGTATCAAGGATTTGTCGATCTGATCGGCGCGATCCGGATGCGCTTGACCTCCGCGGCTGGTTGATTACCCAAACTCGTCCACAGTAGGGACCGCGAATCCGCCCAGCATTCACAAAGACGCACATTCTTCGCACCACGTTGCGGATACAATCCAGCCGATGCCCGATCCCCGAACGACCGGCCTGCTCGGCGTGGTTGCCGTCTCTCTGGTGCTGGCCGGCTGCACGGCCGAGCGCAGCCCCAGGGAGTGTCTGGTGGACTTCACGCGCGCGATCCAGGACGGCGATGTGGCGACGCTGTTCTGCATCAGCGCCGGTGCCGCGGGCGCGGCTTCCCTGGGCGATGACCCGGAAATGCGCCGCGACGGCTTCCGTCGCTGGTTCGAGCAGGAGTTGCTGGTCTACGAGCAGGCGCGCGACGAGGGTGAGGTCGAGCTGACCGGCCACGGAGTGAGGCTGACCAAGCTGCTCGCGCTGGGGCGCGGTACGTTTTATCGGGAGGTCGGCCGCCGGGGTGTCGGGGAGGGGGGCGTGCTGCTCAGGACCCGGCTCGAGATGGCCTATTCGCAGATCGACTTGTCCGGGCTCACGCCAGGCACCACGTTCTACGTTGCCAGCGCTCCGATCGGGCGCGTGGTGCCGGTAGTCGTCCCCGCGCAGGCGGAGGAGATTCGGGTGGAGGCGCTGGAGACCGTCATGCTCGATTGGACCTTGCTGCGCGAGGAGGCGGCCGACGACTGCCCGTCCGGCCTCAAGGTCGCCTCGGTCGAGCCCGTCGCGGGCAGCGCGCAGACCCGGCCGCTCACCTGGTTGTTCTGATGCGCCCGAAGCTCACCCTGATGCGTCCCAAGCTGACCCCACGGATCGGGCTGGCCCTCGGGGGCGGAGCGGCCCGCGGGATGGCCCACATCGGCGTGATCCGCGCGCTCGAACGCGAAGGCATCGAGATCGACATCGTCACCGGCACGAGCATGGGCTCGATCGTCGGCGGTGCCTGGGCGGCGACCGGGGACATCGACGGGCTGGAAGCCAAGGCAAGCGCGCTGCTCAGCAGCGACGAGTTCAAGAAGAACCGGCTTTCGTTCCTGCGCGAGACGCGCAAGCAGCGTGGCGGCCTGTTCTTCTCGGTCGCCAACCTGGTCCGCCGCGGGATCTTCTTCGGCATGTCGAACATGCGGCCGAGCTTCCTCTCCGCCGAGGAGTTCGCGACCAGCATCGAGCGGATCGTTCCCGAGGTGGAGATCGAATCGCTCGAGCGGCCGTTCGCGGCGATCGCGCTGGACATCAACAAGGCCCGCGAGATCGTGCTGACGAAGGGCAACCTGCGGCGCGCCGCCGCCGCCAGCTCGGCGATCCCGGGGATCCTCCCGCCGGTGCGGATGAACGGCCGCGTCCTGATCGACGGCGGATGGGTCGACAAGATCCCGGTGCTCCCCGCATTCGGCCTGGGGGCCGATCTGGTCATCGCGGTCGACATCACCGCGAACGTCGAGGACAGCGAGAGCTACGACCGCGGGCTCGACATCATGGTCCGCGCGAACGCGATCCGCGACCAGGCGCTGGTCCGCTTCTGCCGCGGCATGGCCGACATCGTGATCCGCCCGCCGGTCAAGGACGTCCACTGGGCGGACTTCGGGGCCTACGAACGTTGCATCCGTGCCGGCGACGAGGAAACCACCGCGATGATGCCGCAGATCAAGGAAACGCTGCGTCACGCCCGGCTGTTGCACCTGGTGCGACCGAGCGTCGGCAAGCGCCTCGCGGACCTCTACTTGCAGGCGGACGACCGCGCGTTCACAGTGGAATGACTCCACCCGGGAGACGAGATTCGTGGCGAAAGAGCACATCCATCTGATCGGCATCGGCGGGACCGGCATGACGTCGCTCGCCGGCCTGCTGCACGAATCCGGCTGCCGGGTTACCGGCTCGGACGGGGCGCTGTACCCGCCGACCTCGACGATCCTCGCCGATCTCGGGGTCGAGGTGTACGAGGGCTTCGACGCCGCGCACCTCGATCCGGCGCCCGATCTGGTGGTCGTCGGCAACGCCATCTCGCGTGGCAACGAGGAAGCCGAGGCGGTCCTGGACGGCCGCCTGCGTTACACCTCGATGCCGCGGTTGATCCACGACCGCTTCCTCGTCGGTCGGCACTCGATCGTGATCGCAGGAACCCACGGCAAGACGACCACGGCCTCGATGCTCGCCGCGGTCCTGACCCGTGCCGGCCGCGAGCCGGGCTACCTGATCGGCGGGCTGCCCCACGATCTGAAGCGTCCATTCGCGGTCGGCAACGGCCCCGCCTTCGTCATCGAGGGCGACGAGTACGACACGGCGTTCTTCGACAAGGGGCCGAAGTTCATGCACTACCGGCCGGACACCGCGCTGCTCGGGACGGTCGAGTTCGATCACGCCGACATCTATCGCGATCTGGAGCAGATCCAGCTCGCGTTTCGCCGGCTGATCAACCTCGTGCCGCGGCGCGGCCGGATCGTCCGCTACGAGGAGTGCGCGGTGACTCGCGAGATCACCGAGGGCGCGATGGCCACCGTCGAGGGCTACGGCATGCACGCCGGCCTGTGGCGCGCGGAGGATCTTTCCGAGAGGCCTGACGGGTCGTCCTTCCGCATCGTCCGCGACGGGCAACCGTTCGCCGAGATCGATCTGAAGCTGAGCGGCCCGCACAACGTGCGCAACGCGCTCTCCGTGGTCGTGGCGGCCCACGAACAGGGGCTCTCCGCGGAAGAGATCGCCGCCGGTCTGAACGGCTTCAGCGGCGTTCGGCGCCGCCTCGAGCTGCGCGGCGTCCGGTCGGGGGTCTCGGTGTTCGACGACTTCGCGCACCACCCGACGGCCATCGAGGAGACGCTCAAAGCGGTCAGGAACCGCACCGCGAACGGCCGCGTGTGGGCGATCCTCGAGCCGCGCTCCTGGTCGCTGCGTCGCAACGTCTTTCAGCGGCGGCTCGCCGAGGTCTTCGACGCGGCGGACGAGATCGTCGTCGCGCCCGTGTTCCGCCCCGAACAGATCCCCGCGGAGAATCGGCTCGACGTGCCCGCGCTCGTCGAGACCCTGATCGCCCGCGGGGCGGCCGCGCGACACATCGTCGACGTCGAATCGATCGTCGAACGCGTCGTCGACGAGGCCGCGGACGGCGACGTCGTCGTCGTGATGAGCAACGGCGGTTTCGACGGCCTGCACGACCGGCTGCTCGAGGCGCTGGCCGCCCGGGCGGCCGACCCGTCACGGGTTTCGTCTTGAACGACGCCCGGCGTCTCTGGATCATCGACCCGTCGCAGAAGAATCCCGAGGACCAGGGCGTCGAGGAGATCCGGCAAGGTTGGTCCGGAGAGTCGAGACTGTTCCGGCCTTCGCTCGAAGGCGACGGTCCGCGTCCGGACGACGGCTACGCCTGTGACGCCGTCGTGTTGATGGGTTCGGCCGCTTCGGTCTACGAGGAGCTGGGCTGGCTCGCCGATCTCCGTCAATGGCTTCGACCGATCGTCGCCGGCGAGACTCGGCTGCCGTTGCTGGGCATCTGTTTCGGACATCAGCTGGTCGCCGAGATGGCCGGTGCTCGCGTCGACTGGCTCGAGGCCTCGCGGGCCAAACGCGTCGGCGTCGAGCAGACCGAGGTGCGTGGTTCCCGCTTGTTGCCGGAGGACGCGGATCTGCGAGTCGTGGTCAGCCACCGTGAAACGGTCGTCGACGTCCCGGAAGGCTACCGCGTGACGGCACGTCGCGCCGGCGTTCCCTTCGATGGCCTCGAGCACGAGGCGCTGGACATCTTCTCGTATCAGTTCCATCCGGAAGCGCGCGACGAGTTCGCGGCGCGGAACGGGATCGACGTCACCGCGATCGACGCGACGCTGCGCGCCGATTCACGCCGTCTGCTGGATGGCTTCCGCCGCGTCTGCGCAGCGGGGTAGGAACCAAAAAAAACGAGCCGGCGGTTTATCCGCCGGCTCGCCTCGGGGCCAATCTGAGGGGGTTGACTGTCCCCGGATGGTCAATCTCGTTTCCTGGCGCCTCCACGCGATCCGCGACTCGGGCTCGCCTTGGGCCGGCTGCCACCGGAGCTGCGGCTCGGAGCGGCCTTGGGCCGGCTGCCGCCGGAGCTGCGGCTCGGAGCGGCCTTGGGCCGGCTGCCGCCGGAGCTGCGGCTCGGAGCGGCCGTT
>WVWW01000156.1:0-186 GCA_011773795.1 Acidobacteriota bacterium
CGATGCTCGACGACCTCGTCGGGTGGATGGGCGATCGCCGGGATGTCGAGATCGTCGTCGTGGACGACGGCTCGACGGACGGGACGGCGCAGTGGGCGCGCCATCGCCTCGGTGGACTCGAAGCCGCCCAGGTCATCGAGCTGGGGCGCAATCGGGGCAAAGGTCATGCGGTGCGGGTCGGCATGC
>WVWW01000156.1:217-3477 GCA_011773795.1 Acidobacteriota bacterium
CCATCGGTGGCCACGGCATCGCGTTCGGTTCCATCGCGTCCGGAACGGCGGGTGGGGAGCGGCAGAGCCGGGTCAGATCGATGAGTGGACGTCTCGGCAACTGGTTGACGCGACAGCTCGTGCTCCCGAGGGTGCGCGACACGCAGCGGGGCTGCAAGGTGATGTCCGGCTGCGTCGCCGACGTGGTGCTCAGCCGGTGTGTCGTCGACGGGTGGGGATTCGACGTCGAGCTGCTCGCCGTGGCGAGAGAGCTCGGGTTTCCCCTCGCCGAGGTGCCGGTGCAGTGGTCACACGTCGAAGGTGGCCACATCCGGTGGACGAGTTACCTGTCGACGCTGCGAGACCTCCTCGTGATCAGACGGCGGCTGCGAGCGGGCAACTACTTCGATGCGCCCCCGGCCGCGGCGTCGTCCGCACATGTCTGCGAACACGCCCTCGGTGTGCCGACATCGGCCGAGCGACTCTCGGCAGGTTGAGGCCCGTCACTTGCTGACATCCATGTAATTCTTGTCACCTCGCCTCGCTACACTCCCGGCCACACGGCCTCGTGTGGCATCCCGGGTGGAGGACCTTCAGCGGTGGCAATCGACAGGCTCGTGGTCAAGGGCGCCCGCGAGCACAACCTCAAGAACATCGACCTCGAGCTCCCGCGCGACGAGCTCATCGTGTTCACCGGGCTCTCCGGCTCCGGCAAGTCGTCGCTCGCCTTCGACACGATCTATGCCGAAGGGCAGCGCCGCTACGTCGAGAGCCTCTCGGCGTATGCCCGGCAGTTCCTGGGGCAGATGGACAAGCCGGACGTCGACTTCATCGAAGGCCTGTCGCCGGCGATCTCGATCGACCAGAAGACGGCGTCCCGCAACCCGCGCTCGACCGTCGGCACCGTCACGGAGGTGCACGACTATCTCCGGCTTCTCTTTGCGAGGATCGGGCGACCTCACTGTCCGAACGACGGCAGCGAGGTCTACCGGCAGACACCGCAGCAGATCGTCGACCAGATCCTCGAGCTCCCCGAGGGCACCCGATTCCAGGTGCTGGCCCCGGTGGTCCGGGGTCGCAAGGGCGAGTACGAGGCCATGCTGAAGGATCTGGCGAAAGACGGCTTCGCCAGGGCCCGCATCGACGGCGAGGTGCGGGACCTGACGGAGGACATCAAGCTCGATCGCTACTACCAGCACACGATCGAGGTCGTCGTCGATCGCCTCGTCCGCAAGGAGGGAATCGAGCGCCGTCTCACCGACTCCCTGGAGACCGCGCTCCGTCTCGCGGAGGGCGTGGCAGTCATCGATGTCGTCGGTGGTGACATGTTGACGTTCAGCGAGCACTTCGCCTGTTCGATCTGTGGGCATTCCTTCGACGAGTTGCAGCCGAGGAACTTCTCCTTCAACAGCCCGTATGGCGCCTGCCCGGCGTGCTCCGGCATCGGCACCCGATTCGAGGTCGATCCCACGCTCGTCGTGCCCCAGCCTCATCTCTCCTTGGCGGAGGGCGCCATCGCCCCGTGGGCCGGCCGCCACCGGATGCGGTACTTCCAGCGCCTGCTCGAGGCGGTCTGTGACGAGGAGGGCATCGACTTCGAGGCTCCGTTCGAGTCGCTGTCCGGACCGCACCGGAAGCTCTTGCTCGACGGCGCCGGCACGAAGAGCTACACGGTGTCTTACACGAACCGGTTCGGACGACGCCGCAGATACCAGACCACGTATGAGGGCCCGGTGCCGTGGCTCGACCGGCGCTACAAGGACGCAGAGACCGACTCGGCTCGTGAGTCGTATCAGCAGTACATGCGGGAGGTGCCCTGCACCACGTGTGGCGGCGGGCGGCTCAACGCGGTGTCGCTGGCGGTCACGGTGGGCGGGCTCAACATCTTCGAGCTGTCGTCGATGTCGCTCCGAAACGCCGTCGACACGTTGAGTTCGTTCGAGTTGAGCGAGCGCGAGGCCACCATCGCCGGTCCGATCGTCAAGGAGATCACGGCCCGACTGCGGTTCCTCGTCGACGTCGGCCTCGACTACCTCACGCTGATGCGGTCGGCGGCCACGCTCGCCGGTGGCGAGGCGCAGCGGATCCGGCTCGCCACCCAGATCGGGTCGGGTCTCGTCGGTGTGCTCTACATCCTCGACGAGCCTTCGATCGGGCTCCACCAGCGCGACAACCGCAGGCTCATCGAGACCCTGCTGCGGCTGCGCGNNGGCTGCGCGACCTCGGCAACACGGTCATCGTCGTCGAGCACGACGAGGAGACGATCCGCGTCGCCGACCACATCGTCGACATCGGGCCGGGCGCCGGCGAGCACGGGGGGACCATCGTCGCCCAGGGCACCCTCGACGACATCACGGGCACGGCCGAATCGATCACAGGCGACTACATGGCAGGTCGGCGTGCGATTCCGATTCCCGAGCACCGTCGCACCGGAAACGGTGACGAGCTCGCGATCGTGGGTGCGGCCGAGAACAACCTCAAAGACGTCGATGTCACGATCCCCCTCGGGACCTTCGTCGCCGTCACCGGCGTGTCGGGGAGCGGGAAGTCGTCGCTGGTGCAGCAGATCGTGTCGAAGGCGCTCCACGCCAAGCTCCATGGAGCCAGATCGCTTCCCGGCCGCCACAAGCGCATCGACGGCATCGAAGCGCTCGACAAGGTGATCAACATCGATCAGTCGCCGATCGGCCGCACCCCGCGCTCGAATCCGGCCACCTACACCAAGGCATTCGACCGGATCCGAAAGCTCTTTGCGAGCACACCGGACGCCAAGGTGCGGGGGTACGAGCCGGGCAGGTTCTCGTTCAACGTGTCAGGTGGCCGCTGTGAGACGTGCAAGGGCGACGGCACGATCCGCATCGAGATGCACTTCCTGCCGGATGTCTACGTCCCGTGCGAGACCTGCAAGGGCCTCCGCTACAACCGCGACACGCTGGAGGTGAAGTTCAAGGGCCGCACCATCGCCGACGTGCTCGACATGTCGGTGGAGGAGGCGCTCACCTTCTTCGAGAACCAGCCGCCGATCGCCCGGGTCCTGCAGACGCTCTACGACGTCGGCCTCGGCTACGTGCGGCTCGGCCAGCCGGCACCGACGCTGTCCGGTGGCGAGGCGCAGCGCGTCAAGCTCTCGTCGGAACTCGGCAAGCGATCGACCGGCAGGACGCTGTACATCCTCGACGAGCCCACGACGGGTCTGCACTTCGAGGACGTGCGCAAACTGCTCGCCGTCTTGCAGCGTCTCGTCGACCAGGGCAACACCGTCGCGGTCATCGAGCACAACC
>WVWW01000174.1:0-11256 GCA_011773795.1 Acidobacteriota bacterium
GCGGATCGGGATCCCGAAGGTGCGCCCGCCGAGGAGCTGGTTCACGAAGGTGTGGCGGTGAACCACCTGATTGTGGGCACGTTTCGGAGAGCCGGATAGCAACGTGGTTCGAAGAATGCGGTCCATTGTTGTCCGGATGCGGACAGACCCGCTGAGCGGGGGCAGGTCGGGCGGCGAGGCGCACCCAGAGTTCCCGGAAAGTGAGGGCGTTTCCGATCGACAGAACTCTGACGGACCGCTTCCGACGAACCGGAATCGAGCCGGTCGATTGAAAGATCGACGGTGGGACCGTTTCTGGCCGTCGCTCCGCCCCGAAAACGATCGCGCGGTCGCCCGCGGGTCCACGCCAGCCGCATTCTTCGAACCACGTTGTACTGGAAGAGCAAGAAGCTCCATTAAACGCCGTCGCAGTTCCTCCGGGGAGCGTCCCAAAAAGGGCGGAACCGCCATAAGTTGTTGACAAAACGTATAATTATCGATATCCTGTTCGAGATCCCCAGTGGCAAAACCCCCTACATCCGCCACGCCTTTCTTCCGGAGGCCCCTTTGAATTTCAAGGTCGGTGACAAGGTCGTTTACCCCAACCACGGCGTCGGGGTCATCGAGGACGTTCGGCGCCGAGCGATCGGTGACGTCGAGACGTCGTTCTACAGCCTGCGCATCCTCTCCACGGACTCCACGGTCATGGTTCCCGTGGAAAACGTCGCCGCGGTGGGCCTGCGCA
The DNA here is from genome assembly GCA_011773795.1 of Acidobacteriota bacterium. Taxonomy (GTDB): domain Bacteria; phylum Acidobacteriota; class Polarisedimenticolia; order Polarisedimenticolales; family Polarisedimenticolaceae; genus WVWW01. The sequence goes on from WVWW01000174.1 coordinate 725, forward strand.
AGCTGCTCAGCCGCCGCGAGTCGAACCGCGTCCTGAAGGTCCTGCGCGAGAGCGAGATCGCGACGTACGACGACTGGAAGGGGCGCTTCCAGGCCAATTCGGACAAGATGCGCACCGGCGACATCCGTGCCGTGGCCGAGGTGCTCAAGAGCCTGACCATGCTCAACGAGGTCAAGCCGCTCTCCTACCGCGAGCGCAAGATGCTCGACCGCGCCCGTTTTCTCCTGATTTCGGAGCTGGCGGAGGCGACCGGCAAGGAAGCCGAAGTCGTCGAGACCCAGGTGGACGACGCCCTGTCCGAGGGGCTCAAGAGCATCAAGTCGGTCGAGCACTAGTCCCGGATTCCAATGATTCGTAAGATCGGGCCCGGCGGAACCCCGCCGGGCCTTTTCGTTTTCGGGGAGACGGATGGACAACTTCGTGTTGACCACGGTGGCCAGGGTCCTTGACCAGGGCTTGCGCGGGCACGTCCTCGACGACGTCCAGCAGGATTCGATCCAACGGTTTCGACTACGCTGGGAATCCGGGGGGCGGCGCCGGTCGACCGCGATCTCCATGCAACCGGAAGAGCCCTGGATCGCACGACCGTGCCGGCGTAGGGAGCCGGCCCGTTTTCCCCGCGGCCGCTTTGCCCGGGAGTTCCTGAAGACCTGTCGCGGTGCCCGGCTCGACACCGTGGTCAAGCCCAGCGCCGACCGGCGCATCGAGATGCGCTTCGCGGAGGGCCACACGCTCGTGGTGGAGCTGGCCGTCCACGGGGCCAACCTCGTGCTCGTCGACGCCCGAGGGTGCGTCCTCGGCAGTCTTCGGCGCCCACGCAAGGCCCACGATCGGGTCACGGCAGGCCAGCTCTATCGGCCACCGGATCTTCCCGCCGGTGTGGCGGATCCGTTCGCGAACACCGCAGCCGAGATCGACGCCGTGTTGCAGCGTCATCTCGAACGCGGCGAGCCGCTCTTCGAATCGACACGGCGGCACCTCTTCGGGGTCGGATCGCCCGCGGCGACCCTGATCGGCGAGGAGGCCTCCGCCACGGGGCGCACCCATGGGACGATCCTGGCCGATCGGATCGCGCGGCTCCGCGAGGGCCGCCTCGAACCGATGATCGAGGCCAGGGCAGGGGAGACGGCCGCCGATCTCGATCCCGAAGAAGCGACGCTGTGGCCCTGGCAGCCCGAACGGGAGCCGCATCCCGGCCGTGCATGGCTCCGCGGGGGCGACGCCGCGGAGACGGCCGGCTGGTGGCACGAGGCGCGTGATGCACGCCGCGAGTCCGCGCTGCGCAGGCGGGCGCTGGTTCAGATCGTGCGCGGCGAGGCATCCCGGATCCACCAGGCCGTTCGCAAATGCGAGCGGGATCTCCAGGGGTTCGAGGACCCCGAGCGCTACCGACGCCAGGGCGAGGCGCTCCTGGCCGGCCTGACCCGGGCGCGACGGATCGGAACGAGCCTTTCCGTGCCGGATCCCCGCGATCCCGATGGCCCCGACCTGGTGATCCCGGCGCCCGCCGCTCTACCGCCGGCCAAGGTGGCCGAGCGCCTCTTCGCGCGTCACCGGCGCGCGGTTCGTGGGCGTGAGCGCGCGCAGGATCGGTTGGACGGTCTCCGCCGTCGCGAGCGGGAGTTGGCGGACCTGGAACGACGATTCGACGAGGAGACCTGGAGCGAGGAGAGAGTCACGGCCGACATGCGGGCGCTGGGTCTACCGGTCGCCCTCGAACCGGACACCCGCGCGGGCCGCGAGGCCTTCCGCCGCGGGAAACCACGGATGGAGGGCGTGCGACTCTATTACGCCTCGTCGGGGGAGATGATCCTGGCGGGCAAGGGTGGGCGCGAGAATCACCGGCTGACCTTCAAGCTGGCGGCCCCACACGATTTCTGGCTCCACGCCCTGGACGTCCGCGGCGCCCACGTGATCCTGCGCAACGAGACGCGCGCATCGAAACCGGGGCCGGCGCTGGCCGAGGCCGCGGCCGTCGCGGCCTTTCACAGCCAGGCGGCCACGCAACCCCTGGTCGACGTCCAGTGGACGGCCCGCAAGAACGTCAAGAAGCCCCGCGGCGCCCCGCCGGGCACGGTCGTGCTCAAGCGCTTCGAGACGATCCGCGTCCGGCCCGGACTGCCCACGTAGCGGCCGTTTCAGGCCGGATCGGCTCCAACCTTGCCCGGTTTTTCGAAAACCTGAGCAGGATTTCTCAAAACTATCGCCGTTTCGTGTTGACCCCCGGCTCGGCCCTGCCCTAGATTCAGCGACGCCATGCAGTTGCGCGACCTCGCGAAGTACGTTTTCGGGCTTTTTCTGGCCGTCGTCCTGATGGTCTGGGTGTTTCGCGGCACCGACCCCGCGACGCTCTGGGGGGAGATCCGGAACGCCTCGATCCTGGGACTCTTGCTGGGTGGCGCGCTCAACTTCGGGCACAACATCTTTCGCGTCCTGCGTTGGCGCGTCCTGCTCACCCCGTTGCGACGCGACATCGGTTTTCGGCCGATGTTCTCGGCCGTGGTCCTCGGTTACATGACCAGCTGGATCGTCCCCGGCCGGCTGGGCGAGCTGGTCCGGCCGATGCTGCTCTCCGGGCGCGAGGATCTGGCCCTGGGCCCGGTGGTCGGATCGATCGTGGCCGATCGCGTGCTCGACATCGTGGCCATCGCTTTCCTGTTTGCCCTCGGCATCCTGACCACCCCGTTGACGGTCGAGGCCGCCGAGCACGCGGCGCTGCTGCGGTTCGGCGCCGTGATCATGACGGCCGCCGCGACGGCCGTCCTCGTCGTCATGGTCGCCGCGTCCGTCATGGGAGACCGGTTGGCGCGGTGGTTCGCCCGGCGCGGCCGGGTGCTGCGTTGGCTCGGGCGGGCGGCGGTGTCGCTGGCGCACGGTGCGGGCGCCTTCCGTTCGGTGCGCGCGATCGTTCTGCTTCTGCTGCACTCCGTCGCCGCCTGGAGCATGATCGCGGCCGGCACCTGGATCTGCATCCGCGCCGCCGGCGCGGACGTATCGGCCGGAACGGTCCTGGTGATCCTCCCGATGCTCGTGCTCGGCGTGGCCGTACCCACACCGGCCGGGGCGGGCGGGTACCACGGAGCGATGAAGGCCGGGTTGCTGCTCTTCGGCGTCTCGCAGGTCACCGCGGTCAGCGCCGGGTTGCTGGCGCATATGATGATGACGGTCCCGGTCATCGTGACCGGTGTGGTGTTGCTCTGGACGGAAAAAGTCCGCTGGAGCGATCTGATCGCCGCCGCTCGCCGGCTCCGCCGGCTCGGCGACGAGTCGGCGACTCGACTGGAGGGGGTCTCGTGAACTGTCCGTTCTGCGCCCATCCGAAGGACAAGGTGGTCGATTCGCGGGAAGCGAACAACGGCGAGGCCATCCGCCGCCGCCGCGAGTGCCTCGCCTGCGGGCGGCGCTTCACCTCCTACGAGCGGATCGAGGAGATCCCGTACCTGGTGATCAAGAAGGACGGGCGCCGCGAGGCGTTCGACCGCGCCAAGCTGACCGCCGGGCTGCACACCGCCTGCGAGAAGCGGCCGGTCTCGGCGAAGGCCATCGAGGCGGTCGTCGACGAGATCGAGGCGATGGTCCACGACAGCCCGGAGCGCGAGGTCGAGGCCCGAGTCGTCGGCGAACGGGTCATGGAAAAGCTCAAAGAGCTCGACAAGGTCGCCTACGTGCGCTTCGCCTCGGTCTATCGACGATTCGAGGACGTCCAGGAATTCATGTCCGAACTGCGTGATCTGTTGGAGACCCGCAAGTAACCCTCGCGGGTCAGGGAGCGAAGCCGTGCAGAAAACAATGGGACCGTTGATGGAGGTGGCGCGGATCCAGAGCGAGATCAACCGCCTGTTCGACAACCTGCTGGATCTCGAGGACTCACCCGGCGGCGCCGGCAACTGGATGCCCAACGCGGACATCCTCGAGACCGAAGACACGCTGGTGCTCAAGGTCGAGCTGCCGGGCGTGGCACCCGAGAAGCTGCGCCTCTCGGTTCACGGGGGCAACGTGATCCTGCGTGGCGAGAAGAACCGGCCGGTCGCCGAAGGCGCGGTCGAGTTCCACGCCGCGGAACGCCAGTTCGGTCAGTTCAAGCGCGTGATCCAGCTCGGTGTTCCGGTCAACACGAGGCAGGCCACCGCCGAGCTGAACAACGGCTTGCTCGAGGTGCGTTTTCCGAAAGTTCCCAATCGCCGAGGCGAGGAAGTGCCGATCGAGGTGAGCGGCAAATGAGCGACCCGATGCTGAGCGAAAACCAGGAAGAGGTACGGATCCCGGACGAGCTCCCGGTCCTGCCGCTGCGCGACATGGTGGTCTACCCGTTCATCATCGCACCGCTGTCGGTGGCGCGGGCGCTTTCGATCCAGGCCGTCGATCAGGCGCTCTCCGAGAATCGCATGATCCTGCTCACCTCGCAGAGGGACAAGGACAACGACGATCCCGACGGCGAGGACCTCTACACGACCGGCACCGTGGCCGTCATCATGCGCATGCTCAAGCTCCCCGACGGACGGATTCGCGTGCTGGTCCAGGGCGTGTGCCGCGCCCGGATCACCGAGATCACCGGCACGCGACCGTTCATCACCGCGAAGATCGAGCGCTTGGCCGACCAGCCGCACGACCCGAACTCGATCGAGCGGGAGGCGCTCCAGCGCTCGGTCAAGCGGCTGCTCGAGCGCGCCACCGGGCTGGGCAAGAACCTGCCCTCCGAGGTGATGGTGATCGCCAACAACCTCGAGGACCCGGGGCGGCTGGCCGACCTCACCGCCTCCAACCTCGACCTGCAGCTCGAGGAGTGCCAGCAGGTGCTGGAGACGCTCGATCCGATCGCGCGTCTGCGGCGCGTGCACGACTTCCTCAAGCGCGAGCTCGACCTGCTGTCGATGCAGCGCGAGATCGACTCGCTGGCCCGCGACGAGATGGACCGCTCGCAGCGCGAGTACTACCTGCGGCACCAGATGAAGGCGATCCAGACCGAGCTCGGGGAGGGCAACGAGCTCTCCGAGGAGGTCGAGCAGTACCGTTTCAAGGCCTCCAAAATGAAGATGCCCGCCGACGCCAAGGAAGAGTTCGAGCGCCAGCTGCGCAAGCTCGAGCGCATGCACCCGGACTCCTCCGAGGCCACGACGGTGCGCAACTACCTCGACTGGCTGACGACGCTGCCGTGGGGCAAGACGACGCGGGACAACCTCGATCTGGTCAAGGCCAAGACGATCCTCGACGAGGATCACTACGGGCTGGACAAGATCAAGGAGCGCATCCTCGAGTACCTCGCGGTGCGCAAGCTCAAGAAGAAGAGCAAGGGCCCGATCCTCTGCTTCGTCGGGCCGCCCGGCGTGGGCAAGACGTCGCTGGGGCGCTCGATCGCCCGCGCGCTGGGTCGCAAGTTCGCGCGGCTGTCGCTCGGCGGCGTGAAGGACGAGGCCGAGATCCGCGGCCACCGGCGGACCTACGTGGGCGCCATGCCGGGCCGCATCATCCAGGGGCTGCACCAGGGCGAGTCGGCGAACCCGGTGTTCATGCTCGACGAGGTGGACAAGATCGGCGCCGACTACCGCGGCGATCCGTCGTCGGCCCTGCTCGAGGTGCTCGACCCGGAGCAGAACTTCGCCTTCCGCGACCACTACCTCGGCGTGCCCTACGACCTGTCCGACGTGATGTTCATCACGACGGCGAACCTGCTCGACCCGATCCAGCCGGCGTTCCGCGACCGCATGGAGATCATCCGGCTGTCCGGCTACACCGAGGAGGAGAAGCTGATCATCGCGCAGCGCCACCTGGTGCCGCGGCAAGTCGATGAGAACGGCCTGAGCGACGAGCGCATCGAGTTCTCCGACAACGCGCTCAAGGCGATCATCTCCGACTACACGCGCGAGGCCGGGCTGCGCAACCTCGAGCGGCTGATCGCCTCGGTCTGCCGCAAGGTCGCCCGCCAGGTCGCCGAAGGGCGCAAGACCAAGGTGCGCATCATCGCCTCCAGCCTCGAGGGCTACCTCGGGCCGGCACCCGCCACCCGCGAAGAGGCGTTGAAGGAGGACCAGATCGGCGCCGCGACGGGCCTGGCCTGGACCGAGACGGGCGGCGACGTCCTGTTCATCGAGGCGACCACGATGGACGGGCGCGGCAACCTGATCCTCACCGGCCAGCTCGGCGACGTGATGAAGGAGTCGGCGCAGGCCGCGCTGTCCTACGCACGGACCTACGCCGGCGAGCTGGGCATCCCCGCAGGCTACTTCGAAGACCGCGACATCCACATCCACATCCCCGAAGGGGCGATCCCCAAGGACGGACCCTCCGCCGGAATCACGATCGCCACGGCGATGCTCTCGGTGTTCACCCAGCGCCCGGTTCGCCGGGACATCGCGATGACGGGGGAGATCACCCTGCGCGGCAACGTGCTTCCCGTGGGAGGGATCAAGGAGAAGGTCCTTGCCGCAAGACGTTCCGGGGTCTCCAACCTGATCCTGCCGGAGTCCAACCGCAAGAACCTGGACGATATCCCGAAGGCGATCCGGCGCGAGCTCGAGTTCTTCTTCGTCAAGAACATCCGCGAGGTCTTCGACATCGCGCTGCAGGGCGCGGATCGGCTTCGGGTGTCCGAGTCCCCGGTCGGCCAGGAGACGCTCCAGCCGATGCACTGATCGCCGGACAGGAGAATCGCTTCGAAAGGCGCGGAAATCCAACCTTCCGCGCCTTTTTTGTGGCCACGGGCCCATCCGTGGCGGCTGGCTCGCCCCGGCCCCGGCCGGTATCATGAGCGCCCAGCCAAAAGCGTGATTCTTCTGGCTTTCTTGGCACTAGACGTGGGCCTGGGAAGCGTCGTACCACCCTCGAGGTCGGAGGCCTCGACCCGAGGGGTGTGCCCTTCGGGGAGGGGCGAGTTGGAGCGATGCGGGACGAGCCGCAGCTAATCCGTGACGCTTCAGCCGGCGATCGAGCGGCGTTTGACGAGTTGGTTCGTCTCAAACGCGAGCGCGTGGTCCGTACGGCCTTCCAGGTCACGGGTGACCTGGACGACGCGATGGACGTGGCCCAGAGCGTCTTCATCAAGCTGTGGCAAGGGTTGGACCGTTACGACTCGCGCCGCCGCTTCGACACGTGGTTGTACAGGGTGACCGTCAACGCCGCCATCGATTTCATCCGCGGACGCGGGCCGAAGGGAACGATCCAGCCGCTGCCGGACGATCCCACGGACCACCTCGCCGTGGACGAGCCGGAGATCGAAGCACGTCTCGATCTCGGTACGTTGCAGGAAGCGTTCTCCCGGCTGGCCGGGGGACTCGCTCCCAAGCAACGCGCGGCGTTCGTGCTGCGAGAGATCGAGGGGCTGGACACGGCGGAGGTCGCGCGTGTGATGGGCGTTGCCGAGTCGACGGTGCGCAACCATCTGTTCCAGGCGCGCAAGACGCTCAAGGCGGGCCTCGAACGCGACTACCCCGACCTGGTGCCGACCCCGGCAAACAAGAAGACGAAGGAATGATGGCCGAGCATCCGAAACAAGCCGAGATCGTCGGGTTCGACGCGTTGGCCCGGGACCGCCGTGAGGCCGTGCTGGCGCACGTGGCCGACTGCGCCTCGTGCCGCGCCGCGTGGCTGGCCGAGGACGGTTCGAGGCTGTTTTCTCTCCTGTCGCACGCACCGATCCCCGAGCCGAAGCTGCGCGAGCTCTCCGCCCGTGTCGGCGCCGCCGTCGATCGGCTTACCCCGCAGGCAACGCGCCGGCTGCGCTTCCGGATCGCTTCGATCGCGGCGTCGTTGCTGCTCGCCGCGGTGCTCGGCGGTGTGTTGTGGAACCACGAGTGGCCGACCGGGCGTGTGGCGACGATGGATGAGATCGAAGCCCTCCCGCTCCTCGACGAAGAGGTCGCCGGGATGCAGGTGATCGAAACCTCGGGCGAGAACGCCCAGGTGCTCAACCTGAACGTCGGCGGAACCGAAATCGTGATGATCTTCGACGAGTCGATCGACCTATGATGCGACCCCGGACCGCAATCGCGATCGCGTTGGCCGTGGGGGCGCTCCTCGCGTTGCCCGCCTCGGCCCAGGAAGACGCCGATCCGATCCGCGCCCGGACGTTCCGCGTCGAGTTCAAGCCGTTGTCCGAGGCGGCCGAGCTGATCGAGCCGATGCTGACCGACGACGGCGGGGTGATGATGCGCCCGCGGCAGAAGAGCCTGATCGTCGAGGATCGTTCCTCGGTGCTCGAGCGCATCGGCCAGGTCCTGGAAAGTTTCGACCTTCCGCCACGCAGCGTGAAGGTCACGTTCGTCCTGTTCCTCGGTCGGGACATCCGTGAGAAACCCTCGCGTCCGGCGTCGAGCGCGAGCGTCTTCTCGGAGGACGTGAATGCCGTGATCGAAGCGCTCGCCGACGTCACCAAGTGGACCTCCTACGAGCCGCTCGGCAGCCGCTCGGTGCGTGGGCAGGAGGGCGGCGGAACCGTCGCGGACCTGTCCAGCGACTACCGCATCTCCTTCGAGATCGACACCGTGACACGCCGCGGCGGCGAGGAGATCGTCAAGTTCGATCGCATCGTGCTGCAACGGGTCGGGCGGGATGACGAAGGCAAGGAGACGCTCGAGCGGTTGTACGCCACGGCGGGAACGCTCAAGACGGGCATGCTGAACGTCCTCGGTGCCGCGTCGGCGCCGGGTGCCGACCGCGCCCTGTTCTTGACCATGCAGGTGGAGGCGGAATAGCGATGCCGGAATTCGTCTGCAGGGTGGCTACGCCGGCGGGCGACGTGATCGAGCGCTCGTACGTCTACGCCGACGAGCCGTCGTTGCGGCGCGATCTCGAAGGACAGGACCTGATGCTGCTCTCGGTGCGGCGGCAGAGCTCGCTGTTCGGCGGCCTGGCGAAGCTGTTCAAGCTCCGCAACACCGTCTCGTCGCGCGATTTCCTGTTGTTCAACCAGGAATTCTCGGCGTTGATCCGGGCGGGATTGCCGATCGTCACCTCGCTCGAGATCCTGCTCGAGCGGCGCAAGAACGAGACGTTCCGCAACGCGCTGCAGGACATCCGGGATCGCGTCAAGAGCGGCGAGGCGCTGTCGGAAGCGTTTGCCGCCCAGGGCGAGCTGTTCCCCCCGCTCTACGCGTCCACGCTGGCGTCCGGCGAGCGCTCGGGCGAGCTCGCCAACGTGCTGACGCGGTTCATCTCTTACTGGCACAACCTGCTGAAGATCAAACGCACGGTCGTGTCGGCGCTGATCTACCCGGTGATCCTGCTGTGTCTCGGCATCGGGCTGATCTCGTTGCTGATCTTCTTCATCCTGCCGAAGTTCAGCACTTTCCTGAAGGAGATGGGCGCGGATCTGCCGCTGATCAGCCGGATTCCGATCGGAATCGCGGAGTTTTGCACGGAACACTGGCAAATCCTGCTGGCCGTGCTTATTAGCTCAGTGATCGCTTTCTTCCTGTGGAGACGAACCCCCGGGGGCCGGCTGGCGCTGGACCGCTTCAAACTGAGGCTTCCTCTGATCGGGTCGGTCGTGCGCAACTACGCGCAGAACCGCTTCACGCGGACGCTGGCGACGCTGCAGGCGGGCGGCATCCCGCTGGTCACCTCGCTGGAGCTGTCGGCACAGGCGGTGGGCAACCGGGTCTACGAGGCCGGTCTGCTTGAAGTGAGCGAGAAGGTGCGGCGCGGACAGTCGCTCTGGGAGAGTCTCGACGAGACCGGCTTGATGACGGATATCACGGTGCAGATGATCAAGGTCGGTGAATCGACGGGGATGCTCGTCGAGATGCTGACCAACTGCTCGGACTTTGTGGACGAAGAGATAGACGCACAGCTGCAGCGACTCGTCTCACTGGTCGAGCCGTTGATGCTGATCTTCATGGCGGTCCTGGTGGGCTTCATGTTGATGGCCGTTTACATGCCGTTGATCCAGGCCTACGGCGCAGCCCGGGCCTGATCGCGGAGCAAGTAAGGAAGATGGCGGACGAAACGCACATCACGGAGAACCCGGCGGAAGCCCTCGAAGAGGTGCAGAGCCAGGAAGACGCCCTCAACGAGGAGCTCGAGACCCGCAAGGTCGCCGACCGGCTCGACCTGGAGTACGTCGACCTCGAGCACTTCGAGATCGACCCCGAGCTGTTCCGCTCGATCCCGGTCGACCTGATGTTCCGCTACAACTTCGTGCCGCGGCGGCGCACCGAGACGGGGCTCGAGGTCGTCGTCGCCGATCCGACCGACGTGCTGATGATCGACGAGCTGGAGCTGCTGCTCGGCACCAGCATCGAGGTCTGCGTCGGGACGCAGACGGCGATCCAGGAGATCCTCAAGAAGAGCGAGTCCTCGCAGCGCGTGCTGGAGGAGGCCACCGAGGAGTTCCGCATCCAGATCGTCACCGAGGACGAGGAGACCGGCGAGGAGACGCTCTCGATCGACAAGCTGACCTCGGACTCCTCGCCGATCATCAAGCTCGTCGACTCGACGATCTTCAACGCGCTGCAGCGCCGCGCCTCGGACATCCACATCGAGACCCGCGACCGCGAGGTCGTGATCAAGTACCGCATCGACGGCGTGCTGTACCAGGC
>WVWW01000174.1:11263-11498 GCA_011773795.1 Acidobacteriota bacterium
AAGTTCCACTCGACGATCATCTCGCGCATCAAGATCATGTCCGAGCTGGACATCTCGGAGAAGCGCATCCCCCAGGACGGCCGCTTCAAGCTGCGGGTCAAGGGCCGCACGGTCGACTTCCGTGTCTCCATCATGCCCTCGGCCCACGGCGAGGACGCGGTGATCCGTATCCTCGACAAGGAATCGATGTCCGAGGAGTTCGCCAGCCTGAACCTCGACGTCTGCGGCTTCGAGG
>WVWW01000016.1:0-200 GCA_011773795.1 Acidobacteriota bacterium
CAGGATCACCTGGAAGTCGTCGGGCTCGCCCTCGGCCAGCCGGTGGCGGGTGCGCAGCACCTGGACGATCCCCTCCTTGACCCGCTCGACGACCTCTGGGCGCTCGGCCTGCATGCGCAGGAGCACGCGATCGGCGGCGCGGCGACCAAAGAGCATCAGCGAGGTGTCGAAGGGAATGAACACCAGGTCGTCGTTGTCGA
>WVWW01000016.1:303-611 GCA_011773795.1 Acidobacteriota bacterium
GCACCTACGACCGCCACCTTGCGCCGGTGCTCGAGATCGATCTGCGACAGGAAGCGGCCGCGCTCGACCGTGTGGTTCGCCACCTCCGGCCAGTCGTTGTTGACCCCGAAGACGGTCGTGTCGTGCTGGCGGTCGCGGAACTTGACCTGGTTGTTGCCGAGGATCAGCGGCGTGATGAGCGCGACCCCGGGCACCTGCTCGCGGATCGCCTGGCCGTCCTCCCAGGTGAGCTTGACCGGGCGCTGGACGAAGACGCCGCCGCCGCGATTGTCGACCCGCGGGTTGATCGCGATGAAGGTGGCGCCGAC
>WVWW01000016.1:708-990 GCA_011773795.1 Acidobacteriota bacterium
CGAGAGTGGTGAGCAGCGAGCGCATCTTGTTGGCCCACAGCGAGCGCAGCGCGATGCGGAAGTTCTCGACGAAGACCATGGCGGCGCGCTAGCTCCTTTCGTCCGACAGGACCTTGCCGTCCATCAGGTGGATCTCACGCCGGGTGTGAGCGGCGATGTCTTTTTCGTGGGTGACCAGGACGACGGTGTTGCCCGCCGCGTGCAGCTCGTCGAAGAGCTCCATGATCTCCTGCGAGGTCGTCGAGTCGAGGTTGCCGGTCGGCTCGTCGGCGAGCAGGATCG
>WVWW01000016.1:1098-1276 GCA_011773795.1 Acidobacteriota bacterium
CCTCCTCGGCCCGCCGGCGGCGCTCCTTGCGCGACAGCCCGGCGTAGATCAGCGGCAGCTCGACGTTGTGCAGCGCGTCGGTGCGGGCCAGCAGGTTGAAGGTCTGGAACACGAAGCCGATCTCGCGGTTGCGGATCGCGGCCAGCTCGTCGTCCGAGAGCTCCTCGACCGCGGTGCC
>WVWW01000134.1:0-1675 GCA_011773795.1 Acidobacteriota bacterium
ACGGGAGCCGGAGCGGGGTGAGCAGATCGAGGTCGGCATCAAGAAGCAGTTCGCCGCGGGGAAGGTCCGGACGACGTTCGCCGTCTACGAGCTCGAGCGCGACAACATCGCGATCCCCGACAACCTGGGTTTCTTCCAGCAGCAAGGAGACCAGCGCTCGCGCGGTGTCGAGTTCGAGATCGCGGCGGAGCCGGCCCCGGGGCTGCACACGTTCGTCTCCTACGCGTTCAATGACGCCGAGCTGACGCGGTTCGCGGAGCTGAACCCTTTCAACCCGGGAATGACCTTCGACCGCAGCGGCAACACGCCGGCCTTCGCACCCGAGAACGTGGCCAACGTCTGGGCCAGCAAGCGTTTCGGCAGCGGTTGGGGCTTCGGCGCCGGCGCGCGTTACATCGACTCGCAGTTCATCGCAGCGAGCAACTCGTTCGCCATCGACTCGGCGTTCCTGCTCGACGCGTGCGTGTTTTACCGCAAGGACGGCTGGCGCGCGAACCTGCACCTCAAGAACCTGACCGACGAGGAGTACTTCCTGCGCGGTTTCGGATCGGAGTCGGTGATCCCGGCGGCGCCGTTCGCGGCCTACGCGACGATCGGTTTCGACCTTTAGGACAAACCTGATGCAAGAACGTCCAACACAGCAGGCCTACGACGCGGTGGTCATCGGTGGAGGCCCCGCCGGTTCGACCGCCGCGACCCTGATCGCCCAGGCGGGGCATCGCGTCTTGCTCGTGGACCGCGAGCGGTTCCCGCGCTTCCGTCTCGGCGAATCGCTGATGCCGGCGACCTACTGGACGTTCGAGCGGCTCGGCGTGCTGGACAAGATGAAAACCAGCACGTTCGTCCAGAAACACAGTGTGCAGTTTTTCACCAAGACCGGCAAGGGGGCCATGCCGTTCTACTTTTCCGAATTCGACTGTCACGAGAGCTCCCAGACCTGGCAGGTCGATCGGTCCGACTTCGACCTGATGCTGCTGGAGCACGCGACGGACAGTGGGGTCGAGGTCTGCCAAGGCGTCAACGTCAAGGACGTCGTCCTCGACGAAGGGCGCAAGCGCGAGATCCAGTTGGAGTTCGAGGGCGGCGCTCGGGCGAATATCGAAGCCAAGGTGATCGTCGACTGTTCCGGTCAGACCGGAGTGATCGGACGCAAGCTCAAGCTCAAGCAGGTCGATCCCGTCCTGCAGCACGCCTCGATCTATACGCGCTACCGCAACGCCTGGCGGGATACGGGACGGGACGAGGGTGCCACGCTGATCCTGCACACGAACTCGGCGAGAAGTTGGTTCTGGTATATCCCGTTGCCCGACAACCAGGTCAGTGTCGGCGTCGTGGGCCCCGTCGACTACCTGCTCAAGCGAGGCGACTCGCTCGAAAAGGTCTACCACGACGAGCTCGCGATCTGTCCCGAGGCGGCGCGCAGGGTCGAGGGCGCGGAGAGGGTCTTCGAGATCAAGGCGATCCGCGACTTTTCGTACATCTCGAAGCAGATCGCGGGCGACGGCTGGATCATGGCCGGCGATGCCTTCGGGTTCCTCGATCCGATGTATTCGACCGGCGTGTTTCTCGCCTTGAAATCCGCCGAGTTCGCTGCCGACGCCGTGAACGAGACGCTGGAGACGAACGATTTCTCCGCCGCCCGACTGGGCCAGTACGGCCCCAGATACGTCGCCGG
>WVWW01000134.1:1701-3415 GCA_011773795.1 Acidobacteriota bacterium
AACGTCTTCCGTAAGCGCGAGGCCTGCGAGGAGATGCTCGACAAGATGGGCACGATGGTCGATCTTCCCGACGCCCGTACGCTCGCCGCGGTCGCCGGGACGCCGACGTGACCACCCGCGGGCTCGTCCTGCTGGCCCTCCTGGTGCTCTTCGCCCTGCACCACGACCTGTGGTGGTGGGACGCCGACGACCGCGTACTCGGGCTGCCGATCGGCCTGACCTGGCACGTCCTCCTGTGCCTTGCCGTCGCCGTGACGATGGCCTTGTTCGCCCGGGTCGAGGGGACCGACGACGAGGGGCCGTCATGACGTTGGCCATCATCCTGGCCTATCTCGGATTGGTCCTGTCGGTCGGGTTGCTGAGCCGGCGCCTGGCCACCGGAACCGGGGAGGACTGGTTTCTGGCCACGCGCAACATCGGGCCGTTCGTTCTGCTGATGACCCTGTTCGGGACGCACATGACCGCGTTCTCACTGCTCGGAGCCTCGGGGGAGGCCTATCGCACCGGCATCGGCGTGTTCGCGCTGATGGCTTCGTCCTCGGCGATCGTCGTGCCCGCGATCTTCTACTTCGTCGGCATGCGGCTGTGGCGGCTCGGCAAGCAGAACGGGTACGTGACGCAGGTGCAGTTCTTTCGCGACCGCTTCCAGTCCGACGGGCTGGGCCTGCTGTTGTTCGTGGTCCTGGTCGCCCTGTTGATCCCGTACCTGCTCATCGGCGTGATGGGCGGGGGGCTGACGCTCGACGAGATCACCGACGGCTTCGTCCCGCAGTGGGCCGGCAGCCTGATGGTCTGCGCGGTCGTCATGACCTACGTCTCGTTCGGGGGGCTGCGCGGGACGGCGTGGGCCAACACGTTGCAGACGATGGTGTTCATCGTGCTCGGCGGGGTCACCTTCTTCTGGATCGTCGGCAAGCTCGGAGGGCTCGAGGCGGCCCTCGATCGGGTCGCCGCGGACAACCCGGACCTGCTGATTCGCGGGGACCGCGTTCCGCCGCTGAAGCTGTTGACCTACACCGCGATCCCGCTGTCGGTCGGCATGTTCCCGCACATCTTCATGCACTGGCTGACGGCCCGCCGGGCGTCGAGCTTCCGGCTCTCCTTTGTCGGCTACCCGATCTGCGTCGCCGCGGTCTGGCTTCCCAGCGTGTTGCTCGGCGTGATCGGCACCAGCGACGTGCCGGGACTTCAGGGCCCCGCAGCCAACTCGATCATGGTGCTGATGATCGACAAGCACGCCCCCGAGATCCTCGCCGGGCTGCTCGCCGCCGGCGTGTTCGCGGCGATCATGTCGTCGCTCGACTCGCAGACGCTGTGCCTGGGTACGATGTTCACGCACGACATCGTCCGCCACTACCGCAAGGCCGACATGCCGGAGCAGACGCAGGTTCGTGTCGGGCGGCTGTTCGTGCTCGGATTGATCGCCGTCACGTTCGCGATCTCCCTCGTGGCACCGCGCAGCATCTTCAAGCTCGGCATCTGGTCGTTCACCGGTTACGCCTCGCTGCTTCCGCTGGTCGTCGCCGCGATCTACTGGAAGCGGGCGACACGCGTCGGGGCCATCGCCTCGATCTTCACCGTCGCGGGTCTGTGGGTGTACTTCTTCGTTCGCGCCTGGTCGGTTCCGGTCTACACCGTGGGGGGCACCGGCGTCATGCCGGTCGCCGTGATCCTCGGGACGGGGGCCCTGGTGCTCATCCTGGTCTCGATCGTG
>WVWW01000275.1:0-213 GCA_011773795.1 Acidobacteriota bacterium
AGACGGGCCCGGGTTGTCGTGGCGTCGAAGCCGAACGGTCCGAGCGCCGACTCGAGCGCGTTCGCGACATCTTCCGCGCGTTCCCAGTCGGCGTCGATCAGGAACGTCCCGTAACCGCTGCGCGAGGGGAAGTGTTCGAGGAAACGGTCCTCCGCGACGATCAGCTCGCTCTGGAAGATGCTGCTACGGAACAACCCGACGAGCCGGAAGGCA
>WVWW01000275.1:272-5350 GCA_011773795.1 Acidobacteriota bacterium
CAGGATCCACATCGCCGAGTTGGCATCGGCAAACGCCGGGACGACAGCGGGCTCGATCTCGTCGCGCAGCAGCACCCACGGGTTGGTCTCCCCTTCCGGCAACGGCAGCGTCTTCTGGAACGCGAAGCCGCCGCGGTCGATGAGCAGATCGGGGACGCCGATCAAACGGGGACTCTCGGGTTGGTACAGGTTGAGACAACTCGCGTCATCGCCGGGCTGGCTGCGTAGCGGGATGACCTCGACACCCTGGAGCCGCGCCAGGGCGTCATCATCGAACCCGAGCTCGGCTCGGTCTTCCTCGCGGTCGAGGTTCTGGTGCAACGGAACCTCGGCCTCGGCGATCAACGGGAACCCTCCCGTACCGGAGTCGCGGCGGCGCAGCTCGTCGCCGAACTCCTGCTTGCTCGCCGCGACCATCACGATCGTGAAGCAGGCGCTGGCCACGAGGGCCACCGAGAGGATGCTTCGACCGGGGTTCCACGCGCTGTTGCGCGCGGCCATCCCGGCGATCGCGGTGTTGGCGGCGAGCCCCATGCCCCGCGAGCGCGAGCCCCGGCACCACAGGGCGAAGAAGGCCAGGCCGGAGATCAACAGCATGGCCCCGGCTCCGAACGCGAGACCCGGGTTGTCCGCCTGTCCGCTGGCCAGGCCGTAGATGACGCTGGCCACGGCGAGACCCAGACCGGCCCAGGCGAGCAGCGGTGTGATCCGGCGCCGCCGCGACGTGCGTGCCGTGGCGAGCGACCCCGCCAGCAGTTGTGGCGGTGGAACCTTGCGGACGCGGCGCACCGTGATCGCGATCGCGGCGAGGATCACGACCATCGAGACGGCCCAGCCGATCGGGAGCGACAACGCGCCGACGTGCAGGTAAAGCCGCGACGATCCGACCGCGCCGACCCACAAGGAACGTAGGCCGGCCATCATCAACCAGGCGTAGCCGACGCCGCCGGCGAGCCCGAGCGCCGAACCGGTCGCCGCGAGCACGGCACCCTCGGCGAGGAATCCGTTGCGGACCTTGCTCACCGGATAGCCGACGGCCAGCATCAGGCCGATCTCTCGTGCGCGCCTTTCGACACCGAGCCCGAACAGGAGCCCGATCAACAGCGCCGCCGAGAGGATCAGGAAGAAGCTGAAGCTGACGAAGAGCATCGCGAAATCGGTCGCGCCCCTCGCCGCCGTCAGGCCCTCGGCCTTGAGCGGCCGGAAGGCCATGCCGGCCGATGCCGGCGGGATCGCCTCCAGCATCGCCGTGCGAAATGCCTCCATCGTTGCGTCGAGCGTGCTTCCGGGCGCAGTGCCGAGTCGTGCGCTCGTCGTGTGGCCGAATCGAGTGGCCCACAGCTCCTCGCCCGTCGACGCACCCAGGAACGCCTTCGGAGTCGCGCCGTAGCGGTCCCAGTAGTCCTCGTCCTCTTCCCGAACGAGGTCGAGATCGACGGGGAACGGGGGGTCCCACGACGCCAGGTCCTCGGCCTGCTGGATCCCGGGGTACTCCGGCGTGAGCGTCGGGTCCGCACCCAGACCCTCGATGGCCACGATGCCGGACACCGTGAGCTCGACCGTGCGGTCGATCAGCTCCTCGCGCGGACCGACGGCGTAATAGTCCAGCTCCAACGTGTCGCCCACGGCGACCCCGAGATCCGCGGCGGCCCAAGTGTTGAGCAGGATCTCGCGCGAGCCGGGTACGTCGGCGGTGACTCCGGCGGTCGTCTGCAAACGTGCGCCGCCGGGGGCGGCGGTCGTATCCACGGCGGCCACGAGCGAATAGGGGATCAGCCGATTGCCGGCGCGCATCGCGTTGGCCAGATAGCTCTGCACGCGCAGCGTGGGGATCTCCAGAGCTTCGGCAACCCGTGCGACGGCCTCGTCGACGCGCGGACGCAGCACGAACTCGTCGCTGGTCAGGTCGAAGGCGGTCTCCCGGCGCTCGACGCCGAGGCCGAGGTCCGGAAGCTGTAGGACCGACTCGAGCCAACGATCGGGCTGTGCCTGGTCCGAAAGCGAGCCGAGAAACACGGCGTTGATCTGCCCCGCCAGATCGAGCGCACGCTGGAGCTGACGAACCTCGACGAAGACACCCAGCGGATCCTGCTGGGTCGGTTGGAGCCCGAACTGCCCCAGCCCGGTGTTCGGCAGGACCTCGACGACCGTGACGCGCAGTGTGCCGAGCACCTCCTCGACATCGGTCTCCCCCATCAAGGTGTCCCGCGGCACGGCGCTGAAGCGGCCGAAGCTCAGNNCCGAAGCTCAGCACGATCGCATCCCCTTCGGTCGCCCCCAGCTCAGCGGACAACCGCCCACTGATCGCGGCAGAGGGGAAGATCTGGCCCTGGCGGCGGCCGAGGTCGAGCTCGGCGCGTGCTCCGTGCAGCCCGGGGAAGCTGTCGTCGATCCCGTGGATCGACACCCCGGACGCACGGGAACCGCTGTCGCCGTGCACGGCGGCCCCGCGTAGGACGACCGCAGGTGCGGCCTCGCCTTCAAACTCCGGTAGCGCGATCAGGTCGTCGACGAGCTCCTGGCGGAAGAAGCGATCCGCGACGAGTGCCGAATCGATCCCTCCGAGCCGCGCCAGGGTCAGATCACGCAGGCTCCCGCGAACGGAGTCCCCGACGAGCAGGGCGCCGCTCAGAACCGCGGACGCGACCGCCGCTCCCGCGACGACCGCGACGTGGATCCGCCAGTGGTGGATCAGCGCGCGGAGCACCGGCCGTTCTCCAGCTCGCAGCGGCGCGGGAAACGCTCGGCGAGGGCCAGATCGTGCGTGACGATCACCAGGATGTTGTTCTCCTCGGCGTGCAGCTCGAAGAGGAGGTCCGCGACCGCGTCCGAGGCCGCGCGATCGAGGCTTCCGGTGGGTTCGTCACACAACAACAGCGACGGGCCGTTGATCAGCGCACGCGCCACGGCGACGCGTTGGCGCTCACCCCCGGACAGCTGGGCCGGACGATGCGTCAACCGGTGCGACAACCCGACGCGGTCGAGGAGCTCCTCGGCCCGCGGCTCGCCGCCGGATCCGGCGTCCGAGAATGCCAGCGTGGGAACCAGGACGTTTTCGAGCACGGTGTACTGCGGCAACAGGTGCGAGTCCTGGAAGACGAACCCCACCGTACGATTGCGGAAGTGGGCCAGCTCGACCTCGGGAAGATCGTGGATCGAGCGGCCGCCGATCTCGATCGTCCCCGCGGTCGGTTGATCGAGGCCGCCGATCAGATGCAGCAGCGTGCTCTTGCCGGCCCCCGAGGGCCCGGTGATCGCCATGGCATCGCCGCGGGAAAGCTCCAGATCGACTCCGGTGAGCACCTCTACCGGGGCGCCGTCGGCGTCGAAGTGTTTGACCAGACCCTGGATTCTCACGTCGGGCACGGGATCAGCCCTCCTCCATCTTCCTCGCGAGCTCGTCGGGGATCGGGATCGCTTTCATGCTCGGACCCAGCTCGCAACGAACGGAGGTCGACTCACCGCGAGCCACCTGACGACCGTCGATCTCGAACTCGATCCCGTAGGTCACGGACGACGTACCGCGGCGCAGCACGCGCACCTTGATGTCCAGCGTGTCGCCGTAGCGCGCCGGTCCGGCGTACTCGCACGAGACCTTCACGCGGGGCCAGCCGATCGTCCTGTCTCCCTCGACCAGGTGCACGCTCGTGCCGAGCGAATCGAGGAACTGGTGCTCCGCCGTCTCCATGAACACGAAGTAGCGGGAGAAGTGGACGATCCCGCCGAGATCGGTATCGGCGAACTCGATTCTCCTCTGCGTCTTGAACTCACGCACCGGCGCCTCCAGCTCCGCTCCGGGCACGGTACCTCTCGAGCACGCGCTCGTAAACCTCGATTGTTCCGCGGGCCATCGCGTCATCGCCGCGATCCCGCACGACAGCCTCCATCCCGCGTCGGCCGAGCTCCCGCCGGCCGGCGGGGTCACGCAGCAGCCGCTCGAGGGCCGCCGTCAGCGCATCCGCGTCTCCGGGCTCGAACAGGACGCCGCCGCCCAGCTGCTCGATCATCTCGGGGAACGAGCCGTGCGCAGGCTGGACGACGGGTACGCCGTTGGCCAGCGCCTCGAGGACGAACAACCCCTTGGGCTCGCGGTACACCGTCGGGACCGACAGCAGGTGAAGCGAGTGGAGGAACTCGATCTTCCCGGCGCGATCGACCTCGCCCACGAACTCGACACGATCGGCCAGGCCCCACTCCCGAACCTGCTCGATGAGGCCACGGTGGTACGCCCGGTCGCGTTCGCCGAGGTATCCGGCGATGCGCAGCCGCGTGGGGACCTCGGGGCAACGCTCGACCAGGTTGCGAAACGCCTGGATCAGCAGATGCAAACCTTTCTCGGGGCAGATGCGTGCGAGATAGCCGATGGTGAACGGTTCATCGGGTGGGGCCGGGTCGGCCGCGCCATGACCCTCGAGCCTGAGCCCCAGCGGGACACAGTCGATGCGCTCTCGGTTCACCGCCAGGAGCTTCGCCATGACGTCGACGTAGAAATCGCTCGTGGCGACGAAACGGTCCACGTCGCGGGCCCGCTGCTTCAGCGTGTCGAGGACACGCGTCTTGTACGGCTCGACCAGGTCGTCGAAGAAGATGTCCTCGCCCTGAACCGAGCAGACGACCGGGACGTCGAGCTCCTCGCGGATTCGCCGCGCCATCCCCAGGAACATCGAGTTCGTCAGCTGGACGACATCGGGCCGCAGATCGTCCCGCAACCAGCTCACGAGCCGCTCGAGCTCCTTGCGTTGGCGCCCATCCTCGCCCTGCAACATCGACAAGGTCAACGCACCGAGGCTTCGAGCATCGGTCGCCGAGCCCTTCTTGCCGACCCACTCGAGCAGCTTCGGGTGGTTCAACATGCGGTCGAGGAGCCACGGTGTGTGGCGAAACAACGACGTCTTCTGCTCGAGATAGACGTTGATGGCGCCGTAGAACACCCGGCCGATGCTGACGTCGTCCTCGTCGGTGCGGATCGGCGTGTAGGTCGGGATCAGCGAGACGTCGTGGCCGCCGCGGATCAGCGCGGCGGCCAGCGTGTTGTCGTGCAGGCAGCTACCGCAGTACATGCCGGCGGCCCCGGCAGC
>WVWW01000320.1 GCA_011773795.1 Acidobacteriota bacterium
CCCGTAGGCGTCGGTCCGTATCTCGCGGGCGTACGTCGGGCTGACGGTGGTGATCAGATCGGCATACAGAAGGCCGGTGCGCAGGAAGTTCACACAGCCGCTGCGAAGATCGTCCTGGTCGAACAGGTGCGCCCAGCGGCCCAGCCCGAGGTCGTCGACGACGTCCGCGGGGAACAGCCCCTGGTACCCGATGTTGTGGATCGTCAGCAGATGCCGGCTGTGGGAGAACAGCGCGTCCCAGTCGTACAACGCCCGCCCCTGGAGTGCCAACAACCCGGTATGCCAGTCGTTGGAGTGGAACAGGTCGGGGCCCCAACCCATCAACTGGCACGCACTCAGGACCGCATTCGAGAAGAGGGCGAAGCGGCGATGCTCGTCCGCGTCGTCGGTGTAGATCGATCCGCGGTGATAGAGCTCCGGGCAATCGATGAAGTAGACCTCGAGATCGCTGCCCGGAAGCCGGGTGGTGCGCAGCGTGAACCGGTAGCGGTGCGGGCCGAGCTCCAGCGGCACATCCCGTGCGAACTCGACCGGCTCCAGCAGTGCGCCGTCGGTCTGCAGGCCGGCATAGCAGGGCATGAACGGACGCACGTCGTGGCCCCGGCGGTGGAGCTCCAGCGGTAGAGCGGCGGAGACATCCGCGAGTCCGCCGGTCTTGGCGAACGGAGCGATCTCGGAAGCCGCGAAGCAGATCTTCAGGGCGCCGGACATCGTGACGATCCCTAAGTAAAATCGACCTCGTGCGCGTGCTAGCCTGGGAGCCGGCACGCAGGTCGTAGGAAACGGTCAATTTATCACAGGGGGTCGTGTGGCTTCAGGTCGCGTTCCGGTGGTCTTCGTGGCGCCGTTCCTGGCCCCGACGACGCTTCGTTTCGTGCGGGCGGCGGCGGAGCTTCGCGGGGTCGCGCTGGGCCTGGTCTGTCAGGACCCGGTCGAACGGGTACCGGCCGACCTGCGCCGCAGGCTCGCCGGTTTCCATCGCGTCGGCGATTGCTTCGACACCGAAGAGCTTCTGCGGGGGATCCTCGAGCTGTGCGGAAGGCGGCCGCCGAAACGCATCCTCGGTGCCCTCGAACAACTCCAGGTGACGCTGGCCCATGTACGCGAGCGTCTCGGCGTCGACGGTCTGGGCGTGGAGGCTGCGCTGAATTTCCGCGACAAGGACCGCATGAAGACGGTCCTGCGCGCGGCGGGCGTGCCGTGCGCGCGTCACGGCAGCGCCGCCTCGCCGAGTGAAGCGCTGAGCACGGCGGCGGAGCTCGGCTACCCGGTCGTGGCCAAGCCGCCGGCCGGCGCCGCGGCCGCGAACACGTTGCGGGTGTCGACGCCCGACGAGTTGGAGGCCTACCTGCAACGCATGCCGCCGACACGCGGGAACCCTCTCCTGCTCGAGGAGTTCGTCGTCGGTGAGGAGCATTCCTTCGATGCCGTCTCGATCGGTGGCGAGCTGGTCTGGCATTCGCTGACGCACTACCGCCCGGGACCGCTGGAGGTGCTGGAGAACCCGTGGATCCAGTGGACGGTGCTGCTGCCGCGCGAGGTCGACCACCCGCGCTACGACGAGGTGCGACGCGTCGGCGCGCAAACTCTGACGGCGCTCGGCATGGGGACGGGGCTCTCGCACATGGAGTGGTTCCGTCGCGACGACGGCAGCATCGCGGTCTCCGAGGTCGCCGCTCGACCCCCCGGGGCGCAGTTCACGACCCTGATCTCCTATGCCCATGACACGGACTTCTACTCCGCGTGGGCGGAGTTGATGGCCTTCGATCGCTTCGAGCCGCCGCCGCGGGCCTATGCGGCGGGGATCGCCTACTTCCGCGGCCAGGGGCGTGGACGGGTCGCGAAGATCCACGGACTGGATGAGGCGCAGCGCCGTTACGGATCGATGGCGGTCGAGGTGCGACTCCCCCGGGAGGGGCAGGCGCCGGCCTCGAGCTACGAAGGCGAAGGCTACGTCGTGCTGCGCGATCGCGACACCGGACGCGTCGCCGAGGCGTTGAAGCGAGTGGTCGAGATCGTCCGCGTGGAGTTGCAATGAACGTCCTGATGTTCTCTCCCGGATTCCCCGACGAGCTGCCCGCCTTCACAGAGGGGCTTGCCGAGGCGGGAGCGCGTGTCGTGGGGCTGGGCGACCAGCCCGCCGAGATGTTGCCCGAACGGGCCCGCCACGCGCTGGCGCACTACGTCCGGGTCGACCACCTCTGGGACCAGGAGGCCCTGACCGACACCGTGCGTGAGATCGACCGCCGCTTCCCGCTCGATCGCATCGAGTGCCTGTGGGAGCCCGGCGTGTTGCTCGCCGCACAACTGCGGGAGGCCATGGAGCTTCCCGGGCTCAGCGTCGAGCAGGCCCGCCTGTTCCGCGACAAGGAGTTGATGAAGCGCCGGCTCGACGAGTGCGGGATCCGGACCCCGCGCCAC
>WVWW01000255.1 GCA_011773795.1 Acidobacteriota bacterium
CTTGCGCAGCATCTCGTACACGAGGGGATCGTCGAGCGGCACGTTGTCGATGTCGATCCGGGTGCCGTGGGTCTGCTCGACGAGCTCGAGAGCGCGTTCGATCGTCGACAGGTTGCGCAGACCGAGGAAGTCCATCTTGAGGAGGCCGAGCTCCTCGACGCCGTGCATCTCGTACTGGGTGACGACCTCGGCGTCCTCGCCCTTGCGCTGCACCGGCACGATCTCGGTGAGCGGCTCCGGCGAGATGACGACGGCGGCGGCGTGGATCGAGTCCTGTCGCCGCAGCCCCTCGAGGCCCCGTGCCGTCTCGATGACCTCGCGCGCCTCTGCGCTCTTGTCGTACTCCTCGCGAAGGCCGGCGGCTCCCGTGTACCAGTCCCTGACGGCCTGATCTTCGTCAGGGGCGGGCTCTTCGAGACACTGCGTGAGCGTTGCCTCCTTGCCCAGGATGGCCTGGGGCATGAGCTTCGAGATGCGGTCCCCGAGCGAGTACGGGTGCCCGAGCACCCGTGCGGCGTCACGCAGCGCCTGCTTGCCCTTGATGGTGGAGAAGGTCACGATCTGGGCGACATGGTCCGAGCCGTACCGTTCGGCGCAGTAGCGGATCATCTCGCCGCGATACCGCTCGTCGAAGTCCATGTCGATGTCGGGCATCTCACGGCGACCGGGGTTCAGGAAGCGCTCGAAGATGAGCCCGTATTCGATGGGGTCGAGCTTCGTGATGCCGAGACAGAACGCGATGATCGAGCCGGCGGCAGAACCACGACCGGGGCCGGTACGGATGCCCCGCTCCGTGGCGTAGCGAATCAGATCCCACACGATGAGGAAGTAGGCGGTGAAGCCCATGTCGTCGATGACGCCGAGCTCGTAGTCGATGCGCTCCCGGACCTCGTCGTCGAGCCGGTCCCCGTAGCGCGCCTTCGCTCCACCCAGAACGAGCTCTCGCAGATAGGAGGCCTCGTCGTGGCCCTCGGGGACCGGGAACTGCGGCAGCAGGATCTTGCCGAACTCGAGCCGGACATCGGCGCGCTCGGCGATGAGCAACGAGTTGTCGCACGCCGCCGGAAAGGCGTCGTCGGGGAAGAGGCGCCGCATCTGATCTGCGGTTTTGATGTAGAACTCCTGCGACTCGAAACGCAACCGGTCCTCGTCGGACTTGTTGGCGCCGGTCTGGATGCAGAGCAGGACGTCGTGGGCGTCGGCCTCGTCGGCG
>WVWW01000272.1:0-168 GCA_011773795.1 Acidobacteriota bacterium
ATCACGGTCGGTAACTCCTTCGGCGCGGATCTGCCGGACGTCACGATCGTCGATCGTTTCCCCGCCGGCTTCCGTTACGTCGAGGGCTCGGCGCGCTTCGACGAACAGGCGACGGAACCCGTGATCGCCGGGCGCGAACTCCTGTGGCCGGACTTGCTCTTGACCACT
>WVWW01000272.1:269-513 GCA_011773795.1 Acidobacteriota bacterium
GCTCACTGAGTGGCGGCATCATGTCCGAGGAAGCGTCGGCGACGGTGCGCGTCGTGCCGGATCCGACCTTCGACTGCACCGACGTGACGGGCAAGGTCTTCGACGACGCCAACCGCAACGGCTACCAGGACGATGACGAAGCCGGACTGGCCGGTGTAAGGCTGGTTACCGCACGGGGTCTCGCGGCGACCACGGACGCAAACGGGCGCTACCACATCACCTGCGCCATCACGCCGAACGAATC
>WVWW01000272.1:661-827 GCA_011773795.1 Acidobacteriota bacterium
TGCGGTCTTCGAACCCGATTCGGCCGAGATGCGCAGCCAGTGGAAGCCGCGCCTCGGCCTGCTGCTGGAAGAGCTGCAGAAAGGACCGGCCGTGCTGCGTCTCTCCTATGTCGCCGATGTCGAGGCCGAGTCGCTCGTCGAAAAACGTCTCGAAACGATCGAGCGG
>WVWW01000272.1:904-1118 GCA_011773795.1 Acidobacteriota bacterium
TGCTGCTACGAGCTCGTCATCGAGCCCGAGATTCACTGGCGCCTCGGAGCACCGCCAGCCAGACCGAGGGGTGCGAACAGATGAACAGGATCTTCAGGTTTATCCCTCTCACTTGGATTGCCATCGCGTGCTACGCGACGCCGGCGATCGCGCAGGATGTCGACGAGGAACCGATACGCGAAGCGGTCGAGCGTCACCTGACCGACGAGCCGTT
>WVWW01000029.1 GCA_011773795.1 Acidobacteriota bacterium
ACCATCCAGAAGGGCTCGCCGGACACGTCGTCGGACGTCGTGCGGGTGAGGATCAGCTGCTGGGCCTTCAGATCGAGCACCGCGCGATAACCGGAGAGCGCCTGGATCCCCAGCAGCCCGTGAAAGCGCCCGTAGGGCTCGAGCTCGCTGCGCGTGGTCCCCGCGAGCGCCTCTCCGAACCGCACCTCGCCGAGTCGAAAGCTCGAAAACAGACCACGTCGGTTGCGGTGGCGCTTGTCGCCGCCGCCCCCGAAGGCGGTCTCCTCGGAGAGGAACTCGAAACCCCGCTTGCGCGCCATGCGCTCGACGAGGAACAGTCCCGTGCTCCCGGTGTCGAGCATCAGCTTGACCGGCTTGTCCTTGGGCCCGATGCGCGCCTCGACCACGTAGCCCAGCTTGCGTCCCTGGTCGTCCCAGACGAGGCGAAGCGGCACGACGACACGCTCCGGCGCGGCCAGCGGGACCCAGACCTGGCGATCCCCGAGCGCGTCCTGAAGCCTCAGGGTGCCGCGCGCGGCCTCCAGACGATCGTCCGCTCCCTTCGGCTCCGCGGCGACGAATCGCTCGAGCAGCTCGATCGACAGATCGCGGTCCGCGACGGACTCCGCGGCCCAGAACTGGACGACGGGATCGTCGGCTCCGTCCAGCAACGCCCGTTCGGCCAGCTCGGCCGCCTCCTGGTGGCGGCCCCGCGCACCACGCAACCGCGCCAGCGCGATGAGACCTCGGGGAGGCGCCTCCTCGGTTTCTTCGAGAGCGGCCAGGACGGCGTCGGCCTCGATCAGTCGCCCCGCCCGCAGCAGCGCGCTACCGTGCGCCGCCAGGACGTGCGGGCTCGACGCGAACTCCTCGTAGCGGGTGGTGGAGCGCTCCAGGGCGGCGTCGAAACGCTCCAGGGCGAGCAGTGCCTCGATCTCGCCCGCCGCCGCGCGATCGTCGCCGGGCGCTTCGCCGATCCGGTCCCGGTAGAGCTCCAGCGCTCGCTCCGCGTCGCCCTCCAGCAAGGCCTGCCACGCCGCATCGGCCGCCGGACACGGAAGGGGTGCGAGCGCGGCGACCAGTAGCGTCACCAGAACGGAACTTCGGATCCGAGGGATCACGTCACGGTCCCGCCGAGAGGGCGAGGAACAGCCAGGCCGCGAGCACCAGCGCCGCGGCCACCGAGTAGCCGATCATGAGCCGGCCGCGCGTCGCCGCCATCTTCGTCGTGAGGCCATGCGCGGAGGCGAAGCTCCGCAGGTCGTCACGGCCCGCGGCTTCCGTGAGCTCGGTCACGAACCGGTCGCCGTCGACGAGGAACGCGGGGATCCGCCAGACCTTGTCGAACCGATCGATCAGCACCATCGCGGGGAGCCACTCCTTCGGCTTGACGAACGGCGTTTCGTAGCTCAACGAGACGATCATCTCGTAGGGCAGCTCCCGCTCGTGCTTGCCGACGCGGATGTGAAGCGCCTCGTCCAGGAGCCTGTATTCCGCCCGGACCATCCCGCCCGCGCGCACGATCATCAAAGCGACCGCCGCGCCGACGAGGATCACGAACGTCCGCGAGTGCGACCAGCCGGAGCCCGCGACGCCAGCGTAGATCCGGACCGAGAGGATCATCGCGGCCACGAGCGCCGAGGCGGCGAGGATTCGGGGCAACCAGCGTGCGGCGTCGGAGCAGCGGTAGACATGCGACGTCATGACGACCCCACGTCGTCGAGGATCACGACGGGCTCGAACCCGACCGCGTCCGCGGCGACGAAACAGAAGCGCATCCCGTCGTGCTCGCCGTGCACCGCGAGCGCGTGGTCTTCGCCGTGAAGGTGGCCGTAAACGCAGACGCTGACCCCGGCCGCCCGCAGCCGTCCGACGACCTCGGTGGGCTCGCGACCGACGAGCCACGGCGGGTAATGCAGCATCGCCAGTCGAGGCCGGCCCGCGTCGAACCGTTCGGCGTCGCGGATCGAGAGCTCCAGCCGCTGCAGCTCGCGCGCGAACACCTTGCGATCGTCCTCCCCGGCCAGCGGGTCGTCGGGGCTCAGCCAGCCGCGCGACCCGACCACGACCCAGGCGCCGATCTCGGCGGCGCTGTTGTGCAGGATCTCGCAGCCGTCCGGCAGGGCGCGGAGCACCTTGGCCCGACTCCCCCACCAGCTGTCGTGGTTGCCGCGCAGCAGCAGCTTNNAGATCGCCCGGCAGGAGCACCCAGTCGTCCGGTCGGACAGAGGCGTCCCAGTTGGACGCCATGCGCTCGGCGTGGTTCACCCACAGCTCGCCGAACCGATCCATCGGCTTGTCGCCCGTGCCCGAGAGGTGCAGGTCGGCAAGCGCCAG
Organism: Acidobacteriota bacterium; assembly: GCA_011773795.1. Lineage (GTDB taxonomy): Bacteria > Acidobacteriota > Polarisedimenticolia > Polarisedimenticolales > Polarisedimenticolaceae > WVWW01. Next base: position 2,317 of record WVWW01000029.1, read on the forward strand.
AAGCCTTCCCATGCGGGCGATTGTACGCCAGCGTCGGTAAGATAACCGGGGTGGAGGCGAGCATGAGATGCATCCGGACCGCGCTGCTCCTGGGCGCCGCGCTGGTCCCGCAGGTCGCGGCCGAGGAGCGCGAGGTGTTCACCGGCGCGGCGTTGCTGTACACCTACCCCGAGATCACGATCGTCTATCCCGGGAGTCCCGACGAGGAGCGCGAGCGCAACCGCATCTCGGCCGAGCGGCGTGCGGCCTACCTTTCGGGGCGCCACCGGACCGTCACGCGGGTCCTCGCCGACGTGGAGGTGACCGCGGAGGACCGCAAGGCGCACCTGCTGTTGCTCGGCTGGAACAACGCGCTGTTGCGCGAGATCGGCGGTGTCGAGCTGACGGAGCGAGGCTGGAAGTTCGAGGGCATCGAGCGCGGCTTCGAGCACGACCTCCTGTTCGGCTGGGTCTCTCCGTTCTCCGCGGATCACGAGCTGTTCTTCTGGTCGCGGATCGATCCCGAGCTCGACCGCTACCTGGTGCTGCCCTTCTTCGGTTCGGACTGGATCGTCTACGACCAGTACACGGTGGAGGAGTACGGACGCTTCATGACGAACGAGATGAAGTGGCCGCCCCGGCGCAACCCCGATGTCGAGGTGGACAACCGCGATTCACGGCCGTTGTCCAACGTCAAGAGGGAATCCGAGCATTACATCGTGCACGACTTCTCGCTCGGCCTGAGCGAGGCCGAGCTCGACGCCGTCGTGGCGGCCCGAGAGTCCGCCTGGAGCGCCGGCGTGGCGGCTCTGGGGAAGGCGCCGGAGAACGCGACCAAGATCGAGCTCTTCGTCTACGAGGACAGCGACGCGAAGGAGAACCTCTGCGACGTCCACGATGCAAGGCATCACCTGGGGCGCCGGGGAGAGCTCTACTTGACCAAGGCCATCGCGTTGGACCCGAGCCCCCACGAGGACCTACACCTGATCGCCCGGCAGCTCTACGGCCCGGGCTACCTCACGTTGCTCGTCGAGGGACTCGCGGTCTGGGCGGAGCAACAGCAAGGCAAGAATGAACTNNCGCGGTCTGGGCGGAGCAACAGCAGGGAACCGACGAGCTGCCCGTCTACGCCTCCATGCTCGCCGGCGACGACCGCTTCCCGGGCCTGGCCGATCTGCTGGACGAGGAGAAGATGCGGGTGCTCAACAAGGCCCGCCTCGGCTTTCCGATTGCCGGTTTGTTCGTCGGCTGGCTCCACGAGGAGTTCGGCGGAAAGGCAATCGCCGAGGTGTACGGCCGGTACGAGAGCGACGCGGCCGGATTTGCCGGCGCGCTGGGCCTCTCCGTCGAAGAGATCGAGACCCGTTTCGCCGGCTACGTTCGCCGACAGGCCGCGGTGGGCGATATGGAGGCACAGTTCCGGGAGGCCACGGCCAAGGCGCGCCACTACGGCGGTCTCGGCGACTACGAACAGGCGATCCCGGCTCTCGAGCGCGCGCTCGAGCTACGCCCCGAGCATCTGTTCACACGCTACGGGTTGGCCGTCGCTCGGCTCAAGCTGGAGCAGCTCGATGCGGCCGAAGCCGAGCTCACCAAGATCCTCGAAATTCATCGCGAGGAATCCAACGATCAGATGGCCCTCCTGGCCTGGTATCAACTCGGCGAGCTTTACGCGATACGAGGCGAGGCGGATAAGGCGCACGAGGCCTACGGCCAGGTCCTGAAATTACCGGATTTTCGGGGGATGCACGAACGGGCGCGCGACGCACGCGACGAAATAGGTCAGGATGATTAGCTCGGCAGGGGCGTGCGCTAACGCAGACGGATCATGACCTTGAGCAAGAGGGTCAGGATTCCGGAAGCGGTCAGGATGGCCGTCGCCAGGCTCAGCGCGACGGTGGCCAAGAGAATCAAGATTTGCATCACCAACCCCGGCTTCCCGTGGAAGCCTCGCCCCGTGTGTTCCCCCCTGGGGAGAGGCGAAGCATACCAACAAGAACGTTTCGCAACAAGAGCCTTGGCCAAAAAAACATAGCCGAGCCTCACCGGATAATATTGGCGGTAAAGTCTTAACGGTCAAGCCGGATTGTGCCCGTCCACACTGGGCTCCAGACCGTTTCAGCAAGCCGGCCGAGCGCTATCTGAGGCTCCAGTCGCCGATATCACCTAGCTCCTGGCGCAAGAAGTCCTCTAGTTTTTTCATCAACCGGCCCTCGGCCTGCCGCACCGCCTCGCGAGAGGTCCCGAAACGGTCGCCGAGGGCCTGAAGGCTCACCGGGGTGTCGCTGACGATCCGCTCGTCCAGGAGGGCCAGTTCCCGCTCGGTCAGACCCTCCCGGAAGGTGTTCAGGAGGGCTTCCATCTTGTCCTGGAGCTCGCGCCGTGAAACCTCGTCCTCCACGCTGGAGTCCGTCGCCTCGGGGAGCGCGTCGGCGTGGCTGCGATCCCCGTCGCTCCCGGCCACCGGCGCATCGAGGGACACGTCCCGCGAGCTGAGGGCCGCCTGAACGTCGATCACGTCACGCTCGGAGACGCCGAAGTGCTCCGCCAGGAGCTTGGGCCCGACGTCGAAGCCCATGGATTCGAGTTTCTGCTTCTCCTTGTGCAGGTTGCGCAGCAGCTTGCGCCGCGCGTTGGTCGTCCCGACGCGCACGAGCCGGACGTTGTCCAGCAGGAACTTGACCATGTAGGCGCGGATCCACCAGGCCGCGTAGGTCGGCAGCCGGACCCCCACCTCGGGGCTGAACCGATCAATGGCCGCCAGCAGGCCGACGTTCCCCTCCTGGACCAGATCGAGCAGGTTCTTGGCCGCTCGCCGGAAGGAGAAGGCGATCCGCACGACCAGCATCAGGTTGGCGGTGACGAGGCGGAACAGCGCCTCGCGGTCTCCCGTTTCGCGGTACAACCGCGCGAGACGCTGTTCTTCTTCCCGGGACAGCGGCGGGTACTTCTTGATCTCCGCCATGTAGAGCCGAAACGGGTCGGTGCTGCGCAGGGCCCGGGTGTCGGCCTTGGTGAGCGCACCGGTGCCGGCTTCCTCGGCGTCGACGTCGATGACGGTGGGCGTGTCGTCCGCCTCCAGCGGGTCGGAGAGCACCTCCGGATCGAGCTCCGCGTCCTTGCGATCCATCCCGGAAAGGGTATCAGCCGCTGGTCAGCCCCCGCGCTGCCCCAGGTACTTCCACGGGTTCACCCGCCGGCCGTCGTAGAAGATCTCGTAATGCAGATGATCCCCGGTGGAGCGGCCGGTCGAGCCCATCTTGCCGATGAGGTCCCCGCGCTCGACCTTCTGGCCGGGCTTGACGAGGATCTCGCTGAGGTGGGCGAAGCGGGTCACGTAGCCGCGGCCGTGGGAGATGTCGATCGTCTTGCCCAGGTCCGCGATGCGCACGGCGCGAGAGACCACCCCGTCGGCGGTCGCGTGGATCGGCGTCCCTCGATGGTTGACGATGTCGATGCCGCGGTGGAACCGTCGCTTGCCGGAGAACGGGTCCTTGCGCCAGCCGAAGCCGTGGGAGAACCAACCCTGCGCCGGCATGATCGACGGTGTCGAGGACAGCAGGGAGGCGCGAACGCGAAACGCGTCGTCCAGTTGCTCGAGCGATTCGCGGACACCCGCGGCCCGACCCGAAAGCGAATCCAGCTCGCTCAACAACGGCGAGCGGCCGGCGAGGGACGGGCTCCCCGCTCCGCCGGCCGGAATCGTCCGCATGTCCATCCCCAGCTCGCCGGCCAGTTCCTCGGCCGTGGTCTCGATGCCGCTGAGTCGCTGCTGGATCTCGTCGACCGATGCCTCGAACCGAGTCGTCTGCACGCGCAAACGTTCGTTCTCGTGGGCCAGGTGTTCGATCGTCGTTCGCTGGGTCTGGACGCGCATCCAGAGGTGCGGTGCGAGCAGACCGGCCGTGACCAGCGCACCCGCCGCGACGGCGGCGAAGACGACGAAGCGGCGGCTGATGTGCAGCTTCCTGAAGCGGCTCCTGCTTTCCGGCAGGATCAGCAGCGTGTAGCGACTGGCGGCTTTCGGCGAGCGCTTGGGCGCCAGCCGAAAACGGATGCGTGCCATGGCAACTTTCCTCGCGGCTCGATCGGTCGGACCGGCTCGGTCCCTCAACCCCTACCGGGGAAAACCTAACACCCGCCAAAGTACGGGTCAAACCGGGCCGTTTCCACTGGATACGGGCCCGAACGGGGGATATCCTGCCGTTCGGGCAGCTTTTTGGGCCCGTTGAGGAAGCATCTCGATGGACGCCAACCGACGCGCCGCGGGGCGCTCGATCATGGTCGGACTCCCCTCACCGGAGCTGGACGACACGACCGCGAGACGGCTGGCCGGGCTGGGCACCTGCGGCGTGATCCTGTTCGGCCGCAACCTCGTGGAGCCGGAGCAGACGGCGGAATTGCTCCGGCGGGTCGCGGGGGCACTGACGGATCGGCCGCTGTTCGCGATCGACCAGGAGGGCGGCAGGGTCTCGCGGCTGGAACCCTGGATCGGCCCGACACCGACCGCCGTCGAGCTCCACGCGATGGGTCTCGAAGCGATCACCCGTTTCGGGATCCTCACCGGCGAGGCGTTGGCCGGGCTCGGCTTCAACGTCGATTTCGCGCCGGTCGTGGATCTCTGCCCGGCCGCTGCCGCCAACGGCATCGGGGATCGATCGTTCAGCACCGACCCGCCCGCCGCCGCTCGTTCCGCCGGCGCGTTCCTCAACGGGTTGCAGTCGACGGGTGTCGCCGGCTGCCTCAAGCACTTCCCCGGGCTCGGCGACACCGCCGTCGACAGCCATCTCGAGTTGCCGAGCGTCTGCCGCAGCGCAGCGCGGCTCGAGGAGCAGGACCTCCTGCCCTACCGCGAGCTGGCGTCGAAGGCCGCCTCGGTGATGGTCGGCCACGGCCACTACGTGGCGCTCGACGGCGAGACACCCCTACCCGCGACCTGCTCGCGGACGGCCGTGACGGAGTGGCTGCGCCGGCGGGTCGGGTTCGACGGTCTCGCCGTCAGCGACGACCTCGAGATGGGCGCGGTGGCGCCCCGCGACGTCGATGGCCGGGCCGCCGTGGAGGCGATCGAGGCCGGGGTCGACCTGCTGCTCTACTGCGCCGACCTCGATCGCGCCGAGGTTGCCGTCGAGCGGCTCACCGAAGCGGCGTCGCGTGACCCGCGGCTGGCCGAGCGACTACGGCGAGCCGCCGAGAAGGTCGACGTGATCGCGGGTCTGTGGCCTGCGCCGGGCGCCGATCTGTCGCGATTCGAACGTGCCCGTCAGGAGCTGCGCGGCTTTTCGGGCTAGCGGATCTCCTCGCCGGTCAGCTCGCGGTAGCACTGCAGGTAGCGCTCGCGCGTGCCGTCGACGATCTCCTGGGGCAGCTCCGGCACCGGCGGCTGCTTGTTCCAGCCGATCGACTCGAGGTAGTCGCGCACGTACTGCTTGTCGAACGAGGGCTGGCCGCGCCCGGGCTCGTATTGATCGGCGGGCCAGAAGCGCGACGAGTCGGGGGTCAGCACCTCGTCGGCGAGCACCAGCGTCTCCCCGTCGAGGCCGAACTCGAACTTCGTGTCGGCGATGATGATCCCGCGGCCGCGCGCGTAGTCGGCGCCCGCCGCGTACAGCGCCAGCGACTTGTCGCGCAACTCGTTCGCGCGCTCCTCGCCGACCAGGTTGACGACCTCGGAGAACGGGATGTTCTCGTCGTGGCCCTCGTCGGCCTTCGTCGCCGGCGTGAAGATCGGCTCGGGAAGCTGCGAAGACTCCTGCAGACCTTCCGGGAGCTTGATCCCGCAGACCGTGCCGTCGCGCTGGTACTCCTTCCAGCCCGATCCGGCGAGGTAGCCGCGCACGACACACTCCACCGGCATCATGTTCAGCTTGCGCGCCAGCGTGGAGCGGCCCTCGAGCTGCTCGGCCTGCGCGCGCAGCGCGGCGGGGAACTCGGCCACGTCGGTGCTGATGACGTGGTTGGGCGTCAGCGACGTGAAACGCTTGAACCAGAACTCGGAGATCTGGTTGAGCACCTTGCCCTTGTCGGGGATCGGGTTGGGCAGCACGTAGTCGAACGCCGACAGCCGGTCGGTGGCGACGATCAGCAGCCGATCGCCGAGATCGTAGATGTCGCGGACCTTGCCGCGTGCCTTCAGCTCGATACCCGTCAGTTCCGTTTCATAGACAGCGCGTGTCACGTTTCCCTCACTCCTCGGTAGTAAAAGGACGATCCTATCAGACCGTCCCGTCTCGTCTAAAGCTTGTTGTCGACGATGCGGCCACCGACGATGGTCATGACGTTCGTTCCGGTGCACTCCCAGCCGTCGAACGGGCTGTTCGAGCTCTTGGACTCGAACTCCTCGGCCTGGATCGTGACCCGGCGTTCGGTGTCCAGCAGCGTCACGTCGGCCGGCCCGCCCTCCGCGAGCATCCCGCGGTCGACCCCGAGGATCCCGGCCGGGCCGCTCGTGAGCAGCTCCACGAAGCGCGGGAGGTCGATCACCCCCGTGCGCACCAGGCGGTCGAGGCAGACCGGGACGGCGGTCTCCAGCCCGATGACCCCGAACGGCGCCAACCCGAACTCCACACACTTTTCGTCGCAGCGATGCGGCGCGTGATCCGTGGCGATGGCATCCACCGTGCCGTCGGCGAGCGCCTTGCGGAGCCCTTTCATGTCGTGCTGCGTGCGCAACGGCGGGTTCATCTTCGTGTTGGTGTCGTAGCCGATCACCGCCTCGTCGGTCAGCACCAGGTGGTGCGGCGTGACCTCGCAGGTGACGTTGAGCTTGCGGCGTTTCGCCGCGCGGACGAAGTCCACCGCGCGGGCGGTCGAGGTGTGCGCGATGTGCACCGTCCCGCCGGTGTACTCGGCGAGCAGGATGTCGCGCTGGACCATCAGGTCCTCGGCGACTCCCGGCCACCCGCGCAGCCCCAGCCGCGTCGATACTTCGCCTTCGTGGATCACGCCGCCGTCGACCAGCACGTGGTCCTCGCAGTGATCGATGATCGGCACGTCGAAGATCTTCGAGTACTCGAGCGCCTTGCGCATCACCAGGCTGGAGTGCACCGGCTTGCCGTCGTCCGAGAAGGCCACGACGCCGGCGTCGCGCATGTCGCCCATCTCGGCGAGCTCTTTGCCCTCCTGACCGCGGCTCACGCAGCCGATGGGCCAGACGTGGACGGGATGCTCCTCGGCGGAGGCGAGGATCAACTCGGTGACGGCGCGCGAGTCGTTGACCGGGACCGTGTTCGGCATGCAGGCGACACCGGTGAAGCCACCGGCCGCGGCCGCGGCACAACCGCTCGCCACCGTCTCCTTCCACTCCTGGCCCGGCTCCCGGAAGTGCACGTGCATGTCGATGAAACCGGGACACACCACGAGGTTGCGGCAATCGATGGTCTTGGCGTCGCCGGCGTCGATCGACGCGGCGATCCGGGCGATCTTGCGTTTCTCGATCAGCACGTCGCGTTTCGCGTCCAGCCCCGAGGCCGGATCGATCACGCGCCCACCCTCAAGCAGCAGCTTCAACGGTCTCTCCGGCAAGCAGGTACAGCACGGCCATGCGGACGGCCACCCCGTTGGTGACCTGGTTCAGGATCACCGAGTGCTCGCCGTCGGCGATCTCGCTGGTGATCTCGACACCGCGATTCATCGGGCCGGGGTGCATCACGATCGCGTCCTTGGCGGCGCGCGCGAAGCGCTTGGCGTTGACCCCGTAAAGCGCGGCGTACTCGCGCAGCGTCGGGAACGCCCCGGCCTTCATGCGCTCGAGCTGGATGCGCAGCGCCATCACGACATCGGCGCCGTCGATCGCGGCATCGATATCGTGGGTCACGCGACAGCCCAACCGTTCCATCCCGATCGGCAACAGCGTGGGCGGCCCGCATACGGTCACGCTCGCGCCCATCGTGGTCAGCAGGTAGACGTTGCTGCGCGCCACGCGGCTGTTGAGGATGTCGCCGAGGATCGTGACCCGCAG
>WVWW01000087.1:0-5234 GCA_011773795.1 Acidobacteriota bacterium
GCTGCGTACGATCCGAGCGTTCCTGTGGATGCGCTGGCGCGTTTCCCGCAACGCTTTCAGGGTTCGCCGGCGCGACTCTCTGGAGCAGATCTCGCGTGCGCTCGGGGCGCTGGCGCCGTTCTTCCTGTTGTTGATGCTGGTGCCGACGGTCGTGTTTCTCGGTGCGATGGGGCTGTTCCTGGGCTGGAAGATGGGCGCGGCGGGAACGGTCCTGATTTGGGAAAGCGTTGCGTTTCTGGGCGCCCGCGTGGGTCTCGCCGTGATGACGATCGTCGTGTTGATTGCCCCGATGGTGCGTTCGGCTCGCGGAACGGGCTCCGAAACGACGCGCCTGCTGTTGTTGCCGATTCGTCGAACCATGCTCCACGGCGCCGAGGTGATCGGCGCGTTGAGCGATCCTTGGCTGGGCGTGATTTTCCCGGCACTCGTGCTGTTCCCGCTCGGGCTCGTGATCGGCGGATCCGTTGTCGGCGGGTTGGTCGCTCTCGGCGGGGCGCTGCTCTTCATCACGATCCTGATGCTCGCCGTATCGCTGGCCTCGTTCCTCATCGCCTTGCTGTTCCGCAAGCGCAAACGTGCGGAGATGTTCACCGCGGTGCTGATCGTGGTGCTGTCGCTGTCGGGCCTGCTGTTCAGCCTTGCCGGCGAGCGTTGGGAGAACCGGATCGAAGAGCGGCGGGAAGCGAGAAGCGCGGGAATCGAAGATGCGGTCGAACGAGATCCGAGCCTGCTGGCGTCGCAGCACGTCGACAACAAGCTGCCGCTCGCCGCCGCGTTTGTGCCTTCCGAATCCTTCGCGCACTTGGTCGACGCGGGGATCGCCGGGCGCGGCGCCGAAGCGGGGCTTCATTTCGTCGTGCTGCTGTCCTGGACCGGCCTGCTCTACGTCGCCTCTCGATCGGCGTATTCGCGATTGCTCGAAACGCCGGAAACCGGTGGAGCGTCGGGCAAGATGGGTGCCGGTTTTCACACGCGCCGGCTGCCCGGTGTGCGGCCCGCGGTTGCTGCCGTGGCGTTCGCCACGATGCGACTGGCCCTGCGCACCGTGCGGGGCAAGACGGCGGTGTACCTTAACTTCGTCATCACGGCGATGATCTACGTGATCCTCAAGGGCGAGTTGGCCAAGACCGCGCTCCCCAACGGGCTGAGTTACGGCCTGGGGATCGGGTTCGCCGGCGGCTTCTTCACGCTGATCTCGTTGCAGCCGATCCTGGCCAACGTGTTCGCCGTTGACTCGCACGGGCTGACTTTGCAGCTGCTTTCGCCGCTGAGCACCGCCGATCTGCTGCGCGGAAAGATCATCGGTTGCGCTTTGCTCGTGACGATCTCGACCGCGCTGTGTTTCGGCATCGGCTTCGTGCTCGACCCCGCGGGTTCGCCCGTGCTTTGGTTTACGAGCCTGATGATCCTCGCTTCTACGTTCCTGCTCTTTATTCCGCTCGCGCTGTTGTTGTCCGCCGTGTTCCCCAAGGTCGCCGACCTGTCGCGCATGGGAAAAGACGGCAACCCCCAGCCGATCGCCGGGTTCGTCGCTTTTCTCGCCGTGCCGCTACTCGTGTTCCCACCCGGCGCGGCCGCGTTCTTCACGTTGATGGTGGCCAAGAGCACGTTCTTGACGGCCGGGATCATCCTGGCCTGGCTGGCGATTTGTCTCGGGGTCTATGCTCTGACGATGCGTGCCTTGGTCAGCTTGTTCGAGCGGCGCCGCGAGAACTTGTTGCTGGTGGCCACGGGCCGCTGATGGGCGACGCCCTCGAACTCGCCTTCCGGCGTGCGGCGAGGCGGTTGATCGATCCGAAGAAGCGCTGGCTCGCCGCCGTCTCCGGCGGGGGCGATTCGATCGCGCTGTTGCACTTGATGGATCGGTTCGTCGAGCGCCCCGGGGAGCGGTTGGTGGTGGCCCACTTGGACCACGCGCTCAGGCGCGGGTCGCGGGCCGACCGGAACTTCGTCGAACGGCGTGCCCGCGATCTGGGCCTGGAGGTTTACGCGGAGCGCCGCGATGTCGCGAAGGCGCGCCGTCGCGACGAGTCTCCGGAAGAGGCCGCGCGCAGGGTGCGGCGTGAGTTCTTGGTTCAAACGGGGCGACGAGCGAACTGCGACGGCATCGTGACGGGTCACACGTTGGACGACCAAGCTGAAACCGTTTTGATGCGACTCGCGCGGGGTGCCGGCGCGGCCGGCCTGGCCGGGATCCCGGAGCTCAGCGGTCCGTTCGTGCGCCCCCTGCTCGGACTCGAACGGGCCGCGTTGCGCGCGTGGCTCGGGCGCCGCGGGACCGAGTGGCGGGAGGATCCTTCCAACCGCGATCTGCGGTTCGATCGAAACCGCGTCCGCCGCAGGCTGATCCCGCTGCTGGAGCAACACCTCAATCCGCGCGCGGCCAAGAACCTGGCCCAGGCCGCGCGAGCCCTGCGCGAGGACTCGGACTACCTCGACGGCCTCGCGGAGCAACACCTCGACAGCCTCGGCCGAACGGATCGCCGGGGTTGGCCGGTGCTGCGCGTCGCCGAATTGCGGTCGCTCGATCCGGTGATCGCGAGGCGCGTGGCTCTGCTCGCGCTGCGGCGCGCGGGCATCGACGGGCGGCGCATCGGGCGCAAGCACGTGGAGTCGTTGCTCGACCTCTGCGGGCCCCGCGGCAACCGCGAGATCCACCTTCCCGGAAAAAGAACGGCGCGACGGACGCGCGGCGAGATCCGCTTCGGCGAGCGAGGACAGGGCTGAAATCCGCGCCGCGTTTCAAACGTTATCGTTGGCGGCTGTCCCGCATTTTGCGGGAAAAACCCGCTGATCCGGGCCGTCAACCGACGACCGGCGAATCGGGCTGGTATGGAAGGGATCGTGGCACCGTGTAGGGTCGTTCTATATATTGAGAGAGTCGGGGTCGTTCGACCACGGAGGCGTCCTTGAGTTCGCATGTAAAGACCATCCTCATCTGGTTCGTCGTGATCATGGCGCTCGTCGTGGGCTACCGGATCTTCGACGCCGAGGCTCGCAACAGCAAGCGGCTGACCCAGTCCGAGTTCTACGGCAAGGTGGCCGACGGAAAGATCCTCGAGGTCACGGTCACGGGCGACGAGGTCGGCTACGAGATCCGCGGGCTGCGCCGCCCCGATGCGCCGGGCGGCGGCGGGAGCGCCAACGTCCCCTTCACGACCTANNTGCAGGCCCAGGGCATCAAGGTCACCGCCGAGCCCCCGCGCAACACTTCGTTCCTGACGACCCTGCTGATGTGGTCGCCGATGCTCCTGTTCATCGGCGTCTGGATCTTCTTCATGCGCCAGATGCAGAGCGGCGGCAACCGGGCGCTGTCGTTCGGCAAATCGCGCGCCAAGCTGACCTCGTCTCAGGGGCGCAAGGTCACGTTCAAGGACGTGGCCGGGGTCGAGGAAGCCAAGGAAGAGCTGCAGGAAATCATCGAGTTCCTCAAGGAGCCGCAGAAATTCCAGAAGCTCGGCGGCAAGATCCCGAAGGGCGTCCTGCTGATGGGGCCTCCCGGGACCGGCAAGACGCTGCTCGCCCGCGCGATCGCCGGCGAGGCCAACGTGCCGTTCTTCTCGATCTCCGGCTCGGACTTCGTCGAGATGTTCGTCGGCGTCGGCGCGTCCCGCGTCCGCGACCTGTTCGAGCAGGGCAAGAAGAACGCTCCGTGCATCGTGTTCATCGACGAGATCGACGCGGTCGGTCGTCACCGCGGCGCGGGCCTCGGCGGCGGCCACGACGAGCGCGAGCAGACGCTCAACCAGCTGCTCGTCGAGATGGACGGCTTCGAAACGAACGAAGGCGTGATCCTGATCGCCGCGACCAACCGGCCCGACGTGCTGGATCCGGCGCTGCTGCGCCCCGGCCGCTTCGACCGCCAGGTCGTCGTCGGGCGTCCCGACGTGCGCGGCCGCGAGCAGATCCTCAAGGTCCACATGCGCAAGATCACGGTCGACAAGAAGGTCGACGCCTCGGTGATCGCGCGCTCGACGCCGGGCTTCTCCGGCGCCGATCTGGCCAACCTGGTCAACGAGGCCGCGCTGCACGCGGCCCGCCGCAACCGCAAGGCCGTCGTGCAGATCGACTTCGAGGTCGCCAAGGACAAGGTGCTGATGGGCGCCGAGCGCAAGTCGATGATCATCAGCGACGAGGAGAAGCGCGCGACGGCCTATCACGAGGCCGGCCACGCGCTGGTCGCCCTCACGGTCCCGGCCGCCGATCCGGTGCACAAGGTCACGATCATCCCGCGCGGCCGGGCGCTGGGCGTGACGCAGACGCTGCCGATCGACGACCGCCACACGCACTCGAAGGAGTACATCGAATCGACCATCGCAATGCTGATGGGCGGCCGTGTCGCCGAGGAGCTGACGCTCAACCGGCTGACCACCGGCGCCGGCAACGACTTCGAGCGGGCCACCGACATGGCGCGCAAGATGGTCACCGAGTGGGGCATGTCCGAGAAGCTCGGCCCGCTGACCTTCGGCAAGCAGGAGGAANNGCAAGCAGGAGGAACAGATCTTCCTCGGCCGCGAGATCGCGCAACATCGCGATTACAGCGAGTCCACGGCCCTGTTGATCGACGAGGAAGTCAAGCGGATCGTCATGCACGGCTACGAGACGGCCAAGCAGATCTTGACCGACCACGCCGAGGCGCTGACCAAGATTGCCGAGGCGCTGCTCGAACGCGAGTCGATCGAGGCTTCGGACATCGAGCTGATCCTCAAAGGCCAGCCGCTTCCGGATCTGGCACATCGGCCCGCCGAAGCGGAAACCGATGAAACCGAGACGCCCGCCGAGACGCCGACCGACCGCGAGCCGGAGAGCCCCACGGTGCTCCCCAAACCAGGCGAGCAACCGGCCTGACACGACTTGTCGCGGGGCCGAATAGCGCCATATTTAAGGTCATGCACCCGCGATCCGATTTCGATCTGACCTTCGCCGACGGGGCGACCATGTCGCTGGGCCTGCGCACCCGCGTGATGGGCGTGCTCAACGTCACCCCGGACTCGTTCTCCGACGGCAACTTGTACCCGGACCTCCCCTCGGCGCTCGAGCGGGCCTCCCGGATGGTCGACCACGGGGTCGACATCATCGACGTCGGCGGCGAATCGACGCGGCCCGGCGCCGAACCGGTCGACGAGACCGAAGAACTCAACCGCGTCATCCCCGTCGTCGAGGGGATCAAGAAAGAACTCGCGGTACGGGTCTCGGTGGATACACGCAAGGCCACGGTTGCGAGGCGTGCGATC